>NZ_KV803756.1:23957-27045 GCF_001811125.1 Anaerococcus sp. HMSC068A02 | reverse complement strand
TATAGATTTAATTCGAACAATATAATTTCAAAGTAAGAGAAGTATATGAAGGAAAAAGTAAAAAATTATTTGTAGTTGGAATCGCAATTTTGGTGATTTATTACCTACTTCCAGTAGATATATTTGAAAACTATACAAACCTAAAACCAACTGGACTCACATCAATGTTTGTCTGCCCAATTATTGGACTAATAGGTTTAATATTTGGGGAAAGGAAAAGGACAGATTATTTATAGTGTTGAATATTATGTTAATCTTATTACTACCTATAGCTATGTTTGTAGGTCATCTAATATAAGTAATGTAACTAAAACAAGAAAATAATAACCTAAACAGCTCTTTTATGGGCTGTTTTTTCTGTGCTTAAGAATGATATAATAGATCATAAGATGAATACTAATTGGACATATTTCCACATACGAGGCTTTTGGAAAAAATTAAACTTTATCCATACTGTCTGCTCAACCCATGTGGAGAGTGTAGTGTTTGTATCAAAACTTAAAGAAAAATAATTGTAAAAACCAAGTAGTACTGAGATTTTTAGGAAATTTTGAAAATTTTTCATTTGGTTATTTAATGATTTTCAGAAATTTACCCACGGATAGGTCAACCGAGAAATCGCTAGGGTTGAGTTTCTGATAGATATCGATGAGTTGTGGCTGTGAGATAGATATTGCAGAAATTTCAAAATTGAGATGAAAAAATTATTATTAGAAAATATCAAACACATTTAAGAATTAAGAAAATACATCAAGGCAGGACTTTGTTCCTGCCTTTTTATCTTATCTTCTTTTTTTTATGGAACCTAGGAGGCCTCTTGCGATTTCACGACCAATGGTTCTCGTAATGGTGCCGAGCATGGAGTCGATGCCCTTATCGAAGTAAGTCTTTTGGCTGCGGTTGGATTTCTGTGCTTTTTCGAATTCTTTTTTTTGAGCATCAAGTTCCTTCTGTCTTTCGGCATCTATTTTTTCTTTTTCAGCTTCAAACTTTTCTCTTTCAATTCTTTCTAAAAGAATTTCGTAGGCGGATTGTCTGTCAATTGCTTCCTTGTACTTTGTATAAAGTGGAGAAGAATTAACCAAGACTCTATATTCCTCATCGGTTAGTGTTGAAAAGGATGAGTGGGGCGGAAGGATTAGTGCCTTGTCTGCTACAGTTGGTGCACCACTTTCATCGGCAAATGAAACCAATGCTTCTCCGGTTCTAAGATTTATGATTTCTTCTTTTATATCCATGGATTCATCTTGTCTAAATGTGTCTGCAACAGCGTTTATCGCCTTTAGTTCCTTTGGAGAATAAGCTCTTAGTTGATGTATGATTCTGTTGGAAAGTTGTGACGAAATGGATTCTGGTATGTCGAGAGGATTTTGTGTGATGAAGAAGACGCCCACTCCTTTACTGCGCACGAGACGAACGACTTGGATAATCTTGTCTTGTAAAACTTTTGGAGTGTTGTTAAATAGTAAATGCGCTTCGTCAAAGAAAAATACAAGCTTAGGTTTGTCCAAATCTCCAAGTTCTGGGAAGTTTTCATAGATTTCTGAAAGCAAGTATAGGAGAAGCATGGAGTAGAGAAGTGGATTTGAGATCAATTTTGTAGCATTTAAAATATTTACAACACCCTTACCACTTGGATCTGTTCTAATAAAATCGCCGATGTCTATCGCAGGTTCTCCAAAGAATAAATCTCCGCCAGCATCTTCAATAAACAAAAGCTTTCTAGAAATTGAAGAGAGACTTTGACTAGCCACATTGCCGTAAGTCCTACTAATCTCGTCCCTATTTTCACCGACGAAATTTATCATCTGTTTAAGATCCTTTAAATCGATTAATAGAAGACCCTCACTGTCGGCAACTTTGAAAATAATATTTAAAACCCCAGCCTGAGTATCGTTTAGGTCTAAAATATTTGCGAGCATAAGAGGGCCCATCTCTGAAATAGTAACCCTAAGTGGAATTCCTTTTTCGCCGTAGATATCCCACATATTTACAGGATAATTTTTAAAATCAAAATTAGAGATACCAAGTTCTTCAAGCCTTGAATTTAATTTGTCATTCATCTTGCCAGGCTTTGAAATATTTGCAAGATCGCCCTTCACATCCGCAAGAATGGTCGGAACTCCAGCGTCAGAGAGACCTTCCGTAAGCACCTTTAGAGTTACGGTTTTTCCAGTTCCAGTAGCGCCGCTGATTAGTCCGTGTCGATTTATTTTATTTAAAAGAATATAGTTTTCCGTATTCCCATTGCCAATCAAAATTTTGTCCATGAGAGCCTCCTTTCTTAATTAATTTCATTATAACATAATAAATTAATATATAGAGGAAAACCTGAACATAAATATATCCTGAAAAGATGTAAAAGAGTTATCTTTTATAAATTTCACAAGTAAAGACTTTCAAAATACAGAAAATTAAGACAAAAGATTAGCTAGGTTAAGAAGATGGTAAAGAATATATAATTTCATCGTGGGCACTGGTTATTATAAATATTGATTAGATTATATAATCATTGATTTGTGCTAAAATAATTTTAGCCTCATCCAGATTCTCAATGCCAAGCATCCAGATAAGAGTATTTTAATTTGCTTGTTGTGGAATTGACGAGAAGATAATTTTCATTTAAAGAGGAAGAATTCAAGGTGACAAAAATATTAAACATAAAAAACATGAGTAAAACTTATAATGTTGAAAAACTTACAGAAAATGATATTGAAACCATATACAGATTGTGCCAAGGCAATAAGCTATATTATCGTTACTGCCAGGCAGAGGTAAGTAGAGAACAAATCTTAAGTGACCTTTACCTAAGACCTGAAGTAGTAAATGAAGATAATAAATATTATTTAGGATTTTTCAAAGATGAACTTTTAGTTGCTGTTTTAGATATTTTAAATGGCTATCCAGACGAAGAAACCTGTTTTATTGGCTTTTTTATGGTAAATATTTTATACCAAGGTCAAGGGATAGGAACTGAAATAATTCAAAGTGTTCTAGCTTATATTAAAAAAATAGGCAAAGCAAAAGTTCGACTAGGCATAGACAAGAAAAATCCCCAGTCAAAAGCTTTTTGGAAAAAGAATGGATT
>NZ_KV803756.1:15676-23857 GCF_001811125.1 Anaerococcus sp. HMSC068A02 | reverse complement strand
GCAGAAAAAATACTTTAGTAGGTATTAATTAACTTAGATAAATATATATTATTTTTTTTAGAGGACTAAGTTTATAAATCAATGTCAAATTATATATTAATAAAATTAAAAGGGTCTGTAAATAATTTTGTGTATCAACCTAAATCCTGATATTTACAGCCCCTCTTCGGACTGCCTTTATTTTTTTCTCATTTTTCAAATCAATTTTATTCAGACTATATATGTACATATACACTTAAATTTATATAAAAACATGGCTTGTAAAAAAATTAATTTTAATCACAATAATCGCATTTTAAATTGTGATGTTTGCAAGCTAAATGACGAACTTCACTAGGAAGTTTTCCTTTATATCTTTTGTAATAAATGGAGAATTTGCTATGGGATGTGTATCCAACAGATTCTGCAATTTCCTTTATAGGTAGTTCGGTATTTAAGAGAAGAGTTTCAGCTACATTCATTCTTTTTCTTTGGGTGTATTCTGTAATGCTTTGACCATATTTTTCTTTGAATATATTTTTTAATTTTGTTCCGCTCATTTTAGATATTTTCTCAAGGGTTTCTTGATTTACATTCATGGCGAAATGGTCATCTAAGAATCTTGCTACATCTTCAAGTGCTTTATTATCATCAGACTCAATTTTATATTTTTTTCTATTTAAGTATGTGTCAATAACTATACTTACCCATTCATTTGCTTTGGCTTTAAAGAAAAAATCAGCGGCAGGGACATCCATCTTACAATTCAAGATTTCCATTGCCACTTTTTCTAGGGCCTTTGTAAGTATAATTTGATTAGTTTGAAGTAAGTTCGAATAAAAAGATTCTGGATCTATATTAATGGATGATAGGTGCTTTTCCAAAAGTTTTCTTTTAAAGCCAATGGAAACAGAAAGATAATATGAATTTTCATGTAATAAAAATAGAAAGTCATCTTTTATATTGTCAAAATCAAGAATACATAAAGAGTTTGCAGTAAGCGTTTGATACGGACTAAACTTTTCTCCGTTTGCACTGACAATGTAACTTGAATAAATTGAAACATAGTCTGTCATACTATAGGTATTATTTTGAATCACTTCCTCTCTGATATAAAAATCATGGACATCAATAATAAATCCATCTCCTTCATAAAACCAATATAGATCATCTGCATAAGTTGAATCCTCTTTTTTCCAACAAAAAGTGTGACCTGCACTTGAATACTTTTTATTGTTTTTACATTCATCTACTTTCATATAATCTTTTACAAAATCATAGTAACTCATAATTCACATATCCCTTTTAGACAATATTCCAATTAGCTTTATTAATTCAAAACTATTGTATTATTAATTATAGCCGATGTATAATAGAAAAGCAATGATAGTTATTATCAACTAAGAAAATTTATATCTAAAAGGAACATCAAAGAAAGGAGATATGATTATGAAAATTTACAAAAAACTATTTGCTTATGTACAGGATAAAAAATATCTTGGGGTTTTAGCTATAGTTTTTTCTGCTATATCTGCTGCACTTACGGTATATGGATATTATTTAATCTACAAATTTCTGGATAAGTTAATAATTAATTCAAATTTATCTGGTGCAGAGAGCTTAGCATTAAAATCTGTTATTACACTAACAAGTGGAGCGATATTTTATTTTGTTTCAGGAATGTTTTCACACATCTTGGGATTTAGGCTTGAAACAAATTTAAGAAAAAGGGGGATCGACGGTCTAGAGAAAGCAAGTTTTAGGTTCTTTGACTTAAATCCATCTGGTCAAATAAGAAAGATCATAGATGACAATGCCGCACAAACTCATCAGGTTGTAGCCCACATGATTCCAGATAGCTCTCAGGCAATAGTTACACCCGTGCTTATACTTGCACTTGGCTTTATAGTAAGTATAAGGGCTGGCATCACCTTGATTGCTCTTACAATAATTGGCGGCTTAATTTTAGGGGCGATGATGGGCGAGCAAGAATTTATGAAGATATACCAAGAAGCCCTATCTAAACTAAGTGCTGAAACTGTTGAATACGTAAGAGGAATGCAAGTTGTAAAAATATTTAGAGCAAATGTAGAGTCATTTAAAAGCTTTTATAAGGCGATAAAAGATTACTCAAAATATGCTTATGATTATTCCCTATCTTGTAAAAAGCCTTATGTTTTGTATCAATGGTTATTTTTTGGTTTGATTGCAATTTTAATTATTCCTATAGTTTATTTTATGACAAGCTTAGCTAGCGCCAAGGTGATTTTACTTGAGCTTATCATGATTTTATTTTTATCGGGAGTTCTCTTTGTTTCATTTATGAGAATGATGTGGTACTCCATGTATATTTCTCAAGGAAATTATGCAGTAGATACTTTAGAGGCGCTTTACAAGGATATGCAAAAAGACAAATTGCTGCATGGTAATGTCAATAATTTTAAAAACTATAATATAGAATTTGACAATGTTAGCTTTGCTTACAATGATAAGGCTGTCATTGAAAATTTATCCTTTAATTTAGAAGAAGGAAAGTCCTACGCACTTGTAGGTTCATCTGGATCAGGCAAATCAACAGTAGCAAAACTAATATCAGGTTTTTACAATGTTAATGAAGGAAGGATAAAGATAGGTGGGATTCCAATATCTGAATATTCTGACGAAGCCTTAATTAAAGCTATCTCCTTTGTTTTTCAAGACTCAAAATTATTTAAGAAGAGCATTTATGACAATGTTGCTTTAGCAAATAAAGAAGCTACAAAAGATGATGTTATGAGAGCTTTAAAATTAGCTGGATGTAATCTAATATTAGATAAATTTCCAGAAAGAGAAAATACTGTAATAGGCTCAAAAGGAGTTTACTTATCTGGTGGAGAAAAACAAAGAATTGCAATTGCTAGAGCAATTTTAAAGGATTCCAAAATTATTATTATGGATGAGGCATCGGCATCAATTGACCCAGATAACGAGTATGAACTACAAAAAGCTTTCAAAAATCTTATGAAGGATAAAACAGTCATCATGATTGCCCACAGGCTATCTACAATTAAAGACCTTGATGAAATACTTGTTATGGATAAGGGGAAAATCATAGAAAGAGGTTCTGACGAAGAATTAATGTCAAAAGATACAAGGTACAAGAGACTGCAAGAGATGTTTAACAGTGCGAATGAATGGAGGGTTTCAAATGAAGGAGTTTTATAAAAAAAGATTTGCTCTTACAGATAAAGGAGCTAGAAATTTAACTAAAGCAACACTGGCCTCATTTTTCGTTTATTGTATAAACATGCTTCCAGCCATATTACTAATGATTTTTGCTCAGGAAATTTTGGAAAATATGGGCAAAAGCAAGGGTTTTTATATAGTATTCTCAGTTTTGACCTTGATAGCAATGTATATTTTGCTTTCTGTCGAATACGATAAATTATATAGCACAACCTATCAAGAAAGTGCAGATTTAAGAATAAGGACAGCGGAAAATTTATCAAAACTACCTCTATCATACTTTTCTAAACATGACATTTCAGACCTAGCGCAAACAATTATGGCTGATATTGAAGGTATAGAGCATGCAATGAGCCATTCGATACCAAAAGTTGGCGGCATGGTACTCTTCTTCCCACTAATATCCATCATGATGCTATTGAGCAATGTCAAGATGGGTTTAGCTGTAATTATTCCAACAATATTAAGCTTTATATTCATACCACTATCTAAAAAACATTCAGTTAAGGGAGAAAAAAGATATTATGACGCCTTAAGAGAAAACTCAGAAAGCTTTCAAGAAAATATCGAAATGCAGATGGAGATTAAAGCCTATGGTTTATCAGAGGAAATGAAAGATAAGCTATATGAAAAAATGGATAAAAGTGAAAAAGTGCACTTAAAGACGGAATTAGTAAATATTTTAACTATGTCAATATCTTCAATATTTAGCTTTATTTCCCTTGCTGTAGTAATATTTGTTGGCGTAAATCTAATTATTAATAAAGAGATAAGTGCTCTCTACCTTGTAGGATATTTACTAGCAGCTATGAAGATAAAAGACTCTCTAGATGCATCTAAAGAAGGAATGATGGAGATATTTTATTTATCGCCAAAAATTGAAAGACTAAAAGAAATTGAAAATCAAGATTTACAAGAAGGGAAAGACCACGATCTAAAAAATTTTGATATTGATTTAAAAAATGTTGAATTTGCTTACAATAAAGACGCAAAAGTTTTAAATGGGGTAAGCTTTAGAGCTAAGCAGGGAGAGGTTACTGCTTTAGTAGGTGCAAGCGGATGCGGTAAAACAACTATCTTGAAACTTATATCAAGACTTTATGATTATGATGAAGGACAAATATTAATCGATGGCAAAGATATAAAGGAAATATCAACAGAATCCCTTTTTGATAAGGTGTCTATTGTTTTTCAAGATGTAGTTCTCTTTAATCAAAGCGTTATGGAAAACATTAGAATTGGAAAGCAAGATGCAAGCGACGAAGAAGTAAAAAGAGCAGCAAAACTTGCAAACTGCACAGATTTTATAGAAAAAATGGACAAGGGTTTCGATACAGTTATTGGTGAAAACGGTGCTGAGCTATCAGGCGGAGAAAGACAGAGATTATCAATAGCCAGGGCCTTCTTAAAAGATGCACCGATATTGATCTTAGACGAGATAGCAGCAAGCCTTGATGTTGACAACGAGAAAAAGATTCAAGAGTCTTTAAATAATTTGATTAAAGATAAAACTGTTGTAATCATTTCACACAGAATGAAATCCATAGAAAATGCTGACAAGATAGTAGTTCTTGAAAATGGAAAAGTAGAAAGTGAAGGCAACCATGAAGAGCTTTTACAAAAATCAAAAGTTTACAAGAATTTAATAGAAAAGACAAAAATGGCAGAAGAATTTATTTATTAGGAGGACTACAATGGATAATAAAAAATTAAAAGTGAAAGATTTAGTAAGTATCGGTGTTTTTGCTGTAATATATTTCGCCTTGATGTTTGGTGTTGGTATGATGGGAATGATTCCGATATTGTTTTTAATATACCCGACAGTATTAGCCATAGTTGCAGGAACTGTAGTTATGTTATTTATGACTAAGGTACAAAAACCATGGGCATTATTTATTTTCGGTATGATATCACCACTTGTGATGTTTGCAGCTGGTCATACCTACGTAGTTTTAGTTCTATCGCTTATAGTAATGATAATAGCAGAGTTAATTAGAAAGATTGGAAACTATAATTCATTTAAATACAATATGCTTTCTTATGCAATCTTCAGCACATGGATATGTAGCTCTTTAATGCAAATGCTTTTAGCAAAAGAAAAATATATGGAGATGTCTTTGATGATGATGGGAAAAGATTATGTTGATGTATTAGAAAAGTTAATAACTTATCCTCACATGGCTTTAGTAGCCTTAGGTGCTTTCTTAGGAGGAATTCTTGGAGCATATATAGGCAAGGCTCTATTGAAGAAACACTTTGAAAAAGCAGGCATTGTATAATGCCTACCTTTTCTTCAAATACTCCCTTTAATCCCAATCCCATCAGTAAGATATTAGTCGTATTTATCGCAGGCTTAACTGTTATGCATAGCATAAACATCCGTTTTGAGCTAGCGATTGTTTGTCTTATTGGTATTTTGCTTTATTTGAATGGATACAAAAAAACACTTTTCAAATGGATTATTTTATGTGGGATACTTTACTCCTTGCCTAATTTTATGGTGTTATCTGAATTAAACCCAATACTTAAGATGTTTTTAAGTATACCTATTGTCTTTAGAATGTTTTTATTGCCATTTATGGCGGCAAGCTTCATGATAAAGACCTCTGATGTAGGTGCAATAATTTCATCTATGGATAAGCTCAAAATTTCAAAAAATCTTTCTATACCTGTTGCGGTCATGTTTAGGTTCTTCCCATCTTTCAAAGAAGAGAAGAAAAACATTAAGATGGCTATGAAGGTAAGAGGGATAAATTTTAGAAATCCAATCAAATATCTTGAGTATGTTTCGGTTCCGCTATTAATTATATCTTCAAACATTGCAGATGATATAGCAAAAGCGGCAGAAACAAAGGCGATAGAAAATCCAATTGCCAAGACCAGATATATTCCTGTAAAGATACAGCTAATTGACTTTGTTTATGTTTTATTAATTGCTGGACTTATTGTGGGAGGCTTAATATGGTAGAAATTAAAAATTTAAGCCTTGCTTATGGCGAAGACCATATAATAGATGATATATCGCTATCCATAGGCGAGGGAGAGTGCGTGCTATTTACAGGAAAAAGCGGAAGCGGTAAGTCATCTTTAATAAATTCTATCAATGGCTTAGCTGTAAGATATGATAACGCAAAGACAAAGGGCGGAATAATTATTGATGGCAAGAATATAAAAGATTTGGAGCTTTATCAAATTTCAATGCTTGTCTCAACTGTTTTTCAAAATCCTAAGACATATTTTTTTAATGTTAATACGACATTAGAATTATTGTTTTATTTAGAAAATATTGGACTTGCAAGAGAAGAAATGGACAGGCGTTTAAAGGACATGCTTGAGATATTCCCGATAAAAAATCTTTTGAATAGAAATATATTTAATTTATCAGGTGGTGAAAAACAAATTCTTTGCATTGCCGCATCTTATATAGCAGGCACAAAGATTATAGTTATGGATGAGCCTTCATCAAATTTGGATATTAAAAGCATAAGTGTTTTGACAAAAATGCTTAAAATACTAAAAGAAAAAGGCATAAGCATAATTGTAGCAGAGCATAGAATTTATTATTTGATGGACATAGTTGATCGTGTATTTTTGATAGATAAAGGCAAACTTAAAAAAACTTATACAAGAAGTGAATTTTTAAAGTTTGATAAAAATAAATTGAACGCTTTAAGTTTAAGGGATAAAGAATTAAGCAAATTAGAAGTTCCTTATTTAAAAGACGGTGGAGAATATCAGATAAAAAATCTTAGCTACAAATTTACTGATGATGAGTGTTTAAGTATAAAAGACATCTCATTTAAGCTTGGGAAAATTTATGGAATAATAGGATCCAATGGACGAGGAAAGTCAACGCTTTTGAGATGCTTAATAGGTCTTAAGAAAAAATCAAAAGAAGAAATTTATTTTAAAGGAGAAAAACTATCCAAGAAAGAAAGGCTTAAAAAATCTTCACTTGTTATGCAAGACGTAAATCATCAATTATTTACAGATGAGGTATTCAAAGAGCTTGGTATAGGAGTAAAGAATTTTGATGAAGAAAAGGCAAAAATCATTTTAAAAAATTTAGGCTTAGACGAATTTAGAGAAAGGCATCCAATGAGTTTGTCAGGAGGTCAAAAGCAAAGACTTGCAATAGCATCTCTTATGTGTAAGGATTCTCCATTTGTCTATTACGATGAACCTACAAGTGGTATGGATTATTCCAATATGGAAAAAATATCTGAGCTAATAAAAAAATATAGAAATAAGGAGAAAATAATTATTATAGTTTCTCATGACATTGAGTTTTTGAACGAAGTTGCAGATGAGATTTATGAATTGTAAAAGAAAATAGGGTCTGTAAATAATTTTGTGCATCAACATAAATCTTGATAAAATGGTAAGGGTTGATACACAAAATTATTTACAGACCCAACAAGTAAGATCTTTTCTCTTAGTAAGTTTTATAAGTCTAGTTGTTATTGTAACAATATCTATACTTTCACCACAATTTAGCCTGTCTATACTGCTTGGATACTATGATTATAAAATATTTTTAGGTTTTTCAATCCTAGTCTATGTCATAAATATATTGATCTACCATTTTTCCTTAAAGAGAATTTTAGGCAGACCGACTATAGATTTAATTCGAACAATATAATGTCAAAGAAAGAGAAGCATATTAAGAAAAAAATCAGTAAAAAATTATTTTTACTTGGACTTGTAATATTTGTGATTTCTTACCTACTTCCAGTCTATACATTTGAAAACTATACAAACCTAAGACTAACTGGACTCACATCAATATTTGTCTGCCCAATTATTGTACTAATAGGCTTAATATTTTGGATAAATGAAAAGGACAGATTTTTTATAGTATTGAATATACTTTTAATATTATTACTACCTATAGCAATGTTTGTAGGTAATATAAGTAATGCGATTAGAACAAGAAAACAACAATCTAAACAGCTCTTTTATGGGCTGTTTTTTCTG
>NZ_KV803756.1:0-15576 GCF_001811125.1 Anaerococcus sp. HMSC068A02 | reverse complement strand
AACAGCTCTTTTATGGGCTGTTTTTTCTGTGCCTAAGAATGATATAATAAATCATAAGATGAGTAGTAATTGATATGTTCCCACATACGAGGGTTTTGAAAAATATTAAACATTATCCATACTGACCGCTCAAGCCATGTGGAAAGTGTTGTGGAATTGACGAGAAGATAATTGACATTTAAAAAGGAAGAATTCAAGGTGATAAAATGTTAACTATAAAAAATATGAGTAAAACTTATAATGTTGAAAAACTTACAGAAAATGATATTGAAACCATATACAGATTATGCCAAGGCAATAAGTTATATTATCGTTACTGCCAGGCAGAGATAAGTAGGGAACAAATCCTAAGCGACCTTTACTTAAAACCTGAAGGAGTAAATGAAAATAATAAATATTATTTAGGATTTTTCAAAGATGAACTTTTAGTTGCTGTTTTAGATATTTTAAATGGCTATCCAGACGAAGAAACCTGTTTTATTGGCTTTTTTATGGTAAATATTTTATATCAAGGTCAAGGTATCGGATCTGAAATTATTGGAAGTGTTTTAGATTATGTTAAAAAAATAGGAAAAATAAAAGTTCGCCTAGGCATTGACAAAGGAAATCCTCAGTCAAAAGCTTTTTGGAAAAAGAATGGATTTAATCTTATCAAAGAAGTAGAAAGATTAGGCGGAACAATTTTACTTGCAGAAAAAATACTTTAGTAGGTATTAATTAATTTAGATAAATAGATATATTATTTTTTAGAGGACTAAGTTTATAAATCAATGTTAAATTATATATTAATAAAATTTTAAAATAATATATTTATTCAAATGATTATGTAAAGTGAATGAGAAATTTTTGTTATAAGATATTAATTTTCAATAATTAAACATTTATCTACTAATAAATTATTAAACAATTTAACAGGAATTTGAAAACAACTCTTAGGTTTTATAAATCTAAGGGTTGTTTTTTGATGATAAAATTTAACGTTAAAAAATATTTGACTGTCTAGTAAATTTAAGTTACAATTAAGAAAATAAGTTATGGAGGTGTATTTTGAAAGAAGTTCATGTTTTAAATTCATTAGAAGAAATTAATATTGTAAGCGATCCTTTAAGGCTTAAAATAATTATGACTTTGGGAACAAGTCCAAAAAATGCCCAAGATTTATCAGATGCCCTTGGCGTAAGTAGGTCTAAAATTCACTATCATTTAAAAATTTTAGAACAAAATAAAATTATAGAAGTAGTTGATACGGAACTTATAAATGGAATCACTCAAAAATATTTTTTGCCAGTGGCCAAGGCTTTTATTCCTAATAGCGAAATATTTAATAAAAATTTAGAAGAGAAGGTATTTTCTTTTAAAATTTCTGGCAAATCTTATGAAGCATTTGAAAAAGACTTAAATGATTTAATAAAAAAATATAGTGAAGATGAAGATACCCAAGAAAGTTTTCAGGTACAAATTTATAAATTATCCTAAAACCAGTAAGTTAATCCTTACTGGTAAAAAAATATACAACTGTCAAATAAATCAAAACGTTAAATATAAGGAGAATGTTAAAAATGATTAAAAATAAAGATTTTTATGTCCTGCTCTTGGGACGACTAATAACAAATTTTGGAGATAGCCTTTATGCTATTGCATCGACTCTTCTAATTTATAAAATGAGTGGATCTACAATTTATTCGGGCCTTACTCTTTTTCTTACCTCTTCAACAGCAATAGTTCAATTATTATTAAGTCCAATTTTGGATAAAATTAATATGAAAAAATTTTTGATTTTATCTCAATTTTTTCAAGCAGTTTTAATTTTAATTATTCCATTTTTGTATAAATTTGGAAAATTGAGCGTCTATCATATTATGATAATAATGCCAATAATTTCTTTGATTAATCAACTTGTTTATCCAGGTCAAATATCTCTACTTCCAAAAATTTTATCTGAAAAAGAACTTGTTACAGGAAATTCTTTGATGACTATGGCTTATCAAGGATCAAATGCAATTTTTGATACTCTTGCAGGTTTTATAATTTCAATGTGTGGTTTTATGACAGCTTTTTTTGCTGATTCCATAAGTTTTATTTTGACTGGGATTTTATTTTGTTTTTTATCAAAAAAACTTAGCTATTCCCAAAAAAGAGAAGAAAAATCAAAAGAAAATCTAATAAAAAATCACTTCAAATCTCTTAAAGATGGGCTTGATTTGTTTAAAGATTCAAGAATTTTTGCCCTAGTTTTTGGAATAGTTTTTATTAACTTTTCAGCTACATCAATAAATGCAGTTTTACCAGCTTTTGCAAAAAATGAAATATTTTATAGTCTTATGCTTGCAGGAATGGGAGCAGGACTTTTACTTGGGTCATTATTTGCAGGATTTCCAAAACTAAAAGAAATATCTTTAGGAAAATTATATATTTATGGAATGATGATTGTAGCTTTAGCTTGGATTCTTTTTTCTAATTTTCAAAATAATATAAAAATAGGAGTAGTTTTGTATGGGCTTGGTTGGTTTGTTGTAGGAGTCGTAAATGTTTATGCTCAAACTATGGTTCAAATAATAGTTCCAAGTGAAAAAATAGGTTCTGCTATGGGGGCTATGGTTGGAATATCTACTTTTATGGCACCATTAGGAGGCTTATTTGGTGGATTTTTAGGAGAATATTTATCAAGTTCAAAGGCTATATTTATTGGATCTTTCATTATATTTTTAGTAGCTATCTTTTGGGCTTTAAATAAAAATATTAGAAAATTGCCTTCAGTTAATGAATTTAACAAAGTTTTAGAAAAAATTAATTAAAAGCAAAGCCTTATTTTCATACTGATATAATGACATTCTATTTACTATGCACAAATTTAATAATATAATGAATCAAAAGAGATAAGAACGTGGCTACAACTAATTTAAACAGAAGGACAGATAAATATATAAAAAAGTAGCTTATAAAACTTACTAATAGGTTTAAAAATATCTAAAAATTTGCAAAAAACAAGAAAAAATGAGTATGTACGGATAATTGGCTCTATGCTTTTTAGTATAAAGTGTGGGTGTAAATATTCTAATGAGAAGAAAAAAATAGAAAATTAAGGAGAAAGTTATGTGGTTAATTTTTGGAATAAGTGCCATAATATTTGCACTATTAAATGTTATGGCAACAATAAAAAATAAAAATGCACAAGGATATAGATTTTTGAGTTTGTCTTTAACAGCTTTAACAGTATGCGCATTATATTTTGATGGAGCTAGTCGTGTAATCAAAGAAGACTGGGCATCTCTTATGGACATTATGCCTACAATGAGCAAAGCATTATGGGTTCTAGTTATATTGTCTATAGCTATAAACTCTGTATCTATTTTAAAAAGAAATGACTAAAGGAAAATTGATTTTAAACCAATAATGATTTTACAAAAATAATATTTTGAAATTTTGGATTAACGATAAAAAATAAGGATAAAATATGAAAAAAATTATACTAGGATTGGTAACTGTTATATTAATATCTCTATTTAGTGGCTGTGGTCTAAAAAGAGATGAAGATAATCCTTTGTCAGGAAAAGATACTGACCAAAGAATTCTTATGTGTTTGAATAAAGCTTATCCAGAACATAATTTTAAAGCTGTTAAATCATTTGATAGACAAAAAAATGAGGGAATATTTGAAGATGAAAATGGTATAAAGTTTAAGGTTAGGGATTTGATATATGATAATATATATCACTTTGCCTGCAGAGATGAATACCTTGCTACGATTTTGAAAAAAGAAGATTTTTTTGATAAAGCAAAACAAATTATAGAAGATAAATACGGTCAAAAATTTATATATGATGAAAGCGTTATGGCTATAGAAATTATTTATGATGAGAATAACAAAATAACAACAGATAAGATAAGTCAAATGATTATTGAAGTTTTAAATATAGCAAAGACTCCAAAATTTATATATCCAGACAATCAAGAGTTTTCAACAGGAGTTGTCAATTATTACACATTGCCAGCTCTAGGTGTCCTTCAATGTTATCTTGAAAAAAATCAAATTGGAGAAACAGAATTATTTTATTTTTCTGATAATTCTATGGATAAGGCTTTAATTAATGAAAAAATAGATAAATTATATGAATCTGTGGATGAGTAAATAGAAGAATAACCTATATTTTAGATAGGAAACTGATAGAAAAGCTGTAAATAAAAAATATATTCGAAAGGAAGTATTTACAATGGGACTTGATGTATATGCTGGTACTTTAATTCGCTATTATATGAATAATTGGAAAACTGTTATTCAACAATTTGCTGAAGATAATGGATTGAAATATGAAACTATAAGAGTTCAAGATGAAAATGGAGAAGATGACGAAGAGCTTTCTTTAGAAGAAACTAAAGAAATTGTTCTTGAATGGAAAAAAGCTATTGAAAAAGGTTTAGAAATAAATTCTAAATCGATATGGAATGAGGATTACGATACTACTCCCTATTATACAGACAAACCAGATTGGGATGCTTTAAACGCATTATTACTTTATATTGCTTCAAAATATACTCACAAAGACTTGCCAAAAACAATGGAAAAAAATATTGATATTTATAAAGATCCTATTGTATTAGAATTTCTTCAAACAAAGGATTTTCGCCTATCCTTATTTGATGGAAATGGTTGGTGGCTACCTATTGATAGGGACATAATGTTTGATTATTATTTGCCAAATTCAGAAAAAAGTGTTTTAGCAACAAGCCGTTTGCTTCTTGATGAATTGAATGTATATAATTCTTTTGAATGGAAGGCTGATAGGGATACTATAATTTCATGGGGCAAAACAGAAGGCTATCCTGTTGATAAAATTTATAGCAAAGAAAAAGGAATAGAAAAAGTTTGTGAAAAGAAAATTTATAATACTGAATCTTTAGCAAAATTTGCCTTTTCCATTTTGTGGCAAGCAGCAGAATTTTCGCTTGAACATGGAGTTGTTATAATTTTTGATTATTAGATTATAATTAAGTTTGTAAAGTTATTTTGTAGAAATTTTTGTATTAATAAAAAATGGAGATATTAAAAATGGTATTATTTGATAAGTTAAAATTTAATAAAAAAGCCAAAGCATTAGATGAAAAATTTCCATTTTACGATAATCCAAATACGGCAGTAATTACTTGTTCTCATATAATAGATAAAGAAAATCCTATTTTATATGTAAGTCATGACGCTGATGATGGAATGTGGCAATTTTTATGTGGAAAAGAACACGAAATAGAAGATTCTAAAATAATATCTTTAAAAGAAATGTACGAAATAGATAAGTCAATAGGCATTTTAAAAGATATGGCGTGTGGTTATTATGCACAAAGAAAAAATAAAGATGATGAATGGATAATAAAAAACATAATAATTAAATCTTTAGATGAAATTAGTTTAGATTTAAAAATATTAAATAGCTTTCAATAATTTTGACAATATAAAAACTCATTCTAAATTACATACAACAAATTTGAATTCAAATAAGGTATGTGGTATTTAGACGAAGGACTTATTAATAAATTTAGTCAAATAAAAATTGAAAAAGATACATCGGTTTATGCTAAATGGATTGCAAAAATACCTCCTGTTGTAACTGAAGAATTTACAATTACAATAGATCCTAATGGAGGAAATTGGAATGGCGATACAAAAGCAAAAATTATGAAAATTAAAAAAGGCGCTTATATCACACTTCCACAAGCACCTAGCAAAAAAGGTTATACATTTTTGTATTGGAAAGGTTCAAACTACAAACCAGGAGATAAATATAAAGTAGAAAAAGATCACACTTTTGTAGCTCAATGGAAAAAGAATGAAATAAAAATTAGTGCAAACAATAATTCAAAAACAAAAGCAAAAAATTCTCCAAAAACAGGAGTTAATTCAATTGCATTTGTAAGTATAATATTAATACTTATTTCAAGTTTAGGACTTTTTGTAATAGGAAAAAAACAAAAAATAAATAAATAATTATTTAAAAATAACAAAAAATTTTGGAGATAGGATGAAAATTCTATCTCTTTTTTTAAAGATTTTTTTATTGACAAAAATATTTTTCAAAAATTTAATCGTTATAAAAAAAATACTTTTTATTATTCTTGAAATCAAATCAAAACTTAGTATAGTAAGATTAAGGTCAAAGATGGTCAGAAATTGATGGAGGTTTTATGAAATATCAAGATTATTATGAAATATTAGGTGTAGATAAAAAAGCGAATGCTGATGAAATTAAAAAGGCTTATAGAAAGCTTGCAAAAAAATACCACCCTGACCTTCATCCTGATGATAAAGAAGCCAGCAAAAAATTTGCAAAAATAAATGAAGCTTACGAAGTTTTATCTGATGAAAATAAGAGAAAACAATACGATATGTTTGGACAAAGTGGAAACTTTAGTCAAGGTCAAAATTTTGACCCATCTCAGTATGGTTTTTCAGATATTTTTTCAAATTTTGGAGCTGGAAATGGATCTTATACCTACACAAGTAGTACAGGAGGATCCTCTGGATTTTCAGATTTTTTTGAAACTTTGTTTGGTGGAGGAAGATCATCTTCAAGAACTTCTTCAACAAATTTTGGAGGATTCGGTTCAAGCTTTAAAAATGGTTTTACCAAAAATAAAAAATCAAAAATTAAAGCCAAGGTTAATATATCACTAGATGAAGCAATGAGTGGCGTATCTAGAACGCTTAAAATTAAAGATAAAGAAACAAATTCTATTAAAGAAATAAATATAAATGTTCCAAGCGGAATGACAAGTGGCAAAAAATTAAAAATTGATGGTTCAAAATATAATTTGAATGCTGATATTTATGTGACAGTAGAAATTGAGGAAGATTCAACTTACAGGCTTGATGGGCTTGATATTATTAAAAAGGAAAGAATTTCTCCTTGGGATGCCTATTTTGGCGAAAAAATTACTGTCGACACTCCAAATGGAAAATTTAAAATAAATATTCCAGAAAAAATTGAAGCTGGAAACAAAATTAGGATTAAAGGTAAGGGATATAAGGATTTAAAAGGAAAAATTGGAGATCTTTATATAGAAATTCTTATCGACAATCCAAAAAATTTAAGTGAAGATCAAATTGACCTATATAAAAAATTAAAGGAAATAAATTAGGGGGATAGGATTATGGATTTTAACAAATTTACTCAAAAATCAACAGAAGCTATTAATGAAGCAAGTCAATTAGCAATCAAAAATGCCAACCCAGAAGTTGGCATCATCCACCTAGCTTACGCCTTGATAGAAGATTCAGATTCTTTCGTAAGCCAAGTTTTAGCTAATATGGGCTTGTACAAAAAAGTACTTAACAAGATGGAAGAAAAAATGGAAAATTTGCCAAGCCAATCAGGTTCTGCAAATATTTATCCAAATACAATTTTTCAAAGAGTTTTATTAAAAAGTGAAGATTGTGCAAAGAAAATGGGAGATTCTTTTATCTCAACAGAACACATTTTCTTAACTATTTTAAATGAAAATACCGAATTAAGTGATTATTTTAAGGAGATTGGTTTAAGCGCTAAAAATTTCTCAAATGAGCTTGAAAAGGTCAGAAAAGGTCAAAAAATTACTAACGATAATCCAGAAGAAACAAACAATCCTTTGGAAAAATATGGTAGAAATTTGACAAAAGAAGCAAGAGAAGGAAAAATCGATCCAGTTATTGGACGTGATAGTGAAATTAGAAATTGCCAAAGAATTCTTTCAAGAAGAAAGAAAAATAATCCTGTTTTAATTGGTAAACCAGGTGTTGGTAAAACTGCAATTGTCGAAGGTCTTGCTCAAAGAATTGTAAATAAAGATGTGCCAGAACCACTTCAAGGAAGAACAATATTCGCCCTTGATATGGCAAGCTTAGTTGCAGGAGCAAAATACAGGGGACAATTTGAAGAAAGATTGAAGTCAGTCATTGATGAAGTAAAAAAATCTGATGGACAAATAATTATGTTTATCGACGAGCTTCATACAATTGTTGGGGCTGGTAAAACAGAAGGTTCAATGGACGCTTCAAATATAATGAAACCAATGCTTGCGCGTGGAGAAATTAAAGTAATTGGTGCAACAACTTTAAATGAATATAGAGAAAATATTGAAAAAGATGGAGCCCTTGAAAGAAGATTCCAAAAAGTTTTGGTAGATGAGCCAAGTGTAGAAGATACTATTTCAATTCTAAGAGGAATCAAGGATAAATATGAAATTTATCATGGAATAAGAATTCAAGATCAAGCAGTAATTGCGGCGGCAGAGCTTTCAAATAGATATATAACTGATAGATTTTTGCCAGATAAGGCAATAGATTTGATGGATGAGGCTTGTGCAACTGTAAGAACTGAAATTGATACAATGCCAGAATATTTGGATGAGGAAAAAAGAAGGATTTTACAAGTTCAAATAGAAATTGCAGCCCTTAAAAAAGAAGATGACGAAAAGAGTAAGAAAAGATTAGAAACATTGGAAAAAGAATTGGCAGATGCTAATGAAAGATACAAGGCTGATTTTAATAAATGGAAAAGCCAAAAAGATTCAATAAATTCTGTAAAAGATATAAAAGAAGAAATTGACAAGGTAAAAGTTGAAATCGAAAAAGCTGAAAGAAATTACGATTTTGAAAAATTATCTGAGCTAAAATATGGAAAACTTACAGAACTTGAAAATAAATTAAAGGAAAAAGAAAAAGACCAAAAAGATAATTCTTCTATAAAAGAAGAAGTTACTGATGAAGACATTGCTGATGTAGTTTCAAATTGGACAAATATTCCTGTAAATAAACTTGTAGAAAGTGAAAGAAGTAAGATTTTGGGACTTTCTGACAAGTTGCACGAAAGAGTTATTGGACAAGATGAAGCAGTTGATAGTGTATCAGATGCAATAATAAGGGCAAGATCTGGACTAAAAGATATAAATAAACCAATAGGTTCATTTATTTTCCTTGGACCAACAGGAGTTGGTAAAACTGAGCTTGCAAAATCACTTGCAGAAGCCATGTTTGATAGCGAAAAAAATATGATTAGAATTGATATGTCAGAATATATGGAAAAATATTCTGTATCAAGATTAATCGGTGCAGCTCCAGGTTATGTTGGTTACGAAGAAGGTGGACAATTGACAGAAGCTGTAAGACGCAATCCTTATTCAGTAATTTTATTTGATGAAATTGAAAAAGCTCATCCTGATGTTTTTAATATTTTATTACAAGTTTTGGATGACGGAAGACTTACAGATAGTCAAGGAAGAACTGTTAATTTTAAAAATACAATTATAATTATGACATCAAACATTGGTTCAACTTATTTGATAGATGTACTAAAAGAAGATGGAAGTATTGATGAAGAAAACAGAAAACTTGTCGATTCATCTTTAAGAAATTCTTTTAAACCAGAATTTTTAAACAGAATTGATGATATTGTTATGTTTAAACCATTAACATCAGATCAAATATATAAAATTATTGATCTACAAATTGCAGATATTTCAAAAAGACTTGAAAGTCGTGAAATTACAATTGAACTTAGCAAGAAGGCTCACGAATATATTTTAGATAAATCCTACGACGTTGAATATGGTGCAAGACCAATTAAAAGATTCTTGCAAGCAAATATTGAAACAAATCTAGGAAGAAAAATTATCGAAGGAAATATTATGGAAGGCGATCATGTCATAATAGATTTAGATAAAAATAATGAATTAGAATATCAAGTTAAAAATTAAGAATAAATATAAAAAGAGAAAATTTCTTTTTGAGATTTTCTCTTTTTATTTTGTTTAAATTACCAGAAAAAATATTTTTTTTAAATAAAATTTTCAATTATATTTATTCAACGAAGTATTTAAAAGCCCAATAAATTTTAAAAAATATGCAGGTAAAAAAACCTAAAACACACAAGATGTTGTGGCTCTTGTTTTAATATATCTATATATGGTATACTATAAGAGTATTAAAAAAGGAGTGCAAAATGGTTAAAGTTGTTAAAAGAAATGGTCAAAAGGTGGATTTTGACAAAGAAAAAATAAAAATAGCTATAGAAAAAGCTATGAATTCTCCAAATGGTGTATATATAAAAAATCAAGCAGAACAAATAGCAGATGAAATTGAAAAAAGAGCAGAAAATAAAAGAGAAATTTCAATTTATCAAATCGAAGATCAAGTTTATTATAAATTAATCGATAAAAAAAATCCTGCAACAGCAAAATCATACGAAGCTTATAGGTCAGTCCATGCTTATAAAAGAGAAGCAAACACAACAGATGATGATATAATAGGTCTACTTGAAAGAACAAATATTGATGTAATGGATGAAAATTCCAATAAAAATCCATTGATTGCATCAACTCAAAGAGATTTGATAGCAGGAGAAGTGTCAAAAGATTTGGCAAAAAGAAAATTAATTGACGCAGACCTTGTAGAGGCTCACGAAGATGGAGCAATCCATATCCACGATCTTGATTATTTGATTCAACCAATTTTTAATTGTTGTTTGGTAAATATGAAAGATATGTTAGATAACGGAACAGTTATAAATGGAAAGACAATTGAAACGCCCAAATCTTTTCAAGTAGCTTGTAATGTTATGACTCAAATTATTGCCCAAATCGCCTCAAACCAATACGGCGGTCAATCAATAAATATTTCATGTCTTTCAAAATATTTGGAAGTTTCCTACAATAAAAATTATAAGTTAGCAAAAGAAATTTTATCAAATGAAGATGAGATAAAGGCAATGGCTAAAAAATTAACTCAAAGAGATTTGGAATCTGGTATTCAAACAATCCAATACCAAATTAATACCCTTATGACATCAAACGGCCAAGCACCTTTTGTGACTTTGTTTATGCACACAGATGAAAATGATCCATACTTGGACCAAACCGTAAGAATAATTGAAGAAATTTTAAAACAAAGATTACAAGGAATAAAAAACGAAGCTGGAGTTTATGTAACACCAGCTTTCCCAAAATTAATCTATGTTTTGGATGAAAATAATATAAAAAAAGAAAGCAAATATTACTACTTAACAGAATTATCTATAAAATGTACAGCAAAAAGAATGTATCCTGATTATATTTCAGCCAAAAAAATGAGAGAAAATTACGAAGGAAATGTATTTTCTCCAATGGGATGCAGGGCATTTTTGCCACCATACAAGGATGAAAATGGAAATTATAAATTTGACGGCAGATTTAATATTGGAGTTTGCACAATCAATCTCCCACAAATTGGAATTCTTGCAAAAAATGATGAAGAAAAATTCTTTGAAATTTTAAATAAGAGAATGGATCTTGTAAAAAGAGTTGGAATTTTAAGATATGAACATTTAAAAAATGTAACAAGCGATTCATCTCCAATTCATTTCCAACACGGAGCAATAGCAAGACTTAAACCTCATCAAAGAATAGAACCACTTTTAAAAAATGCTTACGCAACAGTTACAATTGGATATATTGGAATTTATGAAGCAAGCAAACTTGTAAAAGGTGTAAGTCATACAAGCAAAGAAGGCAAAAAATTTGCTTTAAAAATAATGAATTTATTAAATGAAAAAAAACAAGAATGGATAAAAGAAACAGGACTTCAATTTGCAGTTTATGGAACACCAGCAGAAAATCTTACAAATAGGTTTGCCTCAATCGATAGAAAAAGATTTGGCGATATTAAAGATGTAACCGACAAGGGTTATTATACAAATTCTTTCCATGTTGATGTAAGAGAAAATATATCAGCTTTTGAAAAATTTGATTTTGAATCAGAATTTCAAGACCTATCATCAGGAGGATGTATTTCCTATGTAGAAATTCCAAATATGGCAAACAATTTAAAAGCTCTTGGAACAATCGTTGAATATATTTATAACCATATCCAATACGCAGAATTTAATACAAAATCTGACTATTGTGCAGAATGTAGCTATGATGGAGAAATGCTTTTAAATGATGACAACGAATGGTATTGTCCACAATGTGGCAATAAAGACAGAGCAAAACTAACTGTCGTAAGAAGAACTTGCGGATATTTGGGAGAAAATTTCTGGAATGAAGGAAGAACCAAAGAAATAAAAGCAAGAGTTTTGCATATATAATAAAAAGTCTACGGTAGTAGACTTTTTTTATGGAGGATTTATGAGATACGGGCAAATTAGAAAATATGATGTGGCAAATGGGCCTGGGATTAGGACTTCATTTTTTGTCACAGGCTGTCATGCAAATTGCAAAAATTGTTTTAATAAAGAATATATGAACCCAAATTTTGGAAATTTGTGGACAGATGAACAAACTCAAGAAATTATTTCATATTTAAAAGAAGATGAAATAGAAGGTCTTACCATTTTGGGAGGAGAGCCTTTCGAATCGACAGAAGATTTGATTGAAATAGTAAAAAAAATTAGGGAAGAATCAGACAAGTCGATTTGGATTTTTTCGGGATTTTTGTATGAAATTTTAGTAAATATTGAAAATGCAAAAAAACTTTTATCAATGTGCGATGTTTTGGTGGATGGACTATTTGTTGAGGAATTAAAAGATTTAAGATTAAAATTTAAAGGTTCATCAAATCAAAGAACAATTGATATACAAAAATCTTTAAAAAATGAAAAAGTAATTCTTCTAGATGGGTATAATTAGAATAGAAATAAAATTTAGGAGGATTAAATGCAACTTAATAAAAAAAGAAAAGGAGTAGGTGGAATAGTTATAGCAATAATTGCAGTGATTGCTCTTGCTATAATTGTTTTAATACCTTCATATAACGGACTTGTAAAACAAAAAGAACAACTTGACGAATCCTATGCACAAGTTCAAAATGTTGTTCAAAGAAGAGCAGACTTGATTCCAAATCTTGTAAGCACAGTTAAAGGATATTCAAAACACGAAAAAGATACATTAACAGAAGTTACCAACGCAAGATCAGGAATCCAAAACGCAAAAGGCCCAAAAGAATTGGCTGAAGCAAATGAACAAATGTCCCAAGCTATAAGAAGTATCAATGTAGTTGCTGAGGCCTATCCAGATTTAAAGGCTGACAAGCAATTTACCCAACTAATGGATGAGCTTGCTGGAACAGAAAATAGAATTTCAGTAGAAAGAAAAAATTATAACTCAGAAGTAAAATCATACAATACAAAAGTCAAATCATTTCCTACAAGTATTTTTGCAAAAATGATGGGATTTGATAAGGCAGAATATTTTGAAGCTGACGCATCAGCCCAAGATGTTCCACAGGTAAATTTCGGTAGCTAGGTAGACTATGAGAAAAAGAAAGAATATAATAGTAACTATTTTATTTGCCTTTATTCTTCTTTTTCTACCTCAAAAATCTTTTGCAGATGATTTGCCACAATCGCCAAATACTTATTACTATGACGAACTCAATTTAATAAACCAAGAAACCAAAGACCATCTTACAAAAGTAAACAAAGAACTTGAACAAAAAACAGGAGCTCAAGTAATTTATGTTTCCCTAAAAGATGTAGAGGATCAGCCAATGCAAGTTGGAACAGATCTTTTAAATAAATGGAAAATTGGAGATAAAGAAAAAAATAATGGAGTTTTGATTTTAATTTCCCAAAGAAAAGGCCAAGATAAAAAAGATATTTCAATTATAACAGGCTATGGAATAGAGGGAAGATTAAACGATGGTAAGGTTGGAAGAATAATCGATGAATATATGCTAGATTATATGAGAGATGGAGATTTTTCCAAAGGAATTACAGAAGGATTCAATGCAATTGTTTCACAAATTGCAGAAGAATACCAAGTAGAATTGACTGGCGATTATGACGAATATGCTAATAGGCTAAGAGAAGATAAAGACGACGAAATAGATTTAAGAACATTAATAATAATATTTATAATTTTTATGATATTCTCAAGATTTTTTGGAAGGCGAGGAGGCTTTAGAAACGGAGGATATGGAGGCTTCGGCGGTGGCTTCGGAGGATTTTCAGGAGGATCTTTTGGAGGATTTTCCGGAAGCTCTGGAGGATTTTCTGGAGGAGGTTTCTCCGGTGGAGGAGGCTCATCTGGTGGCGGCGGAGCTAGCAGAGGAATATAAAATAAGTAAGCAAATAGAAAACTATTTGCTTATTTTTTTGCAAATTTTTTAAAATTTTAAAATTTTTAAATTCAAAATATCTAATTATTTTATTTATTAATAAAATTCTTATACTTTAAATATTTTTACTTGACTTTATATATATATATATAATGGTGACATACAAATAATATTAAGGAGTGTAATATGAAAAATAATAAAAAATTAGTGATGGGTTCAGTCATCGCTCTAGCACTATCAGTAGGTGTTATAGCACCTAATTTAACAAAAGCAGAAGAAGCTGCTTTGGAAACAAGTAAGTTAGAAATAAAAAATGAAGCTGACAATCAAATTAAAAAAGATGTACAAGCTGAGTTGAAAAAAGATGATACTAAAGAAGCTACAGGAAACAAAGCTGATAAAGAAGATATTGGAAAAATATTAGAAAAAAAAGATGATAAAAAAGAAGAAATTAAACCTGCAAATATTGCAAAAGTTAAAAAATTAGCACCTGTAACTCTAACTAATAATAAAAATGACGCTGAAGAATTACAAAAAGCTAAAGAATCAGCAAAGGCTAATATTAACGCTGCAGATTTAAGTGATTTTCAAAAAGCTCATTTTACACAAAAAGTAGACAATGCAGCTACAAAAGAAGAAGCAAAACAATATCAAATAGAAGCACAAGACTTAGCTAGTTATATAAGTGAAGTAAAATTAAGCTTACCAGATCTAAAAGAAGGTCAAGATATAAACGAAATTTTAAACTCATTCAACAAAGCTGTTGATAAAGCACAAGTTGATAAAGTTAAAAAATCAGTAGTAGATCCTGAAGGATTCAAAAAAGATGAAGAATTAGAAAATTTAAAAACACAAACAAAAGAAGAAATCGATAAATTAGATTTAAGTAAAGTACAAAAAGATAAATTTAAATCATTAGTAGATGAAGCAAAAGATAAAAAGGCAGTAAATAAAGTAAAAGAAGATGCACAAGAATTATTAGATGCAATAATTGATGCAAAACTTAATAAATTAGCACCAACTGATGATGAAGCAATAATGAAAAAAGCATCAGAAATGCTTGATAATGCTATGACAAAAGCAGAAGTTGAAGAAGTAGTTAATAAAATAAACAAAGAAGTAGAAGATAAAAAATCAGATCCAGAAAAAGAATTAAAAGAAATTAAAGAACAAGCAAAAGAAGAAATCGATAAATTAGATTTAAGTCAAGTACAAAAAAATCATTTCAAATCATTAATAGACAAAGCTAAAGACGAAAAAGCAGTAAATAAGGTAATAGAAGATGCTAAAGAATTATTAGATGCAATAATTGATGCAAAACTTAATAAATTAGCACCAACTGATGATGAAGCAATAATGAAAAAAGCATTAGAAATGCTTGACAATGCTTTAACAAAAGCAGAAGTAGAAGAAATAGTAAATAAAATAAACAAAGAAGTAGAAGCAGGAAAAGAAAAACCAAAAGAAGAAACAATAAAAGTGAACTTGATTTTTGCAGATGGTTCAAAGCAAACTGCTAC
>NZ_KV803755.1:0-651 GCF_001811125.1 Anaerococcus sp. HMSC068A02 | reverse complement strand
ATAAAAATCAGAAAGTAAAAATAAAGAACAAAGTAAAATCATACCAAAGAAAACTAGAAAAAGAAGTAAACGAAGACAGAAACAATAATGGAAAAGATGACTTCGATTACCCAGATGGAGAAGTATTAGAAGAAAAAGAAATTACCCACTCAACAACAGATCCAGAAAGTGGACTATTCCATAAAGGAAACCACAAAGAAGTATATGCCTACTCAATCCAAACATCATGTGATAAAAATGGATGGATATTAGGATACAAAGCTTATCCAGGAAATCTACACGATTCCACAACCTTCCCATCATTCTTCAAAGAAAAAATAGAGAAATATAAACCAAAAAAAATAGTAATGGATGCAGGCTACAAAATACCAGCAATAGCAAAAGATTTAATAGAAAAAGGAATAATGCCAGTCTTACCATACACAAGGCCAAAAGGAAGAACTGATAAAGAAACATTCTATCCAAAACAATATAAATATGACGAAACAAACGACTGCTACATATGCCCAGAAGAGAAAATACTCCTGTATTCAACAACGAACAGAGAAGGATACAGAATATATCAAAGCAAGAAAAGTTTATGTGAAAACTGCCCATCTTTAAGCAAATGTACAAAAAGTAAAAGCAAGGTAAAAGTAATAATCAGACATA
>NZ_KV803754.1:0-1808 GCF_001811125.1 Anaerococcus sp. HMSC068A02 | reverse complement strand
AACATTTTAACACTTTGCTTTTTTGTGGATTTGAAAAATCTACAAAAAACAAAGTTCACAGGGGTCTAAGGGGGAGTAGCCCCCTTGAACAAATAAAAATGCTTTAGCGTTTTTGTTTCCTTAGCGGAGCTATAAGCTTTCCGCAGGAACGCAAAGCACCGTAGTCAAACGGTGTATCTTTGCGCCCTTTGAAAAAGGGAGCGAAGATACGACCTGAACATTAGGATAGTAAAATCCCAAAATTGAAAACAGATAAAGGAGGAAAAGACAATGGAAATCAGAAGTTTGCATACCCATGTAGATATTGTGGCAAGGTCAAAAGGGCATAGCGTGATTGCAAAAGCTGCATACAATGCAAGAGATAAATTACAAGATGAATACTATGGGAAAACACATGACTATTCTAAAAAAGAAGACCTTGTATTCTCAAAAATATTTCTGCCGGAACATATCCCGAAAGAGTTTTCAAACAGAGAATACCTATGGAATAGTGTTGAAAAAATAGAGAAAAGTAAAAATTCACAACTTGCAAGAAATCTGCTCTTTACACTTCCAAGAGAATTAAATGAACAGGACAGAATAAAGTTAATCGGCGAATTTATAGAAGAAAACTTTACTTCTAAAGGTATGATAGCAGACTGTAATATTCATAATCCTATGGCAAGCGATCATGAAGAACAACCACACGCCCATATCCTACTTACCCTTAGAGAAATAGACGAAAAAGGGAATTGGAAACCGAAATGCAGAAAAGAATATATCCTTGATGAAAACGGAGAAAAGATAAAACTGAAAAGCGGAAACTATAAATCAAGAAAAGTAAATCTGAACGATTGGAACGAACCTGACAAAGCAAAAGAGTGGAGAGAAAACTTTTCAAAGAAAGCAAACGAATACTTGGCAAGGAACAACATAAATAAAAGGATAGATCCACGCACCTTTAAAGAACAAGGCAGAGAAGAACTCCCGCAAATTCATTTAGGCACAAGCAGTTATCAGATGGAGAAAAAAGGCATACAGACAGAGAGAGGAAACCAAAACAGAAAAATCATCGCCTTGAATTTAGAATTTAGAAAATTAAAAGAGGAGCTATCCAAACTTACGTCTTGGATAGGCTCGTTACTTGGAAGTCTGCAAGTAAAATATGATGAATACAAACAGGAGAAAAAAGAAGAATATGAGAACAAGGCGGAACTCTTTAATCTCTATGAGTACATCAGTATTTATTATGACTTACAGGGAGAAAAAGCAAGAAAGTTAAATCCCTATGCAAGCAACAAAAAGATAGGTGCAGACCTAAGACGATTTTCCAAAGCAAGAATATATCTGAAAGGCAACAATCTTAAAACCATAGCCGACCTACAAGAAAAGATAAGCACATTACAATCCCAAAATAAGAAGATTAGTCAAGACATTAAGGCGAAAACCACAAGAATAGAAAACTTAAATAAATGCTTTGCCTATGCGGACATCATCAAGGATAACAAAAAAGTCTTTGAGGAATGGAACAGTAAATCCCTATTCAAAGACAGCTTTTACAATTCCCATAAAGATGAGATAGATAAATATAAAAGAGCAAGGGCAATTCTTGAAAAGATAACAGGCTCATCGGCGATTAAGTCTAAAGACTGGAAAAAAGAAATCCAAACCCTTGAAGATGAAATATCGAGACTCAACAGACAATCACAATCAATCAAAGAAGAGTACGAAAGTATCAACCATATCAAGTATGCAGTCAAGACAGTCAATGACGATTATGGCATAGACCTAAGTATTGAAATTGACAAGGCAATCAAGAGAGGAGAAAA
>NZ_KV803753.1:0-392 GCF_001811125.1 Anaerococcus sp. HMSC068A02 | reverse complement strand
TAAAAGCAAGGTAAAAGTAATAATCAGACATATCTGGCAAGAATACATAGACTATTGTGAGAGATATAGACTAACAAAAGCAGGAAAAGCTGAATACAAGCAAAGAAAAGAAACAATAGAAAGACAGTTCGCAAGTGCAAAAGAATACCATAGCTTTAGATATACTAACATGATAGGAAAAGCAAAAATGAGTATGAAAGCAGCACTTACTTTTGCGTGCCTAAATATGAAAAAACTAGCAAAATTACTAGATAGATTAGACGGAGATGATGATGATTTTCCTCTATTTACTAAGATACTTGCTATATTATTTAAAAAATCAATATATTTTAGAATAGAGATAAAAAAAGCGTCAATAAACCTGATTTATTAGTGGGTTTGTCGACGCTCTG
>NZ_KV803752.1:0-222 GCF_001811125.1 Anaerococcus sp. HMSC068A02 | reverse complement strand
TCTTTGGCTTCTACTATTTCTATAAAAAGCTTATAAATTTTATCTTCCAAAATTGAAAAATCATCTTGCTTCATTGGGATTTTATAATTTTGATTTTTCATGTTTTCTATTAAATCTATAAGCTCATTTATCCTATTTTTCTTTCTTTTTTCTAAAAAATAATAAAGAAGCCCCAGACTTATTATCCAAAATATATATAGCATCTCAATCCATCCTATATCC
>NZ_KV803751.1:8903-10687 GCF_001811125.1 Anaerococcus sp. HMSC068A02 | reverse complement strand
AATATAAATACTATAAATAAGTATCGTGAAATCTATAAATACCACAAGAAAAATCCTGAAGATAAGCAATTCGCTGAAGAATATTATAGTGAGCTTTCAGTCTATAAAATAGCCGCTAAAGAAATTTTAGAAAACTATAAAAAACTACCAAATACAAAAGAAATATTAACGAGACTTGATGAATTGCAAGAAAAAAAGAATACCCTTATGCAAGAGTATTCTTTAAATAAAGAGCAATTTACCGACCTTGTTCAGTATAGGAAAAACTATGAAAATTATTATGGAAAGGAAGTGGAGAGATAAAAAGATATAAGCGGATAAAAGACTGTGTAAAATTTTGTGTATAGAAACCTCCTGATTAGGGTAAGTAAAAACTAATCAGAAGGAATTTTTATGCCAAGAAAAAGACCGGAAACAAAAAGAAGCAAAATAGCAAAAATATTAATTGAAGAATATCAGCCTCAAAATGCACAAGATATACAAGAAGCTTTAAAAGACCTTTTAGGCGATACAATGGAAGAACTTTTAAAAGCAGAATTAGATGAGCATTTAGACTATGAATACGGTGAAAAGCCACTATCCCTAAATACAAGAAATGGCTCAAGCAAGAAAACTGTAAGATCATCATATGGCAACATAGATTTAAACATACCAAGAGATAGAGAAGCAACATTTGAACCACAATCATTAAAGAAATATGAAAAAGACATATCAAAAATAGAAAACCAAATAATATCAATGTATGGCAAAGGAATGACAACAAGAGACATATCAAGTCACATCAAAGATATTTATGGCTTTGGCATATCAGAAACAATGGTAAGTAAAATAACCAATAAAATCCTACCAACAATAGAAGAGTGGCAAAATAGACCTCTAGAAAAAATCTATCCTATGGTCTTCCTACGCCATACACTATCACGTAAGAGAAAACAACATAGTAGTCAAAAAAGCAGTATACATTGCCCTAGGCTACAACCTAGAAGGATTTAAAGAAATACTAGGAATGTGGGTAGGAGAAAATGAATCAAGCAAATACTGGTTACTAGTCTTAAACCAACTAAAAGAAAGAGGTCTTGAAGATATCCTGATAGTTTCAACAGATAACCTCCCAGGATTCACACAAGCAATAGAAGCAGTATATCCAAAAGCAGAAATTCAAAAATGTATAATCCACCAAATAAGAAACTCAACAAAATATGTATCCTACAAAGATATAAAAGAGCTAATGAAAGACCTAAAAGCTGTATACAAGGCACCAACAGAAGACTTAGCCCTAACAAATCTAGGAATCTTTGAAGAAAAATGGGGTAAAAAATATCCAATGTGTGTAAGCTCTTGGAAAAACAACTGGGCAGAATTATCAACATATTTTAAATATCCAGAAGGAATAAGAAAACTAATATATACAACAAATGCCATGGAAAACTTCAATAGGCAACTAAGAAAAGTAACTAAAAATAAAACCATATTTCCAAATGACTATGCTCTACAAAAAAGTCTATATCTAGCAATGGTAGATGCCTCAAGCAAGTGGACCTATAGAATACGAGGCTGGGATCAAATATTATCACAATTATCAATATTTTTTGAAGGGAGGTTTTAATTAAGATAAAAACTCAGTATGAAATCGGCTGCGAATTTTCATGAAAATTTGACAGTTTATTAAAGTTGTGTAAAATTAAGTAAAGCTCCATTCCTATAGGAATGGACAAATATTGATACATAAAAAATGTATCAACCCTTACCCTCATATCAGGATTTAGGTTGATACACAAAATTAT
>NZ_KV803751.1:8155-8803 GCF_001811125.1 Anaerococcus sp. HMSC068A02 | reverse complement strand
TAGGTTGATACACAAAATTATTTACAGACCCTAAATATCGGCAGTCTTCGGACTGCCTTTATTTTTTTGCTCTTTTAAAGTGATATATCAAGTAATAGAAAATAAATTATAGTTAATGTTATAATTAAATTAAAGAGGAGGTTTCTATACACAAAATTTTACACAGTCTCGATATTTACCTCTCTGCACCTTTGCTATGGTCTTTCGTATTAGATTTAGTTTTATCGTCTGTCTTAAAGCTTTTTATTTGCCCTAATATGGACTTTTTATCTTTATCTTGACTCTTTACTTGTTCTTTTGCTTTTAAGAGCTTAGAAGATAAAATACGGACATTCTTATGTTCCTTTCCGTTGCTGTTAATGCTTGTCTTTACTTGTCCAAATATTTTAACAAAATCTCCTTTTTTTAGATTCTCTAAATCTTTTGTCTTATCTCCATAAGCTGAACAATTGGTATAAACTTTATTTCCATCGTCATCTTTTGAAACGATTGAAAAGTTGCTTACCTTGAACTTTTCTCCATTAGCATTTTCTCTTTCAAGATTTTCTAATTTTCCAGCTATATTTCCCAATTTCCTCCTTTTACTAAATAAGGATAGCCTTTCGCCCTCCTCTACCTTTCTTGTCCTTTTTCGTTTTTTTCTTGATT
>NZ_KV803751.1:4548-8055 GCF_001811125.1 Anaerococcus sp. HMSC068A02 | reverse complement strand
TGTCTTATTTGTTCTAATTTTTTCATACTTATTTCCTTTATTGTAATAAAAAAAGAGATAACATTTTTGCTATCCCTTTCAAAGTTTAACTATTAAAAATATTATATTATCATCTCTAAAGTCAGATATGAAAAAAGTGCCTAAAATTATAGGCACTTTAAGAAATTTGACTCAATCTTTTTATTCATATACTCCACTTTTTTTGAAATTATATTGTTCGAATTAAATCTATAGTCGGTTTGTCTAAAATTCTCTTTAAAGAAAAATTAAAGATTAGTAAGTTGATTGCGTAAACCACAATAGAAAATCCAAGAAATAATTTATAGTCATAATATCTTATTAATATATTCAGACTTAAATTAGGAGCTATACGAGATATTACAAACATGACTACTAATGTGGTTATTCCCGCAACAATAAATGATTTTATTTGCTCTTCTATAAACTCTTTTCGATAAATATTCTTTAACTCATCTACGTCCATACCACATGAATAAAGGCTGCCCATTTCCTTCTTTCTACTCATGAGACTTAAATTAATGGATGAATAACCATTTGTCACATTGAGAATAAAAATAATGAAAGCCATCGCAAATGCGACTTTCTTTAAAGATTCTAGATCACTTTTTCGATTCATTTCAATATCTGCTTTTGTGTTAATATCGTACTTTTCATTTGGCATTATCGATTCTCTTATCTTATTATCCAAATAATCCTTTACATTTCTCATCTCCGAGTCTTTTACATTCATATTTAATACATACGGAGCATTAATAAATTCTTCATCTTTTGACTCATCCATAAGTTGGAAGAAGGTATCGAAATCTGTGTAGATTTTTACATAAAATGGTAAAGTTATTGAATCATAGTTTCCCAAATCATCTATAGTTTTAGAAATTTTTATACTTTTTTGAAAATTCTCCCCTATCTGTAAGTTTATATCTTTCGGATTATTAAAATATGGTATTTTATTTGCTTTAGCTACTGGAGTGTTTGGGTTTTCTTGTACCATATTATAAAGAATAAATTCTCCCTTACTTGCCCCCAATTTACTAAAGTCTTCATCTTCTAAAGCTATAAGCATCCCATTCAACTGGCTTGAATGACTCTTTTTCAAATAATACTCTAACTTTTGATCTAGAGACATGTTAATAGCTTCTTTGGACAATTCTAAATCATTATCTACCTGAATATAACTTTCTTTTGAAATATAGGACTTATCATTTGGAGTTTCTTTTTCAATTTCTTTAAAAACTTTAGGAACGCTCCTATTTTCACTATAATAACTAGCTATTACATTGTAGCCTGCATCATAGTAAGAAAAATCTCTGTTATATTTAGTTACTGCCACAATAATAACTAAAACAGAAATTATAATGACACCAATAGCAGAAACATAACGCTGTGATTTAATACTATCAAGGTTATTTGATTTTAATTCTTTCCATAAATTCCTAGATCTTTTTTTCTTAAAGCTATCAAAGTCTAAATTTCCCTTTATACCTTCAATAATAGATATTTTTGAAACTTTCTTTGCTGGTTGAATAATAGAAAATACTACTACTAAAAGAGCTACTGTAACAATCGCTAGGCTAAGTAAAGGACTGAAATAACTAGATACCAAGTTTTCGACCCCTTGATCAATCTCAAGATGCCTAAACAATTTTAAGATAAGACAGTATCCAAAGATATGACCAATTAATATAGGTAGAACAGATAGGAAAATACCTTCTTTTAATAGTAACAAGTATATCTGAAAATCCGTAGTGCCTATAGACTTATATACAGAAAGTTCCTTGATTTTCCTAAAAGCCCACACCTTGAATATATTTTTTACAAAAAATACAAATAGTAATATAGCCCCTATTACAGAAAGAATGGTTCCTAATTCAGTTAAAATATTATGGGGAAAGTCATACTCAACACCGTAATAATCTATTAAATTAGAATTGAAAGTTAAGGGAACATCTCTACCTAATTTTTTATTGATTTCATTTTGTAGATTTACTTTGTTATCATAAGCCTTTTCAAAAGAATTAAACTTTAAAACTACTTTGCCTGGATCCTCTTCATTTTTCAGTGCTAAAGCATAATTAACTCTACTGTATTTATTATAGACATCTTCATAAATTCCAACCAGCTCAAAGTCTTTGCTAAAACTAAGATTGTAAGACTCCTTATCAGTAAAAGTACTTATGGCATCTATCTCTTTACCCTCTATTAGTCTATGCCCAAAATCAAGCTGTATTTTATCTCCTAATTTTAGCTTATTTTTTTCGACTAGACTTTTCGATAATACTATTTCTCCATCACTTTTAGCAAAGTGTCCTTCAAGTAAATCTGAATGCTCTCTCATTTTATTTATATCATTATCTTGATAATTTACGGCAATCAAATCATTCTTGTACTTTGCCGATTCAGGATTTATGGACATTTCACCTACAAATTCTATATTATTAATATCTTTTATTTTTTCAATATCATTACTTGTTAAGTTCCCTTCAAGTTCTGCATCATAAAAATTTACGGTCATGAAACTTTCATTATTATATTTAACAATTGTATAACTATAATAAAAAACCACAGTAAAAAATAAACTAACTATTAATAGTGAGATGAAAATCGGGAAGTTTTTCTTATTCATTTCTTTCATCTCCTACAATTTTGCCATCGACTATTGTAATAATACGATTTGCTTGTAAAGCTATTTCTTCGTCATGGGTGATTAGGATAATCGTCTGTTTTAAAGTTTTGTTAAAATATTTAAAAATTTCAATTATTTCCTTAGAATTTTTCCTATCTAAATTACCTGTTGGTTCATCCGCTAATATTATAGATGGATTGTAGATAAGACTTCTAGCTATGGCAACTCTCTGTTGCTGACCTCCTGATAATTCACTTGGAAAAGAGTCGAGTTTACTTTCTATACCAAGCTTTTTAACTAAATCTTGCAAAACTTCTTCATTGATTTTCTTTTTATCAAGTTTTAATGGAAGTTCTATGTTGTGCCTTACAGTTAGATTTTGAATTAAATTATAAAATTGATAAATTAGTCCGACTTTTCTTCTTCTAAAGTAGGCTAATTCTTTTGAGGAATACTTTGAGATGTCGTTACCATCTATATAAACCTTACCATCATCTGGACTATCCACTCCTCCTATGATATGAAGAAGGGTTGATTTACCAGACCCACTTGGTCCAACAATAGCGACAAATTCTCCTCTTTCAATTTCAAGGTTGACACCGTCTAAGGCAATGACCTTAGAATTACCCTCGCCGTATTCTTTTCTTAAATTTTCTACTTTTAATATTTCCATACTTGTCTCCTTTTTCATATGTTAAGGTAAGTATATAAAAGTAAAGTGATTTTTAGGTGACATTGTAAAATTTAATTTCAAATCTTGCTCCATTTTTTGCATTGGAAACAGAAATTTCTCCATTGTTTTTCTCTATAATTGTCTTTGCCATGGCAAGTCCAATTCCAAAACCATTTGAGTCGGGCGTTTT
>NZ_KV803751.1:2757-4448 GCF_001811125.1 Anaerococcus sp. HMSC068A02 | reverse complement strand
ATTCCTCCGCCATTGTCTTCAATGATTAAGCTTGTATATAGGGGATTTTTGTAGGATGAAAGCACAATTTTGTCACAGGTCGGTCTATTATCAGCATTCTTTATAATATTAATGAGAGCTTCTGCCAGCCAATAAAAATCTCCAATGATGCTATTTTCTTTTAAATCCGTTCTCTTTTCTATCTTTATAGATTTCTTTAAATTCAAACTATCTAAGGCATAATCTACTAATTCATCTAAACAAATTTGTTCTTTTTTCATTAAATCTTTGTTTGCATCAAGGCTTGATAGTTTAAGTAAAATATCTGATAGAGAATTTAATCTAATAGTTTGCCTTTTTAAAATCTCTATATCTCTATTATCTGTAAAGCCCATCTCCAAATTTTCTATGGAAAAAAGCATAGATGTAATAGGAGTTTTGATTTGATGGGCGATGTCTTCTAGATATTCGATTTGCTTTTCGCTATTTTTTCTACTTGTTTCTTTGGCTTCTACTATTTCTATAAAAAGCTTATAAATTTTATCTTCCAAAATTGAAAAATCATCTTGCTTCATAGGAATTTTGTAGTCCTGATTTTTCATATTTTCTATCAGATCTATAAGCTCATTTATTCTATTTTTCTTTCTTGATTCTAAAAAATAATAAAGAAGTAAAAGACTTATTATCCAAAATATATATAGCATCTCAATCCATCCTATATCCGATTCCTCTGACAGTAGTGATAACTTCTCTATCAATTTTTTCTCTTATTCTCTTAATAGTTGATGTGAGAGTATTGTCATTTACAAACTTATCTCTATCTTCCCAAAACATTTCTAAAAGTTGGCTTCTTGTGAAAACCCTGTGAGGATTTTTGATAAATAAAACTAGGATTTCATATTCTAGCGAAGTTAAATCTACTAGATTTCCCTTAAAATAAGCTTTTGACTGATTTAAATCTATTTTTATATCCTTATAAGATATACTTTTATCTTGTGATATAGGTATTGTCCTTAAAACCGCATCAATTCTTGCCCTTAATATGGCAAGGGAAAATGGCTTTGTTAAATAGTCGTCTGCTCCTTGATCTAGGGCGGCAATTATAAAATCTTCATCATTTTTTACAGTAGTAACTATAACTCTTATGTCCTTATCTTTTAACTTTTTAATCAAATGTTGACCGTCTTTATCTGGTAGATTTATATCAAGTAGTGCCACATCAATGTCTACATTCATCATATAGGTCGCCTCGTAAAAAGATGATGCAATCTCTACTTCATAACCATTATTAACTAAATACTTTCCCATTTGTAAAGCAATTTCTTTATTATCCTCTATAATCAAAACACTCTTCATTTTAACCCTCTCATACATTAACCTTTGAAATCTATTAAAAAATTTTTTTCATACACAATAGCTATACTATGGCAGCACTTATGACCGCAACATAAAACCTGCCCTGCTTAGATCAGCTAATTTATTTCAATGTAGAGTCATTAACGTTTTTTATCAATTTTCAATCTTCATTATAAAAATTAAACTGGGATTCATAACAAACCCCAGTTTCATAATTAGCGTGTCCTTTAATATAATTTTGATCCTGCTGGAATATTATCATCTAACATTATTAAGTTAAGTTTTTCCTCTCCATCGTACTCACAAATTGCAGATATAATCATTCCTTCTGAGTCGATTCCCATCATCTTACGAGG
>NZ_KV803751.1:1619-2657 GCF_001811125.1 Anaerococcus sp. HMSC068A02 | reverse complement strand
TTTTCAGAACCATCATCTAATGTAAATTTCAATAGTTTTTTTGACTTTGGAACTTCTTCGCAGTTTTTAACTTTTACAACTCTAAAATCAGATTTTAAGAATGTATCAAAATCAACCATATGTTCAAATAATGGCTCTACTTTAACTTTTGAAAAGTCAATTTCTTCTGTCGTAAGTTTGTCGTAAGTTTCGTAAGTTTCTTTTGATGAATCGCTATTTTCTGCCTTTTCTAAGCCTATTGGCTTCATTTGTTGGGATTATTGCTACATCATTCATATTTTTAGGCAAATACCAACATCTGGCTTATCTGAATATCCCTTAAAGCCTAATTGATTAAAAGTGGTTATTTGTCCAGTACCTTGATTGATGTTTTCTTCAATTTCATCAAAGCCTAATATTTCTTTTGCATAATCCCTAACTTGATCTTCTGTCCTTAAAGTCATTTTCTATTCCTCGTCACTAAAATTATCTTCAAAACTAATAATATCATTAGGAGTGCAAGATAGAGCCTTACATATTCTTTCTAAATTTTTAAATGTAATTGGTTTATCCTTGCCCATTTGTGCCATAACATTTGTTGTTAGTCCTGCCATAGCTATTACATCTGTTTTCTTTAATCCTTTTTTTGCTAACTGTATCCATAATGGTTTATAGTTAAGTGCCATAATATCCCTCTTTTTCTGTTCATTAGATTTATTTAATTATAGCATAAATATTGATTTCATTCAATCTTACATTGATTTAGTGATTTGTTTTAGAGAATTTGTTGTGTTATTCCGTCCTTATTTTGCCATAAATTGCTTAATACCTTGAGATTTAGCACCAGGGTTATCATTACCATAACCTTCCATTAAGTTAATAACGCCCCATGCTCCTAAACCTGCACCAATTGCAGTTACAAGTGTCTTTAAAACTCCAACTCCAGCTGTAAAAAATTCCATATTATTCCTCCTCGTTTTCTTTCTTATTTTCTATTTTGTTTAGTGATTTAACTATAAAATTCTTATAGACCTTATCTCCTTTTTTGTTTTCTTTGAA
>NZ_KV803751.1:0-1519 GCF_001811125.1 Anaerococcus sp. HMSC068A02 | reverse complement strand
CCTTTCCATATTTTTTAACAAGAGCAAAATTTGCTACTTGAACATTTTCTCCATCTTTTTCAAATTCTGAAAATTCAGCTTCCTTAACTAAATTTGCATTAATATTTATCATTTCTCTATCCATTAATTTCTTCTCCTTAATCTAAAAATTTCAATTAAAAAAGCGACTGAACTTATATTTCAATCGCTAAATGTCTTATATATTAAATTGTTTTAAGTGGGACTTCTTATCCTTACCATCATAACCTCCTAATTTTGAGTATAAAAAAAGACGATAGAGTTTTTAATTTCTATCGCCTATTAATACCTTATTTCTAGTCTTCTAAAATCGATACTTCAAGGTCTATCGCTTTAAATGCAACAGTTATTCCTACCTCTTCTTTTACTGTTTTTTCAAATAGCTCAGCTATATCATATGGGGACATATCATATATATCTTCATACCATTCATTACTTTCATCGTACATTGTCTCACATATTGCTTCAATATAATTTTTCTTATCCATAGTGAGTTCTGTATCACTTTCCAGAATAAACTGCTCACCATTTATATTTAAAATAATTAAAGATGATTTTCTATTTTCAAACATTTTGCTTTCTCCATAAACTTAAATGTTTAACCTATTTATTTTATTACTTGATTTTAACTTTACCTTATCTCTATTTGTTAGATACTCTTCAACATCAAACAAGTTTTTCTTATCATAATCTTCCAATAACTTGTAATTCTTATGCTTTGTAATATCGAATTTATCTGATAAGAAAGGTCTTACTCCTCTTAGCTGGTATATACACTTACCACCATCCATTACAGTTATTTCATCTTGGCTCATAAGTTCCTTGCCAGTCTTTTGATAATTTAGTCCAAAAGATTTTTGGTTGGATCTTGTTTCTGATGTGTTATACAGGTCTATGGTTTCTTTTCCTAAGGTTTCTGATAACTCTTTTACTGTTGTTTTTTCTTTTCCTCCTAGAAAGAGTGTGGAGTCACAGTTACCAACTATTGTATCTGCATGGTCTTTATAGATTGCTTTTAATTGAGATTGTGCTTGAAGTATTATACTTGCTGATATTTCTCTTGAACGAATTGTTGCAATTAATTTTTCAAATTTAGGAATTAATCCTATATTTGCAAACTCATCAAGTAGACACCTAACATGAACTGGAAGTCTTCCACCATACACATCATCTGCCTTATCACATAGTAGATTAAATAATTGGGAATACATTATTGATACTACAAAGTTAAAGGTATCATCAGTATCTGATATTATTACGAATAAAGCAGTTTTTCTATCTCCAATTTTATCGAGTTCTAATTCATCTTCGCTCATTAGTTCTCTAAGCTCTCTTATATCGAAAGGTGCAAGTCTTGCTCCACATGATATTAGAATTGACTTTGCAGTTTTTCCTGTAACAACTTGTCAAGGACTTTCTAATCATTTTTATCGACTTTTTGATGTTTTTCTCTCTCCATTTCTCTAATCATTATGCGTTTTAATTTGTCTTGCATTGTTTC
>NZ_KV803750.1:0-295 GCF_001811125.1 Anaerococcus sp. HMSC068A02 | reverse complement strand
CCATAAAGCCTGGTCTATCAAACTGTGTCCCGCTTATTCCGTCATCTGTAAAATGGATGATGTTGGTTAAATTATTCTTACTTGCATATTCTTCAAGGATTTTCTTTTGATTAACGATTGAGTTACTTTCTCCTTCAAGTTCATCATCTCGACTTAATCTCTCATAGAGTGCTGTTATCTTTTCAAAATTCCTCACTTTTTCCTCCTTCCTCTTAATTTCTTAAATAAAAAAGAATTAAGAAGTACATATTTCACTAAATCAGTGATTAAGTGTTCTCCTTAATTCTATTACTCC
>NZ_KV803749.1:0-295 GCF_001811125.1 Anaerococcus sp. HMSC068A02 | reverse complement strand
GAAATAATAAATATTTTTAAAGAAGCTGGAGAGCTTAAAATAGCACCAAAATTACCTTCTCATTATGACAACCACCACTACAGAGCAGTATACGCCAAGAGAATTTATAATCATTATGCAAGACCAATCGATGAAATACCTGGTGGTTTAATTTCAGAAGGCGGAGAAAGATACATCATGAGAAATGATAGAGCTGGAGAAATATTAGATCGAAAAGCTATGTTAATAACCAGCAAATACTTAGGACATAATCGTATTGATGTAATAGCTCAATCTTATCTGTACTAAAATAAAT
>NZ_KV803748.1:0-236 GCF_001811125.1 Anaerococcus sp. HMSC068A02 | reverse complement strand
TTTACTTTGATGTAGTGCATACTGCAAGTGCCTTTTCTGTGTCTGTAATGTTGGCACACAAAACAATAATCACAATCGTATTTCTTTTCTTTATGTTCTGCCGGCTCTCTGTAACTTAACTTTCCTCCACAATCAGAACAGATTAAAAGTCCTGTAAATGGGTGGGAGGTTGTACCATACTTTGGGCTTCTTCTTACTGTTTTTCTTAACCTTTGAGCATTATTCCATGTTTCTTC
>NZ_KV803747.1:110379-121821 GCF_001811125.1 Anaerococcus sp. HMSC068A02 | reverse complement strand
TATTTTTTTCTATTGTCAAATATTTTTTTATTTGTTTATTTTATTAGATTTCTGCTATTGCTTCGATTTCTAATAATCCATTTTTTGGAAGTTTTCCAACTTCTACGCAGCTTCTTGCTGGTTTGTGATCTCCAAAAAATTCTGCATAAGCTTCGTTTACTGCTGCAAAGTCGTTTACGTCATCTAAGAAAATATTTACTTTTACTATTTTTTCTACTGATGAGCCACCTGCTTCTACGATAGCTTTTACATTTTCTAATGATTGTCTTGTTGCTTTTTTAACGTCATCTGAAATTAATTCACCTGTTTCTGGAACTAATGGTAGTTGTCCTGATGAATATACAAATCCGTTTGATACTATTCCTTGTGAATATGCTCCTACTGCACCTGGTGCATTTTTTGTTTCAATTATTTTCATAATTTCCTCCTATTTAAGTAAACGTAATTACATTATAAACATACTTTTTTTCTATTTTTATTCAACTGCAATAAAAAAAATCTCAAAATTTAATTTGAGATTAATTTATTTTATATTGTTCTTTAATTATTTGTAAGTTTGTTGATAATTCGTCGCTAAGGTCGTCATAGCTTTCTAAATTTTCTATATCTTCTTTGGCTTTGTTGATATTATTTAGTGATAAATTTATTTGCAACCTATTGTAGATCATTCTTGGATCTTCTGGATATTTTTTTAATCCTTGATTTATTATTTCTATTGCATCTATTGGTTTTTCTATTGCGTATAAGCTTATTGAGTAATCGTTATAAAGCTCTCTAAATTCTCCGCCTTTTTCTAGGGAATTTTCAAAGGCTAGGATGGAATTTTCGTATTGTCCTACATTTTGATAGGCTACTCCTAAATAATAATAAGCGTCTGCTCTTTTTGTTTTTGATAGAAGCCTTGTTAGAATTTGTATTGCTCTGTCAAAGTTTCCTTTTCCAATATAGTAAAGTCCTTCTTCGATTTCTGCATTATCAAAAATCATTTTGATTTTATCTCTTATTTCGTTTTGGGCTTCTATGTCTTTTGTTCTTTGTAGAGCATTTTCATAATAGGATCTTGCTTTTATATATTCTCCAAGATTTGCGTATATATTTCCTAATTCATAATATGAAAGTGGAAAATCTTCGTCTTGGCTTATTATATCTTGCAAAATTCTAAGGGATTCTTTGATAAATTCGTCCTTATATTCTGTATCTTCGTAGGCTTTTGGCCACAAAATTCTTGCATAATTATAGGCATTATATTTATCAAAAGGATTTATTATATAAGCTCCTCTCAATAAAAGCAAAGATTTTTCTGTTTTGTTTTCCAAATTTTTTAAGGCCTTTTGTGTTGCATAGGCTCCTATATTTTTTATATAATTTTCTATAATTTTAATATAGGCATCTTTGTATTTAAAATCCTTATCTATAGCAAGGTTCATTATTAATCCATCTAAAATAATATCTAGATTTATTTTATTTTCAAATTCTCCATTTATTACATTTTCTGATAAGTCTTCTGTGTAAAGAGCTAGTGGAGTTTTGTTTAATAAATCGTATGATGATTCTTTTTTTAGGTCAATATATCCAAGCTTATCTGTAAAATTCAAAAAATATTGGTCAATTTTTGCCATCTTATCCTCTCATAAATTTTCTTTGTCTGTAGGAATGATTTGATAATGTTTTAAATAAATGTCCTTTAAATAATAAAGATATTGTATCCCAAAGGGCAAGCAATATTACATATATAAATTCATTTCCAAATGCTGATGTGTTTACTACAATCTTATTTATCAAAAATGAATCTATCAAAATAAATATTAGGGCATAAATTCCCCACACAAAAAAATTGTTTTTTACAAAATTAAATGAGTCTATAAGTATACTAAATCCATAAACGCTATCTATATAGACAAGCTCTATTACAGCTGATGTGAATAATTTAAATACAATTCTAAGCAAATTAGAAATTGCAGGATCAAGTCCACTCAATAAATTATCAAATATAAGCTCAATTATATAAATTGAAAACATTGCTGCCATTATTAAATAGAAAAAATTCGATATGGAATTTTCTATTGATTTTTTGCCTGTATTATTGTAAAGAACAATTGATCTTAAAGCTTGAGCAACAAAACACAAAATTAATATTTCTATAAAATAATTTATTAATGATGATAGGTATGAAGAGTTTAAAATTGATAAACCCTTCATGCCTTCAAATATCGACCTAACTACCAAAGATATGAAAAGAATATAGGATTTTTTTATTTTTTTTACACTTTCTGAAAATGCGTATTTAGAACATTCTAAAAAATCTATAATTCTTTCACTCATTACATTTGTTCCACTGTTTTTATTCCTAATATTCCTAAACCATTTTTAATTACTATTGATGTAGCTTTAGTTAGGGCAAGTCTTTCTTCTTTTAATTTTTCATCATCTACCAAGATTTGTGTAGAATTGTAGAATTTATTGAATTTTTGAGCAATTTCCATTACTTTTCTTGCAACTACTGATGGTTCAAGTCTATTTTTAGCAAGTACTATTGCATCTTGGAAACTTTCTAGTGCTTTAATCAAGCTGTATTCTTCATCTGTATTTAATTTTTCAAAATTCATTTGTCCAAATTCTTCTTTTCCAGCTTTTCTTAATACAGATTTTGCTCTTGCATAAGTGTAGTGAACGTATGGGCCTGTTTCTCCTTCGAAGTTTAATAATTCATCCCAATCAAATACATAGTCTTTGATTCTTGAATTGTATAATTCTTGGAATTTAACTGCACCAATACCTACAATTTTTGCTGCCTCATCTAGATTTTCAATTTGATTATCTCTATCCTTCATTATTGAATATGTTTTTTCGATTGTTTTATTTAAAACATCTTCTAAGAAAACAACGTGACCTTTTCTTGTTGAAAGAACTTGGTCTTTTAGTGAAACCATACCAAATTGTACGTGTAAAACTTCTTCGCTTACATCTTCGTGTCCCATTAAGTATAAAATTTTCTTTAATTGTTGGAAATGTAATTTTTGTTGGCTTCCTACAATATATATATTTTTATCTAGTCCATAGGTTCTATGTCTATAAAGTGCTGTAGCAACGTCTCTTGTAATATATGCTGATGAACCATTTGATTTAATTAACATTGATGGTGGCAAATTAAATTCACTCAAATCTACAATGTAAGCTCCATCAGATTCTACTAAAAGATTTTTTTCTTTTAATTCTTCAAGGGCTGCTGGCATCCATTGTGAATGGTAACTTTCTCCGTGATAATTATCATATTTTATATCAAGCATTCCATAAACTCTATCAAATTCTCTCAAAGATAAGTCTTTAAACCATTGCCATAATCTCATAGCTTCTTCTTCGCCATCTTCAAGATTTTTAAATTCTTGTCTAGCTTTTTCTTGATATTCTTCGTTATCTTCTTCTTCCTTTGTATATCTAACATATAAATTTAAAAGCTCATTGATAGGGTCTTTATCGATTGCTTCTTTATCTCCCCAAAGTTTGTAAGCTGCAATCATTACACCAAATTGTGTACCATAATCTCCAATATAGTTAGAAGCTGTTACATTGTATCCAAGATATTCGTAAATATTTCTAATAACATCTCCAATTACTGTTGATCTAATGTGACCAATGTGGAAAGGCTTAGCAATATTTACAGATGAGAACTCAACAAGTTCGTTGATTCCCTTACCCATATCACTTTTACCATAGTCATCTTCTTTTTCTATAACTTCATTAATTACATCATTTGTTACTTTTTGTCTATCTAGATAAAAGTTTACATAAGCATTTTCATTTACAATTTTTTCAACGCCATCAATTTCCAAACTACTTGCAACTTCTTCTGCAATAAGTTTAGGATTTTTTCTCATAGTTTTTGCCAATGTAAAGCAAGGAAAAGCAAAATCTCCCATATTTTCTTGAGGTGGAATTTCAATTAAATCATAAATTTCTTTGTAACCCAACCCTAGTTCTTTTTCTTCTAATTTTTTAGCTATAATTTCTTTAAAATCTTTCATATTCCCTCCAAGTCCTATTTGAATTTTACAATTGTTACTCCGTATCCACCTTCTTTTTCATTTCCAGGTCTATAGGAGTCGATCATCTTATTATTTTTTAAATAATCATTTATACCATTTCTCAAAGCACCAGTTCCCTTGCCGTGGATGATTTTTGCTTGGTCAAGTCCTGAGAGCATAGCATCATCTAGGTATTTGTCAAAATTTCTCAAAGCCTCGTCATATCTTTGACCCCTCAAATCAAGAGTTGGAGAAATGTGCATGGCTTTTTTTGCCTTATAAATTCTGTTAGTATTTTCTTTAGTCTTATTTTTTGACTTTATTTTGGTAACATTTTTAATATTGGAATCCATTTTCAAAATACCCATTTGTACTTTTATATTACCCTTTTCGTCGGGATTTTCAATTACTTGAGCCTTTTCATTTAATCCTTCAATTAAAACTACATCTCCAACTTTTAAATTTTGCGGAGCGTTTTTGCTTATTTTTTCTTTAAATACTTCTTCTTTTTTGTCAATTTTTGAAGATTTATATTTATTTCTAATATCATTTAAAGACCTATCAATATCAGAAGTGTTTGCATTTTTTGATTTTTTTGCAATTTTTAGCATATCTTGGCTTGCTTTATTTGCTTCTTCCAAAATTTTATTTGCCTTATCTTCTGCCTTTTCTATGATTTCTTTTTCTTGTTTTTTAATATTTTCAGACAAAGCCAAAAGATCATTTCTTGCTTTTTTTATTTTTTTCTTGTAATCTTCTATCTCTTGATTTTTTATTTCCATTTCTTTTTTATTTTGATCAAGCTGTTCAAGAATTGTATTGAAATTTTTATTATCATCTGAAAGAATTGATTTTGCATTTGCTAATATTTTTTTATCTAAGCCAAGTCTTTTTGAAATTTCAAAAGCATTTGATTTTCCTGGAGTTCCTATAATTAATTTGTAGGTTGGAGATAAGCTTTCAACATCAAACTCCACGCTTGCATTCATTACTCCTTCTTTTTCCAAAGCATAATATTTTAATTCAGAATAATGAGTTGTTGCAAAGGTCATTACATTTTTATTTTTCAAAAATTCCAAAATAGAAATTGCAAGAGCAGCTCCTTCTGTTGGATCTGTACCACTTCCAACTTCATCTAATAAAACCAAAGAATTTTCGCTGACATTTTCGGTGATTTTTACAATATTTGTAAGTGATGCCGAAAAAGTTGAAAGGCTCATTTCAATTGATTGGGTATCGCCAATATCCAAAAATATATCATCAAAAACATTTACCACACTATCTTCATCGCAAGGAATATAAAATCCTGCTTGAGCCATTAAAGAAACAAGGCCTACAGTTTTAAGTGATACAGTTTTTCCTCCTGTATTTGGTCCTGTAATTATTAATGTCTTGTATCCATCTCCAATTTTCACATCAATTGGAACAACATTTCCTTTCAAAAGTGGATGGCGGGCTGACTTTAAATTTATGATTTTTTTATCTGTAAGTTTTGGTATGGTGTATTCGTGTTCCAAAAAATATTTAACTTTTGCTTGCAAGAAATCAATTCTTTGAATTAATTTTTGGTTTTCTAAAATTTCTTGATCAAAGCCTTCAACAAATCTTGAAAGCCTATCCAAAATTCTTCTAATCTCATCACTTTCTTCTATTTGTAAATTTGAAAGATCATTGTTTAATTCAACAATTGCATTTGGTTCAATAAAAAGTGTATTTCCTGATTGAGACCTGTCGTGGATTATTCCATTTAAAACTGATTTTTTATTTGTTTTTACTGGAAGAACATATCTTCCATCCCTAATTGAAACAACCTTATCTTGGAGAGATTCGTCAAATTTTGGAGATGAAATGTAAAATGCTAATTTATTTTTAATTTCAGCTTCTTTTTTGCCTATTTTTTTTCTAATTGACCTTAAATTTGCTGAGGCATTATCTGCTATTTCATCTTCCGAAATAATTGACCTTTCAATCTCATCTTTGATAAAATCATTTACTGAAATCCTATCAAACAAATCTTTTATGTAAGGATTTTCAATATTTTCTCCGTATTCTTTAAGATAATTGCTTACCCTGAGTAAGTCCAAAACTTTTAAAAGCTCAAAGGGTTCTAATATTCCTTTTTTTCTTACATATCCAATAATTTCTTTTAAATCGAAAAGTCCAAAAATATCTATATTTCCATTTTCTACAATGACCTCTTCCATGGCTTTTGTTTTATCAAGTTCGTCTTTTATTTCTTTTATATTATTTTTAGGTTTTATTTTTGAAATTTCTTTTTTAACAAGTTCACTTCTTGCATAAGTTTTGAGTTTTTCCAAAATTTTTCCAAACTCCAAAACTTCTAAGGTTTTTTCCTGCATTAAATAACACCCCTGTCGTATCCAAGATTGTTAATCTTATTTTTTCTTATATTTTTTAAATCTTCATCATCTCTTACAAGATACAATAAAGATACTGATTTTTCAATTTTTTTAATGTCAATGTTGGCACTTTCATTGGAATAAATTCTAGAAAGTCCATCCCTTCTTTTTATATCAAAAACATTTCCCTCTTCATCTTTTATTTTTGAATCTGAAAATTTACAAGATTCACAGCCAACAAGCCCACATTTTTTTATGGCAGAAAATGGACAATGACGCATATTCATAAGTTCAATTGGACCGTATGCCAAAATTTCTGTAGGATATGATCTTGAATTTTTATTTATATTTTCAAAAGAATTTTCAACTGAAGATGAAATCATTGAAGAAAAGTCATTGTAAAAATCAAAAGTATAGGAATTAAAAACGTTGAGATATCTACCAATCCTGATTTCAAATCCATTTTTTATAAGTTCATCTTTTAGGACAAAATCTTTGTAATTATTAAAAACTACTCCCTTAAAATTTTTCTCTTTTAAAAATGTAATAAAATCAAGGTCATATTTTTGATCAGCATCCATAATATAAAAAATATTTAGCCCATCAAACTTTTTGTCGTATTTTCTCAAATAAATATTGTCAAAATCTTTTAATAAAGAAATATCTATGTCATTTGACAAAAGTTCTATGTTTTTTTCTCTTTTAATTTTCTTTTTATCTTTTAATTTTCTTTTTTCAATTTTTACTGGTTTATTTTTATAAATAGCAAGCCTTTTTTCATTTAAAATTTCTATCGCTCTTCTTCTCATTGAATTTATATCTTTTTTTCTCAAAAATATATTTGAGTCGATATTTATTTCAACTTCATTAGCATTATAAATTGTATTTCCAAGTTTTGTAAGATTTTCTGAAATATCTTTTTTCGTTAAAGAAATATTTTTTCCTTCTTCAACCAAATTTTCCCCTTCATAAGAAATTTTTGTATCTTTATATTTGAGGGTAATTTTGGGATTTTGTCCAATTTGCGCTTCAAATTTTATGTCCAAAGGCAAATTTTTGTAAAAATTTAGACCTTGGTCTAAATTGTCTCTTAATATTTTTGAAGAAAGAAGATAAATTTTAGAACCTAATTTTGCATCTTTAAAATCTTTTAATTCCAATTCTTGATTTTTTTTCAAATCCTCTGTCAAGGTCAAGGGAAGTTTTCTATTTTTTTCAGTTGTAACTTGAAGAATTGATTCTTTTATCAAATTTGAATTTGATTTGAAAAATCTCTTGCCATTTTTTTCATAAACTTCGCCAATTTCTCTGTGTTTATTTTCATTTTCAAGGGCAAGATAGGATGATTTTTGTCCAAATATAAAACCGTTTGTGTATGACCTGTTCGAAATATCTCTTAATTGGTCCTTATCATAAGAGTTTTTCTCTAATTTTTGCCTATAATTTTTTACAGTATTGTAGACATATTCATCAGTTTTCATTCGTCCTTCAATTTTTAATGAATCTACTCCAGCCTTTATCAAATCATCGGTAAAATCTATGGTTGATAAATCTTTCATTGAAAGATAGTAATCTTCTCCCAAAACTTTTCCGTCATTTATAAGCTGATATTTTTTTCTACAAATTCCTGCACACCTACCCCTGTTTGCAGATCTTTTTCCAAGATATGATGACATCAAACATTCTCCAGAAAAAGAAACACAAAGAGAGCCATGAACAAAAACTTCTGTATCAATATCTAGTTTGCAAATTTTTTCTATCTCATCAATTTCTGTTTCTCTTGCAATCACTACCCTGTCAAAGCCAAGATTTTTTGCAGCAAGTGCCCCTTCATAATCTTTTATTGCCATCTGGGTTGAAGCGTGAAATTCTAATTTGTGCTTTGCATTTTCATTTATATCTTTAACCAAAGAATATAGACCAATATCTTGGATCAAAATCGCATCAGCTCCGTATTCAAAAAGTTTTTCAATATAAAAAATAGCCTTATCAATTTCTTCATCTTTAATAAGAGTGTTTATAGTTATAAAAACTTTCTTATCAAATAAATGAACATAATCAATTACTTCTTCTATGTTTTCTAGGGAGAAATTTTTGGCGTAGGCTCTTGCCCCAAAATCGTCAAGTGCTAAATAAAAACTGCAAGCCCCTGCAGAAAGTCCAGCATAAAGCATGGACATTTTCCCAACAGGAGCTAATATTTCAACATCTTTCATTATAAATCTCTTTTCAAATCTTCATTTTCTTTTTGAAGGTCTAAATTTTCTTCTTGCAAAGAAATAAGATTTTCTCTGAGTTTTTGAAGATTTTCATCTTTGGATTTATTTATTTTATTTTTCTTGTCAATTTCATCATTTAACCTATTGATTGTAGAATTTAATTCATCGATTTTTTTCATAGATTCCATAAAATCTTTTTTTGATTTTTCAAAGTCATCTTTTATAAGTTGATTCTCTTCTTCCAAATCTTCATAGGCTTCTTTTATTTTTGGATAATTTTCAATTGGTTCTTCGGCTTCTTTTCTTAAATTTTTATGCTTAATCAAAAGTTTATACATTTCATCAGCAATATTTAAAGACGCCAAAACCAATTGGTTTTCACGAGTTAGCTTGTCATTGTCGATTTCTCTTATTTTTTTGTCGACATAAGCTGCTATTTGTTCAATTTGATTTTCATCTTGATCACTTATCAAAGTGTAGTCCATGCCAGCAATATTAACAACAATTTTATTATCTGCCACTTTAACTCCTAACTACGCAAGTTTATATTTTCCTTACTTAAATCTTCTAAAAATTCTTTTTCAATTTTTTCTACTTCTTTATCTTTTAATGTAGCATCATTTTTACCGTAGGAAACTTTGTATGAAATTGATTTTTGTCCCTCATCAATTTGACTTCCAGTATAAATATCAAAAATTTCAATATTTCTTACCAAACCATTAGCTCTTGAAATAATTATATCTTCAATCATTTGACTTTCTACATTTCTATCACAAGTAAATGAATAATCACGTAAAATTGATGGGAATTTTGAAAGAGCTTTATATTTTACTTGGTCGATTTTTTTATCTTTAATCACAGAAAGATCAATTTCAAGTGCCAAGGCTGAATTTTTAATTTTAAATTCTTCCATAACTTCATAGGAAATTTGTCCCATAATACCAATTTTTTCCCCATCAAGATAAATATTTGCACATCTTCCTGAGTGGAAAGTTTTGATATTTTCTTCAGTTTCAAATCTAAATCCATAAAAACCAGTTTTATTCATTGCCTTAATAAAGAAATCTTTCAAATCATAAAAGGAATAATCTCCATAAAGCCCCATAGTCAAATATTGTTTTTCTTCTGGAAGATCAGCTCCATCTTTAATAAAAGCAGTTCCAATTTCATAAAATCTCAAATCATTTTGTTTTTTGGAAATATTTTTATAAAAAGTATCAAGCATATTTGAAAGAAGGGTTGTTCTCATTACAGAATAATCTTCTCCCAAAGGATTTATAATTTTTATATAATCTCTTAATTTTGAATTTTCATCAACCAACAATTTATCATAATCTCTTGGAGAAATAAAAGAATATGTTGTAATTTCTGAGAATTTTTGTCCAAACAAATTATTTTTTAATTCATCTTTCAATAATCTCATAGGAGATTTTTCTCCTCTTTGCAAAGATGAATAAAGTGGTTTTGACTCAACTTTTCCCATTCCATAAAGTCTTGCAACTTCTTCAATTAAATCAGCTTCAATTGAAATATCCATTCTGAAATTTGGAATATTTGCTTCAATTGTGTCATCATCAATATCTTCAACATCAAATTCCAAAGATTTTAAATAAGAAATCGCATCATCTTTTGAAAAATCTTTTCCAATTAAAGAATTTAATCTAGAAATTCTAAGTTTTACTTTATTTTCTGGACTTTCTTTTATTCCCTCATCAAAATGATCTTCTAAAACTTCTCCAATTCCAAGATCAGTTATAAGTTTCATAACTCTTTTTGATGCAAAGTCTGCATTTTCTACAGAAATTTCTTTTTCAAATCTTGAAGAAGCCTCGCTTCTTAAATTTAAAAATTTGGAAGATTTTCTAATATTATCAGAATCAAAATTTGCTGATTCAAGAAGGATAGTTTTTGTATTTTCTGTAATTTCGCTATCCATTGAGCCCATAATTCCTGCAAGGCCAATTGCCTCTCTTCCATCAGAAATTACCAAAACTTCCTCATTTAATTTTCTTTCTTCTCCGTCAAGAGTTTTAATTATTTCTCCGTCTTTTGCATCTCTTACAATTATTTTTCTATCATGTAAAGTTTCAAGGTCATAAGCGTGAAGAGGTTGACCTGTTTCAAGCATTACAAAATTTGTAATATCTACAACATTATTTACAGGTCTCATTCCAGCAAGCATCAAACAATTTTTAAGCCATTGAGGAGATTCGCCAATCTTTACATTTTTAATAATTCTTCCTGTAAATCTTTTACAATTTTTAGATTTTATTTCAATTCCATTAAAATAATCTTCTTTTTTATCAGAAACTGTTGGATAATCTAATGATGGGTAAGTAATTTTTTTATCAAAAGATGCAGCAGATTCCCTTGCCATTCCAATAATTGAAAGACAATCTGGTCTATTTGGAGTAATTTCATATTCAATTACTGGAGTATTTGAAAATAAAACTTCAACAGCAGGAGTTCCTGGTTCAAATTTTCCAGATAAAACTATAACTCCATCTTTTGATTTTTTTTCAATAACTGAATCATCATAACCAATTTCTTTGTATGATGTAAGCATGCCTTGGCTTATAATTCCAAAAAATTCGTGGTCATCAATTTTTTGTCCATTAATTTCTGATCCTGATCTAATTACTATAAGATAGTCGCCTTCTTTTGTATTTTTTGCAGAAGTTACTATAGTAATTTCTTCTCCAACATCAATTGTAAGAACAAATAATTTGTCAGCATTTGGATGTTTTTCTTGTTTTAAAACTTTTCCTACAACAAGGCCATCAAGTTTATCAGAAATAAAATTTACACTTTCAACTTGTCTTTTCATATCTCCTCCTAAAT
>NZ_KV803747.1:80323-110279 GCF_001811125.1 Anaerococcus sp. HMSC068A02 | reverse complement strand
TCTCTGATAATCTATCTGTAATTGTTTTTAAATCTTCGTCTAATTTTATATAATCATTTTGCCAAATTAAAGGTACTAACATAATCCCTCCTAGAATTGCTCAATAAATCTTTTATCATTATCAAATAGTAATCTAATATCATCTAGTCCGTACTTAACCATGGCAATTCTATCAACTCCAAGACCAAAGGCAAAACCAGTATATTTTTCACTATCTATTCCACAATTTTCTAATACATTTGGATGAACCATTCCTCCACCCAAAAGTTCCATTGACCAACCTGTATTTGAACAAGCAGGACATCCCTTGCCACCACAAATCGGACAAGTTACATCAACTTCTAAAGATGGTTCTGTAAATGGAAAATGATGAGGACGATAACGCATTTTCATTTCATCGCCAAACATTTCTTTTATAAAAGTTTCAAGAGTTGCTTTTAAATTTGCAAGTGATACATTCTCATCAACAACTAAACATTCCAATTGATGAAACATTGGAGAGTGAGTTGCATCTACTTCATCATTTCTAAAAACTCTTCCAGCTGAAACCATTTTTATTGGAAGTTTCCCTTCATTCATCACACGAATTTGCATACTTGATGTGTGAGGACGAAGAAGAGTATTTTCATTTATATAAAAAGTATCAGAAAGTGATCTTGATGGGTGATTTTTTGGAGAATTTAAATCATCAAAAACATTTTTCACCGTATCAATTTCTGGTCCTTCAACAACGTCAAAGCCCATATTTTGAAAAATTTCTTCAAGCTCTGCCATTGTTTGATTTATAACTGAAAAATGTCCGCTAGAATAAAGGTCAAAATTTGCAGTTACATCGATTTTTTCTTCTTTTATTTTTTTATAAAGAAGAATTTTTTTAATTTCTTCTTTTCTTTTTTCTAATTTTTCTTCAACTTCTTTTGATATTTCATTTATTAACTTACCAGCCATAGGTTTTTCTTCGTTAGGTAATTTTGAAATATTTTTCTTTAGTGAAGTTATTTCTCCTTTTTTTCCTAAATATTTAACTCTTAATTCTTCCAGATTTTTTAATCCATCTGTACTTTCAATAGCCTTTTTTGCATCTTTGACTAAGGCTTGTAATTGTTCTTTCATTTTTTCTCCTTTAATTTTTGGTACAAAAAAACTGCCCTGTAAAAGGACAGACTTATCTGCGGTACCACCTAATTTGATTGTAATAATCCACTCAATAATTATAACGCATTACCGTCTCAACTACTTAATTCGTATCAAAGCTAGGCGGGGAATTACTATACCGTTACAAGGTGGCCTCTCATCATCTACCACTTGCTTTGCTTGGATAGTATAGCTTTTATCCGCTTTGGCTAAAATTATTCATCAATATTGATGCAGCAATTGCCGCATTTAATGATTCGATTTTTCCATCCATTTTTATGGACACAAAATCATTTGATAAACCTTTTAAAGATTTACTAATTCCATTAGCCTCGTTTCCTATTGCTAATATTATTTTAGCACAAGATTTGTAATAATCTACTGATTTTCCATTCATATCTGCCAAAATCAGTTTGTAATTTTTATCTAACAATTTTTTTAAATCATTTATTTCAAATTCGATAAAATTTAACCTAAATAGAGAACCCATACTTGCTCTAATTGTTTTTTCATTGTATATATCTACACAAGAATTTAATAAAATTATATCCTTAAAAGAAAATGCCTCAGCACTTCTTATAATCGTGCCAAGATTTCCTGGATCTTGTATATGGTCTAAAAGTAAAATTTTATCAGAAGAAATTTCTTTTTGATTTTTTATTTTCAAACAAGCTGAAACACCTTCAGGATTTTCCAGTAAAGATAGCTTATCAAATAATTTATTTGAAAAAACTATCTTTTTAAAATTAGTTTCATAATCTTTCATATCTTCATTTACAAAAACAAACTCGCATTCAAAGTCTTTTGGAATTTGTTCTACAATTTTTATTGATTCGATTATGAAAGAATTAAACTTTTTCCTGTATTTCTTCTTTTTTAATTTATTTAAATACTTATATTTTTCGTTAGATTCTGATTTTATTATCATTAAGCTGCTTGGTTAGCTAATTCTACTAATTTTGTAAATTCTTCTGGATTTGATACAGCAATTTCTGCAAGCATTTTTCTATTAATATCTATATTTGCTTTTTTAAGATTTCCCATTAATTTAGAATAGCTTGTTCCATTTGCTCTTGCTGCTGCATTTATTCTTGCAATCCATAATTTTCTAAAATCTCTTTTTCTTCTTTTTCTTCCAATGAATGCATATTGTAAAGATTTCATTACTGCTTGGTTTGCAGTTTTGAAAAGTAATGATTTTGAACCGTAGTAACCTTTAGCTTGTTTAAGAACTTTTTTATGTCTTTTTTTAGCGTTTAATGCTCTTTTTACTCTTGCCATTGTTTCCTCCTATTAGATATTTAATAATCTTTTGATATTTTTTGTATCGCCTTTAGATGCCATTGTAGATTTTCTTAATCTTCTTTTTCTTGCTGGTGTTTTTTTAGCTGTAAGGTGTCCCTTGTAAGCTTTGTGTCTTTTTATTTTTCCACTGCCTGTAACTTTAAATCTTTTTGCAGCTGCTCTTTTTGTTTTGATTTTATTCTTAGCCATATTTGCCTCCTATTTTTCTTCTGTCTTTGGTGAAATGAATAGTACAAGTGATCTTCCTTCCATTGCTGGTTTCTTATCAACTTGTGCACAATCTCCAACAAATTCCATAAATTTATCTAATACATCATAGCCTAAGTTTTTATGACCCAATTCTCTACCTTTAAATCTTAATGAGACTTTTACCTTGTCTCCGTTATTAAGAAATTTCTTTGTTTGATTAGCCTTGGTTGCTAGGTCATGATCTTCGATATTTAAGCTAAATCTTGTTTCTTTTGTTTGAGTTGTTTTTTGTTTTTTCTTATTTTCTTTAGCTTTTTTCTCTTGGTCGTATTTAAACTTCCCATAATCCATAATTCTTGCAACTGGTGGCTTAGCATTTGGTGACATTAATACTAGATCCAATTGTTTATCATAAGCAATATCCAAAGCTTCATCTTTTGATACAACTCCAATTTGTGATCCGTCTTCGTCTATAAGTCTAAGCTTATTGTCTCTAATTTCGTCATTAATTTTTAAATCTTTTATAATGTTACCTCCAAAATATTCAAATAAAAAAATGGGCACTCAAAGTACCCATATAAAATACAAAATATAATTAGAAAATTATTCTAACAAGAGATTGTAACCTGAAAACAAATTGTCGGCAGGTGAGTTGTGGGTACTTCTTTAACTCTCTTTTGTTATGATACAAGAATTTATATTTTTTGTCAAATATTTTTATTTGAAAATTTAATTTTAAAAATCAAAAATTTTTAAATGAAAATTTAAAATTATTAAGCTCTTTCATTTAAAATTCTTGCCATTTCAACTCCTGATGCTGAAGCCTGTGATAGGGAATGTGTTACTCCTGATCCATCGCCTAGACAAAATAGATTTTTTTGGCTTGTTTCAAATTCTTCATTAACTTCTACAACTGAATTATAAAATTTAACTTCTATTCCATATAAAAGTGTATCGTCGTTTGCCATTCCCGGAGCAATTTTATCAAGAGCATAAATCATTTCTATTATGTCATCTAATTGTCTTTTTGGCATAACTAATGACAAATCTCCAGCCGTTGCATTTAAGGTTGGTCTTAGGAAAGATTTTTTCATTCTTCTTTCTGATGATCTTCTTCCCTTTACAAGATCTCCAAATCTTTGCATCAATACTCCGCCACCTAGCATATTTGAAACTCTTGCTATTGATTCGCCATATTCATTTGAATCTTTAAATGGCTCTGTAAATTTATTTGTAACTAAAAGAGCAAAATTTGTATTTTCTGTTCTAAGTTCTGGGTTTGCATAAGAGTGACCGTTCACAGTCATAATTCCATTTGTATTTTCTGTTACAACTTCTCCATAAGGATTCATACAAAATGTTCTTATAAGATCGTTATATTGTTTTGTTTGGTAAACAATTTTTGCTTCATAAACTTTATCTGTTATGTGTTTGAAAACTTCTGCTGGAACTTCTACACGAACTCCAATATCTACCCTATTTTTTTTCATTTCTACATCAAATTCTTGGCAAGTATCTGAAATCCATTTTGAACCAGATCTTCCCGCAGCAAGAACTAAATATTTACATTTTATTGTTTCATTTTTGTCAGTTTTTACAAAATAATATCCATCTTCAAAATCTACACTTATAACTTTTGTCATAAATTCAAAATCTACAGTATCTTTTACATAATCGTATATTTTTTGTAAAATTTCTCTGTTTCTTTCTGTACCAAAATGACGAACTTTTGCTGTTAATAAATGCAAATCATTTTTTAGACATTCACTTTTTAATCCTGTATTTTCTGTTGAATAAAGTGTAGCATCTCCCTTATCAAAATCCATAAGAACAGAATCTACATATTCCATTAATTTAAGCGCCTTATCTTCTCCAATATAATTATGTAAATCTCCACCAAAATTAGTTGTTATATTATATTTTCCATCTGATAAAGTTCCTGCTCCTCCAAATCCATACATTATATTACAAGGATTGCATCCTATACAAGAATTAACTTTTCCTTCTGATATAGGACATTTTCTAGCTTTTACTTTTCTTCCTGCATCTATTACACAAACTTTTTTTTCTGAATTTAATTTAGTAAATTCGTAGGCCATAAAAGATCCGCTAGCACCGCTGCCTACTACAACAACATCATATTCTTTCATAATATTCCTTTCTTGTTTCGCATACATAGTTATTATAGCATTTAAAAATAAAAAACAAAATGATTTTATTTTTAAATTTTTAAACTTATATACTTTTACAAGCAAATTTAATATAATGATATTAATTAAAGCAGAAAGGTAGGTGGATTTTTTGAAAGAAAATAAAAAAAATTTAATTTTTGCAACGATTATTTTTATTTTATCTATAATAATAGCAATTATTTTTTATGATAGGCTTCCGGTAAGAATTCCAATTCATTATGATTTGTATGCAGATTCTAATTTTTATACAAATAAAACTAATGCTTTGTTGTTTGTAATTACTTTTATGATTTTGCTTTATATAGCATTTTTTCTTATCATTAGCCTTGATCCAAAATCTGACAAACACGATAAAAATTATAAGCACATTTTTTTATTATTTATACCAATTTTAAATTTTCTTATCGTAAGTTTGACTGTTTGGAAAACTTTTAATGATAATATTGATGTTGGCAGAATTTTACTTGGACTTTTTTCTTTGCTTGTAGCAATTAGCGGAATTTTTATGCCAAAAATAAAAAGAAATTATACAATGGGATTTAGGACATCTTGGGCTATGGAAGATGATTTAGTGTGGAAAAAAACTCAAAAGTTTGCAGGGATTTTATTTTTCTTTAGCGGAATTATTTCACTTACATCCTTATCATTTTCTTTAAATATTTGCTTTTATATTTTTATAGCTAGTCTAGTAATTTCAACTTTATTTTCCTTTATTTATTCTTATTATATTTATAGGAAAATAAAAAAATAAATTTGTAATTTTAAAATGAGATTTTTTGTAAAAACTTATTAAATGATTTTGATGAATGTTCTTACAAAGAATCTTTTTTTCTTGTTTTAGATAGGGATTTGATATATAATTAATAAAAATTATTAATAAAAATAGAAAAGAGTAAAGAAAGAGAGATAAAATGAGCAAAGAATTTTCGATTACAGGCAACAAAGCCATATTAAATTTATCCGAACAATTTTTTAATGATGTAAATGAACTTTTAAATAGTGAATCCTTTCTTGATTTGACAAAATGTTTTATAAATTATCACAAAAAGGATTCGACAAGAGTATATGCTTATATTGAACAGTTTTTTATAAATTCATCTGTCGATTCTCTTGCAAGAGAGCTAACTGATATTTTAAAACTTTTAACAGTAATGAATATTGATGAAGTTTCATCAAAAATTAATAAATATCACAATTTAAATAAGGAAAAAGATGGCTTACTAAAAATAGTTGAGGAATTTTATAATTATTGGAGAAATCTTGAAAGATATTCAATAATAAAACAAAATGAAAATTCAAGAGGAGTTGGAGTTGTAAATTTTGTTGAAATAAATGAAAAATTAAAAAATATGATTCTTCAAGCCTACAGGCGAATTGAAATGTCAATTCTTGGAGAATGGCCAAAGGTTTATAGGCAAGTCCCAGCTGCTGCCGATGCGTCTATTATGATTAGGCAATTTAATAAAAATTATCCAGAAATTTATAAAGATTTAAATAAAATTCCATTTATAACTCAAGTTATGATTGAAACTCCTTATATAACTTATACAAAATCAAACAAGAGAGATGGGGTTTTTGAAGAAGTTTATGAAAATCCAATTTTAAATACAAATATAAATTATCCACACTTTTTCTGTTATCCAGCAAAAGTTGGCGATAATTTAATTTTTATATATTTTCATAGAGATTTATTAACACATGGGGTTTCTGCATCAAACCTTTTCGAATTAGCTGACGTTAAAGAAATCGAAGAAAAAACGCCAGATGCAATTTATATTTATGGACCAAAAGATCAAGGCGAAAGAAAAAATTCTTTTTACTATGATAAGGAAAATAAATTATATGTAGGCTACATTGCTTACTCTGATAAAATTGATTATTTTGGTTATTTGAAAAAAATGGTCCTTACATTAAATAACGTAATAAATATTAAAAAAGAATATTTGCCAATTCATGGTGCAGGACTTTCTGTAGTTTTGCAAAATAATAAAACTGTAAATATTGTAATTCTTGGAGATAGCGGAGCAGGAAAAAGCGAATCAATAGAAGCTTTCAGATCACTTGCCAAAGATTATATAAAAGAAATGACAATAGTATTTGATGATATGGGTTCATTTAGAATTCAAAATAATAAAGTTTATGCTTATGGAACAGAAATTGGAGCCTTTGTAAGACTTGATGACCTTGATGCAGGTTACGCATTTAAACAAATCGACAGGTCAATTTTTATGAATCCCGACAAAGTAAATTCAAGATTAATAATGCCAGTTGCATCTTTTGATGAAATAAATTTAGGATATGAAGTTGATTTTTTCCTATACGCTGACAATTATTCAGCAGTTCTTGATGGTTGTGATTCAATAGAAATTTTTGATAAAAAAGAAGAAGCCCTAAGAGTTTTCAAAAGAGGTGCAAGACTTGCCAAAGGAACAACAACCGAAACAGGACTTGTTCAAACATATTTTGCAAATCCATTTGGTCCAGTTCAAAAAAGAGAAGAATGTGACAAATTACTAGATAAATATTTTGATAACTTATTTGAAAATAAAGTAAAAGTAGGAACAATAAAAACCCAACTAGGACTTGACAACATGCAATTTGAAGGTCCAAGATCAGCAGCCATTGAGCTTTTTGAATTAATTAAAAATATGTAAAAAAAATAGACCGAAATATAGGTCTTAATCAGAAGGCTTTTATATCAAATCAAAATAAATAGTCTGTAGATAAAGTTATTAAATAAATCTTTTTAAGATTATTTTGTAACTTTATCTACAGACTTTTTGATTTAATATATTTTTAAAATAGTTTCAACAAAGTTTTATTTCAAGCTTGATTCAATAAACCAGATTTGTTTATTATAATCTTCAATATGGGACTCCATAACATTTGCTATAGAAAAATCATCTTTATTATTAGCTTCTTTTCTAATTTCCAAAGCAAGGTCTTTTTGAAGTTTTATATCTGAAAGAACAATTTCTAAAGCATCTTTCACACAAATTTCTTTAGATTCTTCTATTTCTTTTATTGTAGTAATCTCTAAATATTCTTTTAAATTAGCTACAGGAAATTCTCCAGACATTTTGATTAATTCTGCAACTTCATCAAGTCTTTCACTTGCTTTATCATATTCAGCTTCTAAATATTCATGAATAGCTACAAATTGCTTTCCTACAACGTTCCAATGTAAATTATGAAATTTAATATTTTCAACCGCAAGATTAGCGATATATAAGTTTAATTTTTTCATCTTTTTTATTCTCCTTTTTAATTTAATTATTAATTTTAAATTGATTCTAATTATCTATATTTTTACTATTATCCAAAAAAAATTTTTTTCAAGTTTTTTTCAAGTTTTTTTTCAAGTTTTTTAATAAAAAATTAATTTTATAGTTTAATTGTAATAATTTAAAAGTTATATAAAAAATAAAAATATAAAATTATAAATCATAAATATTTTCTGAAATCACAAAGATATTAGCTCAAGACAATTTAAGATTTTTAAGAATTTAGACAGAAGCAATTTGGTTGTATCAAAATAAAACCATCCTACACCATATTCTCAACTAGCCAAATACGCCTTGATTTGACACATTTATCCCTAAAACAAAGTGTGAAAGCAATAAGAAGTTTTCAAAACAAACGCATTTCAGTTTGAGTGAAATAAACATATAGAGAGTTCTTGATACTTCTCAGCTTACTATGCTCACTCAAAATAGCAAAATATTTATTTTTTGTAAAACTGTAATATTGAATATATTTTCTAATTTATATTATCCATCACTTCTTTTATAATCTTTGGAGAAATTTTGCATTTTTCTTTGCTTACTGCACATACTGCAAATCTTAATCCTTCTTTATTTGCAACTATATACATATCTCTTTCTTTTAATTTTTCTGCGATTTTTTTAGAATTTTTGCAAGGAATTGATATGAAAAATCCTCCAAAATATGGAAGTGTAACAAGTCCTACTTTTTTTGAATTTTCTGTGAAGGCTTTAGCTCTTTTTTCAAGCATTATTCTGTAAAATTCTAATTCTTTTTCGTAAGATTTTTTCTTTTTTTCATCTTTTTCTAAATCTACCAATATATTCATTCCTGCATGAGTTATATTTGACCAAATCGCCCTGTTTGAGTGTTTCATTGAATCAAAAACTTGATTTGCAATTTCTTCATTTGATGAAACAATTATACAAGCTCCTGACCTTAGTCCATAAGCTGTGTAGGATTTACTCATTGAATAGGCAACTGTTGTGATAATATTTTCTGGCAATTCTCCAAATTTTTGAAAAAATTTCTTTTGCCTTCCATCTCCTGCAAATTCAATGTAGGCTACATCTAATAAAATCGCAATATATTTCCCATCATCTGCTCTATCTTTTATAATTTCTAAAATTTTATCCCACATAGAATCTTCAATTGAAAATCCTGTTGGATTATTTGCAGGCGAATTAAAAACGCACACTACCCTATCTTTTTTTTCTAAAGAAAAATCCAAGGCTTTTGTAAATTCTTTTAAATTAAATTCAAAATTTTCATCCAAAAATTCATAAGTCAAAAATTCTCTATTGTATTCTTCGCACATTGTGGCGTAAGCTGGCCAATACCAATTTGGACAAATTACATAATCGCCCACACCTGATAGAGTCCAAATCGTATGTCTTACTGCTCCACTTCCCCCAGCTGTTGCAACTGATTTTATAAATCCATTTGGTTTATAAGCTCCAAAACATTTTTCAATTACTAGATCCAAAAATTCTTTGTCGCCTTCTATTGCTCCATAGCTTGCTATATCTTTTTTGTCCATATTTTTTAAAGTATCATAAACGCTATCAAAGGCAATAATATTTCCATCATCATCAATTAAAGTTCCCAAAGTGGAATTTATAATTTTATCTTTTCCTTTTTTTGCTATTGCTTTTTTACACTCTCCGCTAATTTTAAAAATTGCATCTTCAAGTCTAGGCCATTTCGCATGGTCTGCTATAATATTTTTCCCCATAATTTATCTCCATTTTTCATTATTATTGAAAATATTGTATCACTAATTAATTCATTTTAAAAGTAAATAAAAATTATTGCCTTAATTATTATAAATTAGTAAAATATTTGTAAGGGGGATATTATGGATGAGAAAATAAAAAAAGATAAACTAAATAAGATTTCTAAATTATCTTATGAGGTTACTCAAAAATCTTACACAGAAAAACCTTTTTCTAGTATCTACAACGATTTTTATAAGGATGGAATTTATGTAGATATAATTAGCGGAGAGGTTTTATTTTCATCTTTAGATAAGTTTGATTCAGGTTGTGGCTGGCCTTCTTTTACAAAGCCACTAGAAAATAATATAAAAGAAAATGAGGACTTATCTCATGGAATGATAAGAACAGAAGTAAAATCCAAAAATGCAAATTCACATCTGGGCCATGTTTTTCCTGACGGACCAAAAGAAAAAGGCGGACTAAGATATTGTATAAACGGCGCAAGCCTTAGATTTATTCCAAAAAAGAAATTAAAAGAAGAAGGATACGAAAAATATCTGGATTTATTTGAAAATTAAAAATAAATTTTCAAATAAAAATTTTTTATATTTTTAATAGACAAAAAATGAGCCTTAAATTTTTGTTAGAAATTTTTGGCTCACTTTTATAATTTTTTTATTCGTTTATAGCTTCTGGCATTTCTCCTAATTTTGCATTTTTGCCGTATTTATTTATGGCGTAAATAAAGGCATCCAAATTTTCTATTGGGGTTTTTACAGGAGAACCGCATCCTGTTGCTGCTATATATCCACATTTTGCGTCAGCTGCTTTTTTTATGCAAGTTTTTACTGATTCTATTACATCATCAACCTTCCCATATCTCATTACTTCTACTGGAGGAATATTTCCTACAACAATTAATTTATCTTCAATTTCTTTTTTACATTCTTCTAAGTCTTCACAATTATCAACAGAGAAAAAATCTATATCCAAATCTTTAAAATATTTCCATTGTTTTTTTGTATGACCGCAAATATGTAAATTTGCTTTTATTCCATTTAATTCATAATAAGCACTCAATTGTTTTTTCAAATATGGCAAAGAAAATTCTTCAACTTGTTTTGGACTTAAAATATCATCGCAACCAACTGGATCTACAACCATGATACTTGTTGGACCAAATTCTTTTTTGAAAGCTTTCGCCCATTTCATATTTGCTTCAAAACAAAAATCTAATAATTCTTTTACTCCTTGGGGATTTTTTCTCAAATCTCTCAAAAGTTTTTCGATCGGTCTAATAGCGGCTGCTGTTGTTATTGGTCCAGGAATTTCTGTTTCGATTGCCATATTTGGAAATCTTTCTTTTTGGATTCTTGCTCTTTCTAATTTTGGAGCTAAAATTTTATTTGTAAAAGGATCTGGCAAATCAATTAAATTCATATCAAGCTTATCATCCATTACAAATTCTTCTATATAATCAATATCATCTTCTGGAAAAATTAATTTTGAACCGACAGCATGACCCATAGTCCTAAGACTTAATTCTTCTGTTAATCCCACAATTTTATAATTATCGTATTTATATTGGATAATGTCAGATAATTTGTCCACATCTTCCATATCACTAATTGTATAATTTAGATGATTTGCAATAATCCTATTTGTACTCATAATTGCAAATGGAATGTGATCAACTCTTTCTCCACTCAAATATTTAGATATTCTTTCTGAAGAAGTAATTTCTGGTTTATAATTTTTCATCTCATCTTTAAGTTCTTCTTTGTTCATAAATCCTCCCATTAATCTTCCCACACAGCTTGTGGAATTTCTCCGATTTTTGCATCTTTTCCATATTTTTGAACTGCATAGACAAAGGCATCCAAATTTTCCTTTGGACTATTTGCAGGTGTTGCACAACCAGTTGCACAAATAAAGCCCATTTTGTTGTCTGCACCTTTTTTTATACAAGATTTTACAGAATTTATTACATCATCCACGCTGCCATTTCTCATTACATCAACCGGCGGAACATTTCCCATCAAAGATAATTTATCTTGAATTACTTCCTTACATTCACTAAGGTCATGACAATTATCTACACTAAATGATCCAATTTGTAATTTTTTTAGATTTTCCCATTGCCTTTTTGTGTGACCGCAAATATGAAGATTTGCCTTTATATTATTTACCTTATAAATCCTATCAGTCAATTCTTTTAAATATGGAAAGGAAAATTCTTTTACTTGTTTTGGACTTAAAATATCATCACAAGAAACTGGATCTGCAATCATTACTCCCACATCTCCAAATTCTTTATTAAAAACTTCAATCCATTTTATATTTGCCTCCATTACAAAATCTAATAATTTTTTTACTCCTTTGGGATTTTTTCTCAAATCTCTCAAAAGTTTTTCAATCGGTCTTAAAGCTGAAAGAACAGTCATAGGTCCTGCTACAAAAGTAGAAATTTTATGGTCTGGGAATTTTTCTTTTAGCCTTCTTGCATTATCAATTTTTCTTTTTAAAAATTTATTCTTGTAGGGATCTGGCATTTCTAATAAGTCCATATCAATTTTATCTTCTAACAAATATTTTTCGACATGGTCTATATCATTTTCTGGAAAAATTCCATTTGAACCAAGGGCATAGCCCATTGCCCTAAGATTTAAACCTTCAGAAATTCCATATACCTTGTATTCTTGGCATCTTTTTTTAATAATTTCTATTAAATTTTCAATTTGGTCGGTTTCTTTCAATGTATATCCTAAATTCATTCCATAAGCCATATCAAGGCTCATTAGATTAAATGGCAAGTGGTCAACTCGCTCTCCTTTAAAATAGGCTTTTAATCTTTCATCTGAAGTCATTTCTGGTTTATAATGTGAAATTTCTTTTTGAAGTTTTATTTTATCCATCATCTCTCCTTAATTTTTAAAATGCTTTTCTCCCGTAATATATTTTTCAAGCCTAAAGATAAGAAAAATATATATTACAATATTTCCAACCATGTGGTTTATATCAAAAGGAATTGATCCAGCATAAAGTCCAAAAAAAGTAAAAATATTTCCACCCATAAATAAGACTTGCATTATAGTAATCAAAAATCCATAAATAAATCCAGAAATCCCTAGAGCAATTGCCTTATTTGTTTTTGTTTTTTTAATTTTTATTTTATTAAATATCATATAATTTGAAATTCCCAAAATCCCAAAATCCAAAACTTGAAATATAACCCAATAGCCAAAACCAAGAAAAAAACTTGTTATGATCATAGTAGTCGCATTTACAATCAAAGATTCGTCAAGTTTTCCATTTATTGCAAGAATTAAAATTATATCTGATAAGATTTGGACATTTGGAATTAATTTCAAATATATCCTTGTGATTACACAAATCGCACAAAGACTTGCAAGTCTTGTAAGTTTTTTTGTATCCATCTACATTTGTTCAAATCTAAATTCTATTTGGTCATTTTCTTTTGGAAGGTAATCGCCTATTCCAACTTCAGCCATTTCTCCATTTACATAATACATCCAGTATTGATTTTTTTCTTTGTCTTGTTTTATTCCTTCAAGTTCTGTCATCATTCCATCTTCAAATTTTGCCTTGTGATTTTCTTCAAGGTATTTTTTAAGACCGTCCTTATTAATTTTTCCGTCTTCTTTTAAAATTTCTTTGTCATTTACTGTATCTTTAATTAAAATACTTACACTTGTGACCTCTTTTTTTTCGTTAGACTCAATACTTACAATATTTGATGGGTTTGAATTATTAGAATTTTTTTCTTCATTTTTGTTCCCACATGAAGTAAGAGTTAAAGTTGTTAGGGTAAGAACGGTTAATAATTTTTTGTAATTTTTCATTTTTTTCTCCTTAAAATTGCATTGCTTTCGCAAATTTTCTTTCATAATTTTTACTTGTTGCAAGGTCAAGATAAGTTATATTTTTGGATAAGTCTTCCATTTCTTTAATAATATTTTCATTCATAAGGGCCATATAGGCTCCAATTAGGGAGGAATTACCAACATATCTTATCTTTTCTTCTACTTTTTTTGGCAAGATGCCAACGCCTGTCAAATCTTCTTTTTTTAGATGACTTCCAAAACCACCTGCTATTATTACAGAATTTAAATCTTCTATCTTCATATTTTCTTTTTCAAGAAGAATTAAAAATCCTGATAAAATTGCCCCTTTTGCAAGTTGAACCTGCCTAATATCTTTTTGACTAATATAAATATTTTCCTTTGAATCTAAAATTATAATTCTTTTTTTATTTTCATCTTCTCTTATAAAATTTTTCCTATAATCATCTTTTTCTAATTTTTCTGGATCTAAAATCCTTCCTCTTTTATTTACAAAATCTTTCTCAATGATTTGAGCTACTAAACTTAAAAGTCCACTCCCACAAATTCCTCTTGGCTTTTTATTATCTATTGTAGAAAAATTTATTTTTTCATTTTGAATTTTTAGCGAATCAATAGCCCCACTTTCTGCTCGCATGCCACAAGAAATATTCATACCCTCAAGGGCGGGGCCTGCCGCAGTTGACGTTGCGTAAAGTTTATCCTTTGTTTTTAAAACTATTTCTCCATTTGTTCCAATGTCGATAAAAAGTGTATTTTTTCTATTTTTTAAATCTGTCAAATAAAGTCTTGCAACAATATCACTTCCCACAAAAGCAGAAACATTTGGAAGGGTATAAATTTTCGCTGAAATATTGATTCCAAGATCTTTAGAATCTATTTTTAAAGAATGCAAAAATTTTGCCTTATAAGGAAATTTACCCAAAGATTTTGCATCTTCGCCTACTAGCATATGAAGCATGGTAGTATTTGCTCCAATTACAAGTTTTTTAATTTGGCTTCTTTCAATTTCGTTTTTATTTACAAGCTCATCAATTAAATTATTGATACTTTTTATGATTTCTTCTTGGAGTAAATTTTTACCATTTTCATTTTCATATTCAAAGCTAATTCTTGTCATGACGTCAAGCCCATATTTAACCTGAGAATTTATGGAAGAGATTTTATCTATTATTTTTCCATTTGATAAATCAACCAAGTACATAGCAAGACTTGTAGTCCCAATATCAAGACAAAGGCCATAGCCTTTATCAAATTTCATTTTAAAATCAGGAATTTCTCCATAATCTAAAATTTTAAAAGCTAAATTTTCACCTAGAGTTTTAATTTTAAGGTCAGTTTTAGGAAAACTTAGACAAGCAAGTCGAATCCCTGAATTTATCTCGTCATCGCTTAACAAGGATTTTTCTAAAGATGTGATTGGATTAAGACTTCCCTTTAAAATTTTAATTTTACATTTTCCACAAGTCCCCTTGCCGTTACAAAAATTATCGATTTTTATATTATTTGCAAGTAGACTTTCTAAGATATTTTCATCCTTTGAATCAATAATTTTATTCAAATTTTCAATTTCAATTTTCATGATTTTTAATTAAACTTTTTGCAACCTTTACTGCCTCATTTGCATTTTCACTGTAGGCATCAGCTCCAATATCTTTTGCAAAACTTTCAGAAACTGGACCTCCTCCAACCATCACAATAAATTGGTCGCGAATATTTCTTTCATTTAAAATATCAATTACTTTTTTCATATTTGCCATAGTCGTTGTCATAAGTGTTGACATCATAATAAATTGAGCCTTGTTTTTAATTGCCTCATCAACAAATTTTTCACAAGGAACATCCTTACCCAAATCAATCATTTTAAAACCGTTGACTTCAAGCATCAATTTCACAAGATTTTTCCCAATATCATGAGTATCGCCTTCAACAACTCCAATAACAGCTGTGGCAAGATTATTTTCTCCGTAGCTTTCAATTTTTTCTTTCAAAACATCAATGCCGTTATACATGGCATCTGAACAAATTAATAAATCGGAAATAAAATATTCTTCCTCTTCAAAAAGTCTTCCTACTTCATTCATTCCCTTAATTAGTCCATTAAAAATTGCATCTTCTGGATCATAACCTTCTTTTAAATATTCTCTACATAAATCTCCTATTTCCTCATCTTCCATTTCAACAACCATCTTTGCCATTTTTTCTAAATATTCTTCTTTACTTGCCACTTATTCCTCCTTCAAAATTATTTTATTTACACTTTTAAATTTTTTATCCGCCAAATTCAAACACCTATCTCCCAAAAAACATTTATTTTCATATAAAATATCTATATATTTTTTAGGACTTTCATATTCAATAGGAAAAAAGTTTGCCTTACCTAAATCGACAAGGATAAGGCTTGATTTTGGACAAAGATGAAAGGTAAAGGGATTTTCTTTTTGCAATAGTTTTATTTCTTTTAAAAATTTAAGCAAAAAATCATCCACATAATTTTCTACTTCCCTTGGTCCAAATAATTTCACATCTAAAATACTTTCAGCAAAACTAAAAATTCTAATTCCCATATCTAGCATCTTCTTAATATATTCAAGATAAATTTCAATAAATTCATCATAGAGAAAATTTAAATTTTCCCTATTTTTTCTCATAGCCCTCATAACCTTATCTATTCCCAAAAGATTATCCAAAATAGCAAGAGGACCTCTCATTTCTATTACAGTTTTTTTATCATCAATAATTTCTATGGCTTTAACCATCGCCTTGTATTCTTCTTTTTCATAATCCATTTCAAGTTTTACATCTTGAATTTTTTCAAAAATCGGATTTGCCTTGATTCCATTTTCAAATTCAACTCCCAAACAAAGAGAAATCATAGGAAGAAGGGGCAAAGAAATAAATTTTTCTCCACAAGCATAATCTGCCATTTTATTTGGATTTAATAAAATGTCATAGCTAATAGGTTTTTGTGGATTGTCGATACATTTATAAGATCTAATCATAAACTCCCTCTCCAAAAATCTTCGTAAATTATTAAAAACAAAAAAATTAATGACTAAAATAGTTTCAAAATTTGATTTTAACTAAAATAATCATTAATCACATACTACATATCCAATTTAAAATTTAGATATTATTTGTATCAATTTATCATTTAGGAAAACATTTGTCAAGTTGATGGCTTTAAATTGATTTTTTTAATATAAATTTTCACAAAAAAATTCTCCCTCTTAATTTTAATAGGGAGAATTTAATTTATTTTTGCTTAAAATATTTTCTTATTTTTTTATTTTTGAGAAATTCCTTCTTCTCTTGCACATTTTGCTACAGCTTCTGCAACAACATCAGCAACTCCTAAATCAAATGCTGATGGTATTACGTAATCTTCTGAAATTTTTTCATCAGGAATTAAACTTGCAATAGCCTCTGCGGCAGCAACTTTCATTTTTTCTGTAATTTTTGTTGCATGAACTGACAAAGCTCCTTTAAAAAGTCCAGGGAAAGCTAGAACATTATTAACTTGATTTGGATAATCGCTTCTTCCTGTTCCAACAACTCTTGCTCCTGCTTCTTTTGCATCTTCATAAGTAATTTCTGGATCTGGATTTGCCATAGCTAAAACTATTGGATCACGTCTCATAGATTTTACCATTTCCTTACTTACTTTATTTGGTACAGAAACTCCTACAAAAATATCAGCGTCTGCCATTGCTTCTTCTAATGTTAAATTTTTATTTTCTTTGTTTGTTTCTTTAGCAAGTTTGTTGTATAAATCTTTTGAATATTTTTCGTCTTCTCTTAAAATTCCTCTAGAATTAAAAGCATAAATATCATTAATTCCAAAATCATTTAACATTCTTACAATTGAAGATCCTGCAGCTCCTACGCCAGAAATTACCACATTACATTCTTCTGGTTTTTTATTTACAAGTTTTAAAGAATTAATTAAAGCTGCAATTGTAACTATTGCTGTTCCATGTTGGTCGTCGTGAAAAACCGGAATATCTAATTCTTCTTTTAATCTTGTTTCGATTTCTATACATCTTGGAGATGAAATATCTTCAAGATTTACTCCGCCAAAAGTTGGAGAAACTTGTTTTACAAATTTTATAATTTCTTCAGTATCTGTTGTATCAATTACAAGTGGAACTGCATTAAGTCCACCAAATTTTTTAAACAAACAAGCCTTACCTTCCATTACAGGAAGTGCTGCTTTTGGTCCAATATTTCCAAGTCCCAACACAGCTGTTCCATCAGAAATAACTGCAATTGTATTTGCTTTTCCAGTATAAACGTAAGCGTCGTCTTCATTTTCGTGGATTTTTTTACAAGGTTCAGCAACTCCTGGAGAATATACTAAAGATAAATCATCTTTGTTTTCCAATTTTGTTTTTAATTCTGTTGAAATTTTTCCTTGAATCTCTTTGTGTAAGTCAAGTGCTTTTTCTTTTAGATTTTCCATCATTTTCTCCTTATACCATTTTTTCTGGTTTTACTATTTCATCAAATTCTTCATCGCTTAAATATTCTAATTCGTGACAAGCTTGTTTTAATGTTAAATTATTTTTATAAGCATATTTTGCAATTTTACTTGCCTTATCATATCCAATATGTGGAGATAAACTTGTTACAAGCATTAGAGAATTTTCTAAATTTTTTGCAATATTTTTTTCATTTGCAACAAGTCCTTCTAATAATTTTTCCCTAAAACATTTTAATGATTTAGACAAAAGCGTAATTGAATTGTCCATTGAATGAATTATCAAAGGCATATAAGTATTTAATTGCAATTGACCTTGAGTGTTTGCCATTGAAATTGCAAAATCATTTGCCATTATTTTTATACAAACCATAGTAATTGATTCAACTTGAGTTGGATTTACTTTTCCCGGCATAATTGATGAGCCTGGTTCGTTTGCAGGAATTGTAAGCTCACTTATTCCACATCTTGGACCACAAGATAAAAATCTTATATCATTTGCAATTTTATAAAGATCTGTCGCAAGGGCCTTTATTGTTCCGTGAACATTTACAAGAGCAGATTTTGATGACAATTGATAAAATTTATTCTCATCTGATTTAAATTCAAAACCATAAAAATCTGAAAGCTCTTTTGCCATTTCATCTCCAAATTCTTTTTTTGCATTTATTCCTGTTCCAACTGCAGTACCACCTATAGCAAGGTAGGTCAATTCTTCTTTTACTTCTTTTAAAACTTTCAAATCTCTTTCAAGACACACTCTCCAAGCAGAAATTTCTTGAGAAAGTTTTAAAGGAGTTGCATCTTGAAGATGAGTTCTTCCTGTTTTTATTATATTTTTATTTTCATCTTCCAATTTTTTAATTGCATCAATTGTTTTTGGCAATTCTTCTAATAATTTTTCTGATAAATTTTTGTAAGTTGAAAGATGCATTGCTGTTGGGAAAACATCATTTGAAGATTGGCTCATATTTACATGGTCGTTTGGATGAATTATTTTTTCATTTTCATTTGCAATATGGCTTATAACTTCATTGACATTCATATTCGTTTGAGTGCCGGAGCCTGTTTGCCAAACTGTTAATGGAAATTCATTGTCAAATTCTCCCTTTAAAATTCTATCGCAAGCTTTTACAATCAAATCTTTTTTATTATCATCTAATTTTTTTTCTTTATTATTAACAATAGCTGCACATCTTTTTATACTTGCTATTGCCATAATTTGAGAATGTGGCATTTTTTCAACTTCTTGAGGAAAATTTTCTAAAGATCTTTCAGTTTGTGCTCCCCAAAAATGATTAGCTGGAACATTTACTATCCCTAGAGAATCTTCTTCTTGTCTGTATTTCATTTTTTACCTCGATTTTAAAATTCTTCTTTAGCGTATCTTTTTAACCTATCTATAAATATTTTTGCAATAGTTTTTAATTTGTGATTTTTGGAATAATTTATCATAGCAGTTCTTGATGATAAGCCTTCTTTTAATTTAAAATATATAAGATCATTCTTTTTTTCTTTTAGCATTTTTTCAGGCAAAATGGCAAGCCCCATATTTTCTCTTACACATTTTTCAGCTATAAATATTGAATCTGTTTCAAAAACTGTATTCAAAGAATTATCTGTAAATTCATCAAGCTCTTGGTATTGCAAAATAAGATTTTGTCCTTTTTTCATTCTTATAATATTTTGCCCTGCAAGTTTTTTGGCAATAATTGTTTTTATTTTTCCTTTGCCTGACAAATCATTTTTTAATTTATTTTCTTTTGACATAGCTAAATATACATCTTCTCTATAAAGATTTATGCTTTCCATATCATCAAACCTATCAGTTTCATAAGTTATTGAAAAATCACACAAACCATTTAGGGCAAAAGTGTTTAACTGATTAGTTTTTGCTTCTAATAAATTTATTTTTATTCCTGGATAATCTTCATTAAAATCTTTTAAAACTTTTGATAGGAAAAAATAAGTTTGATAATCGGTAGAACCAATTGTTAGCTCTCCGATTTTTAACTTATTTATTTCTTCAATTTTTAATAGAGTATTCTCTTTTAATTTTTCTATATCTTCAAGGGACTTTTTATAAATTATTCCAGCCTCAGTAAGTTTTATAGGTTTAAAATCTCTATTAAATATTTCAACTCCCAATTTTTTCTCAATCCTAATGATGTGTTGACTTAAAGCTGATTGGGAAATATAAATTTTTTTTGAGGCCGCGGTAATAGAACCATATTTTAAAATAGCTCTAATATATTCCAAGTCCATCTCTGACATATTTGCTCCTAAATTTCTATATTTTTTTGAAGTTTAAGTCCTAACTTCAAACTTTCATTTACCAATTCTTTTTCACTATCAATTAATGGATAAAGATTTGAATTTTCATCTTTGCTATTTATATAAGAGCCTTCTGTGCATCCTATAATTATATAATCGCATCCTTGATCCATCATTTCTTTCAAAGTGTTGTGGTATCTTTCAAAATTAATTGTCCCTTTTTCTTTTACATCACCATAAAGACATTCGTTTATATTATCTTGAATTTTTCTTGATGAAACGAAAGCCTTATGAGAACATCTTTCTATTATATTATTAAATAATTTACTTTTTATCGTTCCTTCTGTTGCAAAAATTCCAATTGTAGAAGGCTTTTTGATTTTATTTAATTTATTTTCAACAAGCTCAATCATATTTATGATTGGTTTTTGTGTTAATTTTTGTAAATCATCATAGAAAAAATGTGCTGTGTTACAAGTAATCACATAAAAATCTGGATTTAATTTATCAACACTTTCTATATCTTCTTTTAGAAAATCAAATGGATTTTCTTTTGATTTTTTTAATATAAAGGAAGTTCTATCAGGAATTGTGGCGTGGTTTACTACCAAATAATTTAAATATTCTTGATCTGAGCTTGGCTTATAAGCTTCGTTTAAATCATTTAAAAAATTTGTTGTTGCTAAGGTTCCCATTCCTCCCAAAATCACAAAGAAATTTTTCATATTCTAAAAATCAACCTCTTCCATTTCTGGTTTTTCATCAGATAAATATCTATTTTTATCTAATAAGTTTTCTTTAGTTGCAGAAACAAATGTTGACACAACATCTCCTGTTACGTTAAGTGCTGTTCTAAACATATCTACAATTCTTTCAACACTCATAATTAAGCTTACGCCTTCTACTGGAAGACCTACTGATGAAAGAACCATTGATAGCATTATCATTCCACTTCCTGGAACTCCTGCTGTACCAATTGATGATAAAACAGCTGTCAATACTACTGTAACTAAATTTCCAAATGTCAAATCTATTCCATAAGCATTTGCTATAAATATTACAGCACAACCTTGATATATTGCAGTACCATTCATGTTAATTGTTGCACCTAGTGGAATTGTAAAAGATGAAATTTCTCTTGGAACTCCAAGTGTATCACATGATGATAGGGTTAATGGAATTGTGGCATTTGATGATGCTGATGAAAAAGCAAAAGTATAAACTGGAAATACTTTTTTCAAAAAATGGCTAGGACTTGTTTTTGATGTAATTGCAATTAATGGAATGTAAGCTAAAACTATCAATATTACCATTGAGCTTAATACTGATCCCAAAAATGTAAGAAGTGGTCCTACTATGCCAAGTCCAATATCTGTAAATGTTCTTGCTATTAAAGCAAATACCCCGATTGGAGCAGCTTTCATAACTAAAGCTGTAACTTTCATCATAAAATCATTGCCAACATTCATAAAATCTTCTAATAATTTCAATTCTTGCCCAAATCTTCCTATAACTATACCAGACAAAAACGCCCAGAAAATTACTTGGAGCATATCTCCGTTTGCCAAAGATTCTATAGGATTTTTTGGAATTATATTTACCAAAGTTTCAATTAATGTTGGGGCTTCTTTCGCATCTGCTGCTGGTGCTGATGATTTTGTAGCCTCAGCAAGATTCATTCCAACGCCTGGTTTTAATAATTTTGCTATAAATAAGGCAATGGCAATTGCAAGTGCAGTAGTTATCAAATATAAAACAAGAGTTCTTATAGCAACTCTTCCAAATTGTGAAACATCTCTCATTTGCATAACGCCAGTACCAATTGAGAAAAATACAAGTGGTACTACAAGCATTTGTAATAATCTAACAAAGCCTTGACCAAATAAGAAAAATACTCCATCAATCAAAACAGATTGTTTAAAAAATCCGTCGGGTACTATATAATGAAGTCCTATACCTACTACAAGACCAATGAGCATTGACAATAATATTTTTTTAGTTGCGCTCATTTTTTTATTTTCATTTGTAGTCATCTTATCCTCCTAATATTTATTATCTAAAAATTTATTTTTCTTCCAATTTGTCCTCTTCTAAGATTCCAGGTGTAATCATTTTTTTGAAATCTAAAATCTTATCGAGTTCATCTTCTCCTAATAATTTTTCTTCAAGAACAATTTCTCTTACAGTTTTACCTGTATCTTGAGCCTCATGAGCAATCTTACTTGATTTTTCATATCCGATATGTGGGGCAAGGGCTGTAACAAGTCCTACACATTTTTCAACTTCTTCTAATAATAATTCTTTATTAGCAGTTATTCCATCAATACAATTAACTCTTAATGTATAAATTGCACCTTTTAGAGCTCTTAGAGATTCAAAAAGTTTATAAAATATAACTGGTTCAAAAGCATTAAGTTCAAGTTGTCCAGCTTCAACTGCCATTGTAACAGTAGTATCATTTCCACAAACTGCAAAAGCAACTTGACTTACAACTTCTGGGATTACAGGATTTACTTTTCCTGGCATTATTGATGAACCTGCTTGTCTAACTGGTAAATTAATATCGCCAATTCCAGTTTGAGGACCTGAAGACATTAGTCTTAAATCGTTAGAAATTTTTGAAAGTGAAACTGCAAAAGTTTTTAAAATTGATGAAGCATATAAAAATCCGTCCAAATTTTGTGTTCCATCAACCAAATCTTCTGCTTGTTTTAAATCAAGACCTGTTACATCTTTTAAAACACCAACAATTTCTTTTACGTAAGTTCTATCCGCATTAAGACCAGTTCCAATTGCAGTAGCTCCCAAATTTACATTTGATAATTCATCAATAGCTTTTTGAATTCTCTTATAATCTCTTTTAATTACAGAATGATAAGCATTAAATTCTTGACCTAAACTTATAGGAACAGCATCTTGCAATTGAGTACGGCCCATTTTGTAAACATCTTTAAATTCATCCGCTTTTTTCTCAAAAGATTTTAAAAGTTTTTCACATTCATCTTTAAGTTCAATAAAATATCTAACAAGAGCAATCTTTCCACTTGTTGGAATAACATCATTAGTTGATTGGCCCTTATTTACATCATCATTTGGATGAACCTTATCATAAACTCCAAGTCCACCACCAAGTTTTTCATTTGCAATATTTGCAATTATTTCATTAGTATTCATGTTATAACTTGTTCCAGCTCCACCTTGAATTGGATCAACAATAAAATTATCCCTATATTCTCCAGCGAGAATTTTATCACAAGCATAAACAATAGCATCCTTTTGCTCTTTTGAAATTAAATCTAATTTTTCATTTTCAAAAGCTGCAGCCTTTTTAACTTCAACCATAGCATCCAAAAATTTATCATCAGCTTTAAGACCTGTTATTGGAAAATTTTCCTCAGCTCTTTTGGCATTAGCACCATAATAAGCATTTTCTAAAATATCCATTTCACCAACAGAATCATGTTCTCTACGAAACTTAGTCATAATTTCCTCCATAAATTCTCCTAATAATTTTCAATGTGATTTTCAATTTCTAATTTCAAATCACTTACAATTATAATAAATATTAGTAGCTTTTTTCAAATATAATTATATAGAAAACGTTTTTAATAGTAAAATTATTAATTTATAATCGACATCATAAGTCAAAACTTATAACGTCTATATTTAAAGTGCTAGACTTCATAGAAATTTGAATTTTTTAAAAATTTTATTCAAAAATACATTAAAAACAAAAATAAAAAAATGTTTTCCTTTTAGATAAATTTATAACTATTTATTTTCACAAGTTGCTTATTGAATTTTAATTAAAACACAATTCTTTTTAAAACTTTCTATAAAAAAAATCAAAAAATATATTTTAAAAACGAAAATTTAAAAATAAACACAAAAAAAGCACTCAATTTTGAGTGCATAAATTTGGTGCAGGATAGAAGATTTGAACTTCCACGTCCTAAAATCGGACACAAGATCCTTAGTCTTGCGCGTCTGCCAATTCCGCCAATCCTGCAAGTACTTAAATATAATACCAAGTTCTAAATGTCTTGTCAAATATTTATATTTTTATTTTGGGTATAAATTACTAGGAGGTTTTATGAAAATTATTGCGCACAGGGGCTTTTCTTCCCTTTATCCAGAAAATACTATGCTTGCTTTTAAAAAAGCTTTTGAAATGGGAGTTTATGCTATTGAGCTTGATGTTCATTTATCAAAAAATAAGGAATTGATTATAATTCACGATGAAAAAATTGACAGGACAAGTGATGGTTCTGGTTTTATAAAAGATCATAGCCTAGAAGAATTACAAAAATATTCTTTTTCTTACAATAAAAATTTTGAAAATATAAAAATTTCTGATATTGATGAATATTTTTCTTATTTTAAGGACAAGGATATTATCACAAATATTGAAGTAAAAACTAATGTAATTGAATACGAAAATATTGAAAAGCTTTTGATGGGAAAAATTTATGCTTATGGTTTGGTCGATAAAATTATTATTTCTTCTTTTAATTTAAATTCTTTAAAGAAAATTAGAGAAATTGACACTGAAATTCCCCTTGCCTATTTGACTAGCAAAAAAGTTGATAATATTAAAAATCTTTGCAAGGATTTAAATTTGCAATATTATCATCCAAAAAATACTGCCGTTAGTCAAAAAGAAATTATTGATTTAAAAAATATGGGAGTTTTGACTAATATTTGGTTTTCAAATAAAAAGGAAGATTATGAAAAATTAGAAATTTTAAATCCAAATGGAATTATTACAAATCATGTTGAAAAATTTATAAAAAAAATCTAGCAAAAACTGCTAGATTTTTTTATGCTTTTACATTTTCTTTTAGATTTTCTCTTGCTTGACTCATCATTAGCTTTACTCTATTTATTTGATTGACTTCGCTTGCACCTGGGTCGTAGTCTATTGCTACTACGTTTGCTTGTGGATAAATTTCTCTGATTTTTTTCATTACTCCCTTACCTGTGATGTGGTTTGGTAAGCAACCAAATGGTTGTATGCAAACTATATTTGGTGCATCTTGATGAATTAATTCTATCATTTCGCCTGCAAGAAGCCATCCTTCTCCTGCTTGATTACCAAGACTTGTAACTTCTTTTGCAAAGTCTTTCACGTCATTTATATAGACTGGCTCATCAAACCTTTTTGAATTTTTTAAAGCCTTTCTTATTGGCTTTCTATAAAATTCTATTGTATTTATGGCTGTTTTTCCAAAAAATGCTGTCATTGGACTTTTGCCATATAAATCTTTTTTTATTTGTGTGTTTGCAAGACAATACATAAAGAAATCTATCAAATCTGGAACTATTACTTCAGCTCCTTCAGCTTCTAGTGTATCTTGCAGATGGTTGTTTGCTTCTTTTAAATATTTTACAAGAATTTCTCCAACAATTCCTGCTTTTGGTTTTTTTATATCTAAAACTTCAATCTCATCAAAATCTTCTACAATATCGTTTATAATTTTTCTATAAGATTTTGAACTCATTTTTACAATATTATCTCTACAAATTTCAATCCATTTTTCTTTCAATTTATCTACAGATCCCTCTTCTTTTTCATAAGGTCTTGTAGCGTTTGAAACTCTATTTATTAAATCTCCCAATAACAAGGCTCTTAGTGAATTTACTAACAAAGGAATATTTGAAACTTTTTTTAAATCAAAACCTGAGTGTGATTCTATTCCTTGAGCTGATAAGGCAATAACTGGAATTTGTGGATAGCCAGCATCTTTTAATGCTTTTCTAATATAGCCTACATAATTTGATGCACGACAAGCTCCTCCTGTTTGAGTCATAAGAAGTGCTAATTTGTTTGGATCATATCTTCCAGAATTTACAGCTTCCATAAATTGACCTACAACTGTAATTGAAGGATAACATGAATCATTGTTTACATATTTTAATCCATTATCTATTACTTTCTCGTCAACTTTATTTAAAAATTCTATCTTGTATCCATTTCCATTAAAAAGTTTTTCCAAAATTTGGAAATGCTCTCTTGCCATTTGTGGGGCAAGAATTGTATAGCCCTCTTCCTTCATTGCCTTTGTAAATTCATGATTTTCATAAGAAATTTTATCTTTTCTTTTTCTTAAATGAAGGTCTTTGTCATCTTGTTGGTCTAGTGCTTGAATTAATGATCTAATTCTAATTTTTACAGCTCCAAGATTTGAAACCTCATCAATTTTTAACAAAGTATAAATTTTTCCGTTTGCCTCTAAAATATCTTGAACTTGGTCGGTTGTAACAGCATCAAGCCCACAACCAAATGAATTTAATTGAACTAATTGAAGGCAAGGATCTTTGCCTACAAATTCTGCCGCCCTATATAATCTTGCATGATATGACCATTGGTCCAAAACTCTTGTTTCTTTTTCCAAATCTTCTGTTGAATAAGCAAGGGCATCTTCTGATAAAACTGGAATTCTCATTGATTCAATCAATTCTGGTATTCCATGATTTATTTCTGGATCAATATGATAAGGACGACCTGCAAGAACGATGGCTTTTTCTTTATTCACATGAACATATTCTAAAATTTCCCTACCTTTTTTTCTTATATCTTCATGGTAGTCGGCTTGTTTTTGCCAAGCATTTTTTACAGCATTTATTATTTGATTTTTCTTCAAAACATATCCATCATGCTCATATCCTTCAAAAATTTCAACCAGCCTATCTCCAATAATTTTTTCAGATTCAAATGAAAGATATGGTGCTAAATATTTTATATTTTTAAGTCCATCAACATTATTTTCAATTACATCAGGATAACCTGAAACAACTGGACAATTCATGTGATTTTGTGCCTTATCAAATTGCTTGTACTCATAAAAAATTGCAGGATAAAAAATCATATCTATATTTTTTTCTAGTAAATTTTCTATATGACCGTGGGCAATTTTTGCAGGATAGCAAGCAGTTTCTGATGAAATTGTTGCAATTCCTTTTTCATAAATTTTCCTGTTTGATTCATCTGACAAAATAACATCAAAACCTAAGGAAGTAAAAAATTCATGCCAAAAAGGATAATCTTCGTACATATTTAAAACTCTTGGTAGTCCAACTTTTCCAAAAATATTTTTCTCCCCCAAAGTTTTCCTATCAAACAAAAGTTTGTTTTTAAATTTGTACATATTAAGATCTGCCAAAGTTTCTTCTTGTTTTACTCCAGCTCCTCTTTCGCACCTATTTCCTGTTATAAATCTTGATCCGTCTGGGAAAATATTTATTTGTAGGGAACAATTATTTGTACATCTTCCACACCTTGCAGATTTTTGTGTATAGGTAAAATTATCTATTTCATTTTCTGATAAAATTTTGGAATGGCCTGTTGATTTTTCTTTGGAAATCAAAGCCATGCCCATAGCCCCCATAAGGCCTGAAATTTCTGGTCTTGTTACACTTCTTGATGATAACTTTTCAAAGGCTCTTAAAATTGCATCTCCATAAAAAGTTCCACCTTGAACAACTATATTTTTCCCCAAAGATTTTGGATCGCGAACTTTTATAACTTTTTGGATGGCATTTTTTATTACGGAATAACAAAGTCCTGCCGCTATATCAGAAACATCTGATCCTTCTTTTTGGGCTTGTTTTACCTTTGAATTCATAAAAACTGTACATCTTGAACCCAAATCTGCTGGTTCTTTTGCAAAAAGAGCTTTTTGTTGAAATTCTTCTACAGAAAGACCGACGCTTGCTGCAAAAGTTGATAAAAATGACCCGCAGCCTGATGAACAAGATTCGTTTAATTGGATTGAATCTATAATTCCATCACGAATGTGCATAGCTTTCATATCTTGTCCGCCAATATCCAAAATAAAATCTACATCTGGATTGAAAAATTTTGCCGCAGAATAATGGGCTATAGTTTCAACTTCGCCGTTGTCAATGTGGAGAGCATTTCTAATAAATTCTTCCCCATAGCCACAAATTCCTGATGAAACAATTTTTGCTTTTGCAGGAATTTTTTTATAGGCATCTTTTAACATAGAAATTACAACTTCAAGAGGTTTTCCCAAATTCATCCTATAATCTTGGTGTAAAATTTCATTGTCTTTGCTGATTAAAACAATTTTTGAGGTGGTTGATCCTGCATCAATTCCAAGAAAAATTTCTCCTTCATAATCTTCAATATTTTTATATTTTACAAGATTAGTCTTGTGTCTTTTCTTAAATTCTTGGTAGTCTTTTTCATCTTCAAAAAGCCTATCCATTTTCTTGGTCATTTCCATATCAACTTTTTTATCTTCTTCCAAAGATTTTATAAGAGATTTGTAAGAAATTGGCTTTTCATTTTCAGATAAAATTGCAGCACCCTTTGCCACATAAAGCTCTGCATCTTCTGGAATATAAAAATTATTTTCTTCTTCGCCCAAAGTTTCAATAAATCTATCTCTTAAAGCCTTCAAAAAATGAAGTGGTCCTCCTAAGAAAGTTACATTTCCCTTTATTGGTCTTCCACAAGCAAGATTTGAAATTGTTTGGTTTACAACTGATTGAAAAACAGAAATTGCTATATCTTCCCTGCTTGCCCCCTGATTCATAAGAGCTTGAATATCAGTTTTTGCAAAAACCCCACAACGACTTGCTATTGGATAAATTTTTTTATAATTTTTACTTAATTCATTTAAACCTTTAGCGTCTGTATCAAGAAGAGCTGCCATTTGATCAATAAAAGCACCCGTTCCACCAGCACAAATTGAATTCATTCTTTGCTCAACAGAGCCTTTGAGGTAGGTTATTTTCGAATCCTCGCCCCCAAGTTCTATTACAACATCAGTTTGAGTAATAAATTTTTTTATAGCTTTTGTTTCAGCAATAACTTCTTGAACAAAATTAATGCCTAAATATTTTTCAACAAACATTCCACCAGAGCCTGTTACATTTACAGTAAGATAATCATCTTTAAATCTGTCGTAAGCTTCTTTTAAAACATTTGTAACTGTTTGTTTTACATCTGATTTATGTCGTCTATAAACTGAATAAAGAGTGTTAAAATTTTCATCAGTTATAACAATCTTTACAGTCGTAGAACCGACATCAAGTCCCATATGTAAATTCATACATTTTCCTTTCCTATATATCAAAATATTTAAATACAAATAGAATAAAAATATCTACCTTATATATTTTATTATAAATAAAGTCAAATACAAGCAAATAAGTCGGTTTTATTAATTAAATTATATAAAATATTTTTTGTAAACTTATTGCAAATTTACCTAATATTTTTAACAATTTTAAAATACAAAACACCAAACTTGTATCAATATATAATAAGATAAAAAGAAAAATTCATCAAGGATTATTTAGATATTATTTATTATGAAAAAAAATAAAAATAAGCACAAAAATAGCCTTCATAAGAAGGCTCAGACTGTTGACAAAGTATACAAATCCTCATGCTAAGAATATCATACGGAAAAAATTGATTTGATTTCAAATTTCAAAATTCGTCAAAAAAACGCACTGTTTGAGAGCGTAGCTTGAGTTTGCGTTTTTAGAATTTTGGAATTTAGA
>NZ_KV803747.1:0-80223 GCF_001811125.1 Anaerococcus sp. HMSC068A02 | reverse complement strand
GTCAGATATTCGTGCTTGAGGGTTTGTCTACGTTCTGTGCCTTCAGTAAGAAGGCTAAATTATTTTCTTAAATTTTTTACCATTTTAGAAATTTCTTTGAAATTCTCATCCTTTGCATCACTTGCTAAGTCAAACATTAGCATTTCTGTATTTACAAGGCTTGCTCCCATATCAGACATAGCTTTTAATCCCAAATCTTTTTGCTCTTTATTAAAACTTGATACAGCATCTTCAACCACAAAAACCTTATATCCTTCAAACAACAATCTTCTTACTGTTTGATAAACACAAATATGAGTTTCTGCTCCTGTAATTATTACATTTGTGATTTTATTTTCTTTTAAATAAGAAGAAACTTCATCTGTGATTGCATCAAAGCTTGTTTTTGAAAAAATATTCTTATCATCAAGATTTTCTTTTATTTCATCTACACTTTGACCAAGCCCTTTTGGATATTGTTCTGTTGCAATTTTTTTGATTCCATACATTTCAAAAACTTTTAAAAGCGTCGCTGAATTTTTAATTATTTTATCGGATTCATAAATTGCTGGCATCAATTTTTCTTGCAAATCAATTACCAATAAAAGTGTATTATCCTTGTTATCATAAGTTTTTGTGTCAAAATTATAGCCTTCAATATAAAAATTTCCTATTTCTCTTTCCATAAATCCCCCTGATTTTTATTTCTATCCTTTAATTTTTTATCAATTGTAGATAAAACTTTTGCCTTATTTTTTGACCAAATCGGCCAAATAATTTTATCACGGCGTCCATCTCCGGTTAGTCTTTGGACAATTATATTTGGATTTAAATTCTCCAAAATAAGTATAACATAATCGACAAACTCATCCAATGTCATTGTAAACTCATCTTGATTTTCCAAATAGTAATCATAAATTCTAGAACCTTTTTCTATATAAAGATTGTGAATTTTAATCCCCCAAAATTCTCTTTCATTTATATAAGAAATAGCTCCAAGATAATCATTCAAATCTTCGTTTGGAAGTCCAATTATAAGATGAGCCAAGCATTTTATATTTTTTTCTTTTAATTTTAAAAGTCCCTTATCAAATTCCTTGTGAGAATAGCCTCTGTTTATAAATTCTATCGATTTTTCATTTACAGATTGAAGACCAAGCTCAACAATTAGAAAAGTTTTTTTATTTAAATCATCAAGTAATTCAATTACTTCATCCGAAAGACAATCCGCACGAGTTGCAATAGATAAGCCCATGATATTTGGATTTTCTATTGCTCCATAAAATAATTTTTTCATCTTTTCTATATCACCATAGGTTGAAGTAAAATTTTGAAAATATGCCATATATCCTTCATTTCTATTTGGTTTTTTTAATCTTTTTATTTGAAAATCTATTTGCTTATCCAAATCATCATTTCTTGTAAAATCGCCAGCCCCATTTTCCGAACAATAAATACAACCTAATTTTGAAATTTTTCCGTCCCTATTTGGACAAGTAAATCCTCCATCAAGAGGAATTTTTATTATTTTTTTATTAAATTTTCTTTTAAAATAGGAATCCACATCCCTATATCTTTTTTTATTTATTTCCATAATTTTATTTTACTTTTATATAAAAAAAAGACACCCCTTAGGCGTCTTTTGCTTGCTTATTGAAAGTTTATATTTTTATTTATCTTTAATTATCTTCGTATGGCAATAAAGCTACTTGTCTAGCTCTTTTGATTGCTCTTGTAATTTCTCTTTGATGTTTCGCATTTAGTCCTGTAACTCTTCTTGGAAGGATCTTTCCTCTATCAGAAATAAATCTTTTTAGAGTTTCAATATCCTTATAATCTATTACTTTTGAAGGGTCTTTGACAAATGGATCGACTTTTTTTCTTGGTCTGAAATTTCTACGCATTTTATCCTCCTAAAATCTAGAAAGGAATTCTTCCGTCGTCTTCAATTTCTGTAAAGTCATCGTCAAAAAAGTCATCATTATTATTCATGTTTTGATTGTTATTTTGTTGGAAATTATTTGAATTATTGTAAGAATTATCTTGGTTCATATTTCCAAAACCATTGTCTTGGTTCATTGGATTATTTTGATATTGACCATCTGATCTTGATTCCAAAAATTCAACTCTGTCTGCAATAACATCTGTTGTGTAGACCATCTTTCCATCTTTGTCTTGGTAAGAACCTGTTTGGATTCTACCATCTATCGCACATTGATTTCCTTTTTTTAGATACCTTGATACATTTTCAGCTTGAACTCCCCACACTGTAATTCGTGGAAAATCAGCTGTTGGACGATTCATTGATTCCATTTCTTGTCGTTTTTGTTTACTTAAACCTCTATCAACTGCTAAAGAAAAACTAACAACTGCTTGTCCAGATTGGGTATATCTTAAATCTGGATCTTTTGTTAATCTTCCTATAAGAAAAACTTTATTCATTTAGTCCTCTTTTCTGATTACCATGTATCTAAGAATTAAATCAGATATTCTAAGTCTTCTTTCAAATTCTTTGATGTGGTCACCACTAGCTTTGAAATCAACGATATAATAATATCCTTCTTTGATGTAGTTGATTTCGTATGCAAGTTTTCTTTTTCCCCAGTCATCTACAGATTCTACTTCTCCACTTTCAGCTATAATGCCTTTGAAGATTTCTAAAGATTTATTTCTTTCTTCATCTGAAATTTCTGGTTTGTAAATCAATACTGCTTCGTAGTTATTCATCTTATTCACCTCCCTTTGGTCTTTGACCCCGATCTTTTGTCGGAGTAGAGAATTCTTATCTATGTTACTATAATTAGTTTTAAAAGTCAATAATTTTATTAAATAAATTCGCTAGAATTTTCTACATTAGAAAAATAAATTGCATTTGCAATTGCACGAGCCATAACTTTTGCCCCAAGGCTTCCCACAAGATTTATATCTGCATTTATTTTATTTGTAGCAAGAGAAAAAATTGTATCTCCATCCATCATTGTGTGAACTGGTCTAATCGCTCTGGCATAGCCATTGTGAGTCATAGATGCGATTTTTCTAAGCTCAGTTTTAGAAAATTTTCCATTTGTTGCAACAATTCCAATTGTTGTGTTCAAAGAATTTTTTTCAGAAATTTTTTCTAAAACTTCAAGAGTAGGAATGAATTTATTATTTTTTAAAATTCCTGCAATTTGTTTATTTTTTTCATCATCAAAAATATCTCCCATGGCATTTACTGCAACAATAGCAGAAACTTTTAAATCGCCAACGCTTATTGTGGCAGAGCCAAGTCCTGATTTCATCAAAAATTCTTTGCCCAAAGCCTTTCCAACTGTAGCACCAGTCCCTGCTCCAATTATTCCTTGACGATTTTCAGTAAAACTTGCATTTTTGTAAGCTTCGCTTCCCATTTTTTTATCTGGTCTAATTTTGTAAGATTTATAATCCAAATCATATAAAATTGCTTGAGGAACTATGGGAACAATTCCACTTGGAACTTCAAATCCTATCCCATCTTTTTCTAATTCTTCAACAACTCCAATTGAACCTGCAAGGCCATAAGACGAACCTCCAGATAAAACAAGAGCTGAAACTTCGCTTACAGTATTTACAGGATTTAAAAGATCCGTTTCGCGAGTACCAGGTCCTCCTCCTCTTACGTCAACACTTGCTGTGTTTCCTTTTGGAGGAATTAAAACCGTAAGACCAGTTCCTGCATCAAAATTTTGAGCATGACCAATTTTTATTCCTTCAATATCTGTTATGTAGCCCTTATACATTTTTTCTCCTTATTAAAATTTTAAAAAATATAAATCCTACTTCCTATATCTATCCATCATTTCTCCAAAAACTTCTGCTGATGATGGTGCTGTGTAAGAAATTGCATTTGCTCCTGCGTCAATTGTTTTTTTAATTGATTCAGATTTGCTACCACCAGTTGCTATAATCGGAAATTTATCTCCAATTATTTTTCTAATTTCAGCGACAAGCTCTGGAGTTTTTGGTCCACCAGATACATTTAAAATTTCTGCACCCGCTTCTATTTTCCCCAAAACATCATCCTTAAATCCAGTTACAGTTGCAATCACTGGTATGTCTACAAATTCTGAGATTGCTTTAATATCTTCATTTGGAATCGGAGAATTTACAACAACACCATAAGCTCCTTCAAGCTCTGCATCAAAAGCAATATATTTTGATCTTGCTCCTTGAGTTGTACCTCCACCAACACCAATAAAACATGGAACTGATGCAGTTGAAATTATTGATTGAGCAATTGTATTTTGTGGAGTGTAGGGATAAACTGCCATAATAGAATCCGCATTAGAATTTCTAATTATTGCAAGATCTGTTGTAAAAAGTAAAGATTTTATTCTTTTTTCATAAATTTTTATTCCACTTGCCTTATAAATTTCTTCAGGCATTGTTATAAAAGATTTTCTAAGTTTTGAATGTACTTCTGGTACAAATTTATTATTTTTTTCAACCATTCTTATCTCCTTTTATAAATTATTTTATGTAAGTTTCAAATACAAAAGATTCATAAGCTCTCAAATTGATATTTTTTACAATAGTTCTTTTGGAAATATTTCCAATTACAAAAGTTGATTTTCTTATATCAATAAATTTTGGCAAATCTACTATTATATCTTTTTGACAAAGATTATTTAAAATCACAAGAGCTTTTTTCCCATTGTAAAACATATAGGAAAGAACATCTTTATCCTTTAATTTTATGGGAAAATATCCCCCTCTAATTATATCAAGATAATCATATCTTACCAAAAAAATCTCCCTATAAAAATCAAATATTTCCTTTCTAATCCTAGAATCAATTTTATCTAAATAATATAAAGTTTCTTCCCCTTCTTTAATAAAAATATCATTTTGCCTTATTAGTGTAATAATAGCTATAAGTTTTGCTGATATTGTGTAAAAATGTTTAAAATCCAAAAAATTAAGACAAGAAAAATCAAAATCATTATTTAAAGAAAATATATTTGAATTTTTATTTTCATTTAAAATAAATTCTTTCAAATTTTCATTTTCCATACTTTTATAAGATAAATCTACAATTTTACAAATATTTTTATATTCTTCCCCATTTTTTGTATTTACAATTAAAATCAGATTTTTGTAAGTTTTTTTCAAATATAAAAGGACTTCCCTAAAATTTATTTTAGAATTTTTACAATCATCAAATAAAAATCCATCAATCCCCTTATCAATCCAGAAATTTAAAATTGCCAAAATATTTTTCGCTTCCATTTGCTCATTTATTTTATTTATATCAATCCTCAAAATTATAGACAAAGACATCTCGTGACACAATAAAATTTCTCCTACAAAATCTCTAGTTTGACCCAAATTTTTATCAACTTGCGAGTAATCAAAAAAATTATTTTTATCCTTTTTGAAAATATCTTCTATTATCAAACAATCAATCCCAAGAATTTTTGCAAGCATAAATCTTTTATCAAGATCATAAATATCCACAAAACCCAAATCTGATTTATCTTTATTCAATTTTTTTGGATAAGTTCTATAAAAAATCTCAGCCATAATTCTCCTTATTTCTATATTATTATATTTACAATACTAAAATATTCAAAAAGTCAGTGATGAGTTTAATTGTCATTGGAAATAATTTTAAAAAAATAAAAATTCTTAGCTTTAAAAAAATTTTAAAATAATTATAAGTCAAATCTATTTAGATTTTTTTCGAAATAGATTTGACTTTTTTAATTTTACATTCTATAATAAAAATAACTATTTAGATAATTATCAAAATAGATTGAAAGGGAGTGATAAATTGTTTTCTGATACTTTTAAAGCTTTATCTGATCCGGTAAGAATTGAAATTTTAAATTTATTGAGAAAAAAAGGATCTATGAATGCAGGAGAAATTGCTGAAAATTTTGACTTATCAAAGGCAACCATCTCCCACCATTTAAAATTATTAAAAAATGAAGATTTAATTTATGAAACAAAAAAGAAAAATTTTATTTATTATGAGCTAAACACAAGTATTTTTGAAGATATAATGTCTTGGTTTGTGAAATTTAAAGGAGTAGAAAATGAAAAATAAAATTAAATTTAAAAAAGAAAGTGTAATCTCAGTTATTATTTCTATTTTGTTGTTTGCCCTTGTAAATTTATTATTTTACAAAAAAATGCCAGAAACTTTGCCTACTCATTGGGGATTCAATAACAAAATTGATGGCTATTCAAGTAAATTTACAACCCTAATAACAACGCCCTTGCTTTTGATTTTTTTAAATATTTTTTCTTGCTTTATGCTTGATAACGATCCAAAAAACAAAGACAAAAATAATTTTGTAATAACAATCGGCAAGGCAACAATTCCTTTGGTTATGCTCATAACTTTTGTAATCAGCGTTTTTTATGGGCTTGGGAAAAAGATCAATGTTATGGTAATAATTTCTATATTCGTAGGTTTTCTTTTAATTTTAATTGGAAATTATTTGCCAAAAACAAAAAGAAATTATACAGTTGGAATAAAACTTCCTTGGACTTTAAATAGTGACGAAAATTGGAACAAAACTCATAGACTTGCAGGATATTTTTTTATACTTGGAGGAATATTTTTCTTATTGACTCCCTTTATAGGAAATGAATATTTGATTTTTTTAACATTTATGATAATAGTAATAATTCCTGCGATCTATTCTTTTTATCTTTATAAAAATGGAGTGTAAAATATAAAAATATAAGTCAAACACAAAAAAAGCATTGAACATAAAAGTCCAATGCTTTTTCTAAATCTTTTATTTTTCTTCTTTGAATTGTTCAAGAAGTATTTTTAATTTTTTAGGAATTGGCAAATCTATAGCAAGGGCATTTTCAAGAATTGAAAGTCCCTCATTTGCAATATAAAAAAATATTATCGAACTTCTTATCATAGCTTGGTTCTTAATCAAATTTTTATCGCAAATATTTGCAATTCCTACTATTATAAAAATCATAATCTTTTTTAAAATTCCTTTAAAGCCTATTTTTGATGATAATTTTCTCTCAAATCCCGCCCTTATAATTCCAGAAATATAATCGCAAATTACAAAAGCTGTAAGAGAGTAAATGAAAATATCCAAATCTCCAAGAAAAAATCCTATTAATGAGCCAAAAATAGTAAAAAAGATTTTTACTAAGTCCTTAAATTTGTCCATACTTTCTCCTTTAAAAATTTTTTCCATAAAAAAATCACCTCCTACTTATAAATAAGTAAAAAGGTGATCTTATCCCAAAATATTTAATTTTCAAAAGATTTAAGTTCAATATCTTTTTTAATTTTATTTATTTCCTTAGATTTTTCCTTAGAAAGTTTTTTTATAAGAGTGATAAGTTTTTTTTCGGATTTTTGAATATCCAATTTCTTTTTTCTCATATCAATCCTTAATTTCATATCAGAAAGAGCATTTCTAGGTCTTGAAAATTCACTAAGTTTATAAGGAAGATCTAGAATACTTGCAAGATTTGGATCAAAAATCAATAAATCAGCATGAAGTTTTAATAAAACATCTTGACTTCTATCAATCGATTTATTAATTACATTATTTTTATTTGATCTTAAAAAATCTCCAACAATATTTCGTCCAACAAGACCAGTAATAGAATAATCAGACGCCTTTCCCACTCTTATACTTGCTCTTTGCAAAACTCCAAGGGCTTCTCTTGCCTCATCAAGTAATTTATTAATTTCTTTTATTCTAGTATTTTCATAATTATAATCTTTCATAAATCTCTCCCCAAATTTTTCTCTTATTATATTATACCCAAAAGTGAGCAAAATAACTTTTTGGGTATAGTAATAATAATTAAAAATAAAAGGAGAGTGTATGGCTTTAATAATTTTATTTAACGCTAATGATATAGAAAAAGAAAAATTAAGAATTTTGTGCAATAAAGAAAATGTAAAATTAAAAATAATTGGCATGGAAGATGTTGACCAAAAAGTAGGCTACCTTGCAGAAATTGATGGTTTTGAAAAAATAGAATCCAAGGGAGAATATATAAAAGAATTTGATTTTACCTTTGCGTTTTTTAAAGATTTTGGAGAAAATGATTTGTTTCCATTTATAGATAAAATGAGAGAAAACGGCATTGTGATAGAACACAAAGCAGCAATCACTCCAACAAATATAAAATGGACACTTAGATATTTATTAGAAGAAAACGACCAAGAACACAAAACAATGCAAATTGTAGAAGAAATAAATACCTACTTAGAAAAAGCAAGCAAAATAAAAGAAGAAAGTGGCAAAGAAAATCCAGAAATAGCAAAATCAGTGAAAGAATTAAACCACTACTTCCAAACAGCCGGCGAAAATTTTGAAATAAAAATCGCAAAAGAATTTAGAGATAAAATTAAAAATTTGGTAGAAAATTTATAGGAAAAACTCTTACATTAATTTGTGAGAGTTTTTAATTTTAAAAATTCAATTATTTTTATAAAAATCAAAAAATCTTTGCTACACTCTAAAAGTGAAATATTAAAATATTTATAAATTTATTTGACAAAGTGTAAAATGCATGGTATTATTTTATCAATACGAAGAAGAGTTAAGTAAATTAAAAAATATTAATCGCAGAGAGGTTTCGTTTGCTGAAAGGAACTATGATATTTTTAATTGAATAGAGGCTTGGAGTTGGAAGTATAATACATAAGCTTCCCGTTGACTGCGTTTTAGTCTTACTAATGAGGCAAAATTTATTTTGCGAATTAGGGTGGCAACACGTTTATATCGTCCCTTTATCGGGGCGTTTTTTTTATAGAAAAATATTAAATTTTTTTTAAAAAATTCAACTGACTACAGATTACATATATAAATATAAACTGTTATAAACGCTTAATTTACCTAAAATATATATAAATAAAAAATAAAACTACCAGTTTTTTGCTGGTAGTTTTATTTTTTCAATTTTTTATTTTCTTTTTCTTAATAAAGCATACAATAATCCGCTTAGTGAGCTTGTTAGAATTGTGGATATTTTATTTCCTACTCCTGTTTTTGGATTATTTGATGATGGACTTTCGATTTTTATTTTGCTTTGATTATCCTTTGTTTTTATTTTTTGTTTAGGTCTTTGTGCTTTTTCTTTGCCTTCTTTTAATTCTTGCCAATAAGCTTTTAAATTAATATTATCTTTTAAATAAATTTCAGAATTTGGATAATAAATTTTATCTCCATCTTTCCAATACAAAAATTTAAATCCTTTTTTCATTGGTTTTGGTAGTTTATATTTTGTATTTCTTTGTCCTTTTATTGCTACATTTCCCAAAACTCCATTTAAATCTCCTCCATCAAGATCAAGATTTATATTTACAGACATAAATCTTTCCAAATCTTTTTGAGCAAAATTGAAATCTGCAAGAGCCATAGCGTATCTTTTTTTAGCTTCGTCAAATTCATCTTTTAATTTATTTGTTTTTTCTTTTTGTCTATCAAGATTTTCTTTTGCCTTATCCAAAGCAATTTGAGCCTTTTCTTTTGCTTTTGCCTTTTTATTTATTTCTTCAATATTTTCATAACTTTGCGGATTATTTAAATCTATATTTTGAGCAATTTCAAAATCAGCCTCAGCCTTTGCTAAATTTTCATTTTTCAATTTTAAATTATTTTCGGCATCTTCTTTTGATTTTTTTAAATCTTCAAAAACTTTTTTCATAGCTTTTACTTTTCTATTTGCCTTAGCTAGATTTTCTTTTGCCTTAGAATAACTTTCAAACTCTTGATTTTTTTGTTCTAATAATTCATTTGCTAATTTTAATTCTTCGTTAGCCTTTGCAAGAGCCTTTGCCGCTTCATCTTTTTTAGTTTTTAAATCACTTATATTTTTATTTGTATTTTCTATATTTTCATTTAGCTTATTAGTTTCTTCATTTAATTTATTTATTTCTTCATTTTTAGAATTTTCTTCTGATTTCTTTTCTTCTAATTGTTTTTGTTTGTCTGTCAAATTATTTTCTAAAGCTTTTCTTTTCTCATTTAAGCTTAAAATTTGATTTTGAAGATTAATTTTTTCTTCTTCTGCTTTTGTTTTTGCATCTTCTAGTGTTTTTATTTCATTATTTTTATCTTCAAGTTCTTTATTTGTACTAGCTAAATCATTTTCTAGTTTTGTTAATCTTTCTCCGTATTCCTTATTAGAAGCTATGTGATTTGCAATTTTAGTATCAAGCTCATTAATTTCAGTTGTTAAACTATTTATTTCACTTTCTAAGACTTCCTTTTCTTTTTCTAATCTTTGAATTTCACTTTTATTTGCTTCAAGTTTATTAATTTTTTCTTGATTTTCATTTTTCTTATTTTCTAGATTTTGATTTATAGCTTGTAGGTCTTCATTTTCTTTTGCAATCTCAGAATCTTTAGCTGCAATTTGTTTTTCTAAATCAGCAATTTCTTTTTTTAGATCTTCAATTTTTGCCAAATCTTCTTCGCTAGGAGTTTTTATTCCATTCATTAAATTTTGAAGATTTGTACAATAATCATCAAAAAGTTTTTCGTATTCTTCTATAGTATACGCTGTATTTTCTTTAGTATAATTTAATTGAAGAGATTGAACGAATCCAAACATTCCTGGTCTTATAGCATATCCAGATGTATAAGAGTCTCCAAATTTGAATTGCCCCCACATCAAATCATCTACTAGATTTGTGTAGTGTCCTATTTGTTGAAAAGATTTTGATATTCCTGTATCTTTAAATATTTCGTCGCTGTGTAAAGCTATATAGTATCCCATCTCTTCTCTACTTTTACAGCCTTTTTTTCTCAAATAATCAAATAAAATTTTTTCTTGATCCCACCAGCCTTGAATTGCTTCTTTTCCTTTGTCAGATCCACCCCAGTGTAAATTTTCAAAAGGTGGTTGATGAATTCCTGCGTGTTCGATTTTATTAGCTGAATAATTCGCATTTGCTTGGGCAACTGCCATATCAAAATCGCTGATTTTTAGAACACTTAATTTTCTTCCATCAATTCCACCATCTTTTTGTCTTTTTTCATTAACAACTTTTAAAGCCTCAATAGCTTTTTTCATATTTTCAAGACTTCTAGAATCATCAGATGACATATTTTTATTTGCAGCCAAATACTCTTGACCAATTTTTTTAGCCCTATCATTGTTTGGAAGTTTTGTAAATACATCAAGAGCTTTTTGTGATTTGTTATGTTCAAAAAATCCTACAGAGCCTTTGTCCCATTGCTCTTTTGCTTTTTGTTTTTCTTCTTCGCTTACAGTCTTCAAAGATTCTTCTAATTTTTTCAATTCTTCTTTTTTGCTGTTAAGATTTTCTTCAAGCTCTGTTTTTTCGGCAGTTTTTCCCTTAATAGAATTTTCTTTTTTAGTTTTTTCATTATTAAGATTTTCTATATTTTTCTTTTCTTCATCTATTGTTTGTTGTAAATTTTCATTTTCTTTGGAAAGATTTTCTATCTTGGTATTATCTGCATTCAGCTTATTTTCTTTTTCAGTTTTGCTTTTTTCTTTTTGTGATTTTTCCTTATTTAATTCATCAAGTTTTTTACTAAATTCTTCATTTTCTTTTTTTAGATTTTCAATGTCTTCTTGAAGTTTTGATATTTTATCTTCAATAGATTTTTTATCTGATTCTGATGTTTCAAGATTTTCTTTAATTTTTATAAGTTCTTGCTCTTTTTCTCCTAGCTTATTTTGTAAATCTTTGTAGCTTTGGCTATCTTCGCTTACTTCTCCAATAGATTTTTTTATCTCATCTATTTCGTTTGATAGATTATTTTCTTCACCTTTAATCTTAGCCAATTCTTCATTTGCTTTATCAAGGTCATTTTTCAAATTTTCTTGTTCTTTTTTAAGTGAATTTAATTTTTCTTCTTCTTGTTTTAGGCTTTCACTTTTTTCTTCCAAATCTTTTTGAGCTTGATCTTGTTTTTCCTCTGCCTCTTTTTTCTTATTTTCGGCATCTTTTAAACTTTCTTCAGCATTTGGATTTTTTTCTTTTTCTTTTTCAAAGTCAGCATTGGCATTCTTTTCTTCTTCATCTGCCTTATCAAGATCTTCCTTTGCCTGATTTGTTTTTTCTTCTTTTTCTTTTAAATCTTTTTCGGCTATTTCTTTTTCGTTTTTTGCATTTTCTAAATCTTTTTCTTTTTGAGATTTATAATCTTCTACTGTTGAATCTAAATCTTCTTTTGCCTTTTTATTTTCTTCTTCCAAATTTTTATTTTCTTTCTCAAGATTTTTTTCTTCTTCTTTGGAATTTTCATAATCTTTTTGGCTTCGGTCTAGATTTTTTTCTTCTTTATCAAGATTATCTTTTGCCTTATCGTAATTTTCTTTTGCTTGTTCGTAAGTTTTTGCCTTTGTGTCTTTTTCTCCAGAAGGATTTTCAATTGTAGAATCTTTGTAAACGCTTTCATCAGCTATAGCCTTATTTGCTCCATTAATTATAAATGTGCTTGAAAGAGCCATTATCAAAGCTATTTTTTGTATATTTTTCTTTTTCATTTTACTTGCGAAAAAATCGCAGACCTCCTTTTATATATTTTTTAATTTCTTTTATTATTATATCAGATTACAGCAATAAAATAAATTATTTTGTATAAAAATAAACTTTTTACAATAAATTTTTCAACAAGTCCTTGTCCAAAATATAAATTTCTCTTCCCTTTATTTTTATTATATTTTCATCTGCCATATTTGATAATTCTCTCGAAAGGGATGGTCGTGTTGTTGCTAGAAAATCTGCTAGTTCTTCTCTCGTTTGGTCTAAAATAATTTTGCCATCGTTTTCTTCAATCAACAAATAATTTCCTATTTTTTGTCTTAGGGTAAATTGATTTGTTATTTGATTTTTTTGACTTAAAACAAGACATTTTTTGCTAATTAAATCTATATAATTTATCAAAAATGATTTTGGCATAGTTTCATTAATTAATTTTCTAAATTCTTTTATTACTAATAATTTTGATTTTTTTTGAACATAGGCTGAAAAATCGTAAGGCTCTTTTAGGTAAGCATAAACTTCTCCAAAAATTGCTTTTTGATTAAATGTTTGAATTATAGATCTTTTGCCATTTGCATCAAATTTTGCGACTAGAATTGAACCTTCTATTAAAAAATATAAATCTTCTTTTATTTCGCCTTGATTAAAAATATATGAGCCTTTTTCATAAATTTTTTCTTCTATTTTTATATTTTCTTGTAAAATTTCTAAATCTTTTTCTGATAAATTTTTAAAAATTGGTATTTGTCTTAAATTCATTTTCCACCTCTACTAAAATTATATCTTTTATTAAATTTTTTCAAATTAAAAAGCGATGAATTTTTTTCTTCATCGCTATTTGCTTATAAAAATTTATTTCTTTTTGTATTAAAATCTAAATTTGATTCAAAAATTTCATCAATTTTTATCTTATTTTCTTTTGCTAATGGCTCAATTTTTTCTAAATCTTCCTTATTGTATAGATAAACTGATACTCCACAAGCATGGCTAGCCTGTCTTGGCGTTGGCGCAAGGGTTGCTTTTATTTTTTCTTTTCTCAAAATTTCTAAAAGCTCTGTCGCAATCATTGCATTTTCTACTAAAATAAAATATTTCATTAGTCAAGCATTTCTATAAATGCACCAATTCTTGTTTTTAATTGTTCTGCATCTTCGTCTGTGTAGTCTGTTTCTATTCCAATGCAAGGAATATTTTCTTCTTTTAATCTTTTTTCTACAAAATATCCTTCTGTATCATAAATATTACAGAATTTAAGGTTGATGTCGATTACTCCATCGGCATTGTATTCGTGATATAGTCTGATTATATCGTCAATTCTTGATGTATTTGGTGTAAAGCAAGCACAATTTATACTTCCCAAATATCTTTGTGCAAGATTTTTAACTTCTGTATCCAAATCGCCCTTTGTTTCGTCTACTGGATTTTCTATATATCTAATTCCTGTGCACAATTCTTCTCCAACAACTGCTCCACCGTTTGTTTCGATTATTTGATGAAGTTTCCAGTTTGGAATTGAAAGTGGAGTTCCTGTAAGAAGAATTCTTTTTGTTCCTTTTTTAAATACAGATACATTTTCTTTAACTCTTTTGTCAAGTTCATCGCATAGTTCATTTACTTTTTGGGTAAATCTTACTGGATCATCGAAAAATGAAATTTGTGTAATTAAAAGTGTATCTCTTCCTGAAATTGGCACATTATCTAATTTTCTAAAATCGTATAGTCTTTGCATTGCACGTCTTTTGTTATTTATCATTACAATTGCATCGTGCAAGCTTTCTGCTGTTACTTTATTTCCTGTTAATTCTTCTAATTTATCAATATATAATTTGATTTCTTTTTCCCATTTTTGGAAATCTTCGTCCCTTTTCATTTGTGGAATATCCATTATATACATTGGGGCATCTTCTGCCAAAATTTCCCAAGCTTTTTTCTTGCCATCGCAAGTTGTTTCTCCAACAAATAAATCTGCTATTCTAAAAAATGGACAAGTTCTATCAAATCTTGCGCCAAGTGATGCTTTTATCAAAGGGCAAGTTGCTGTTGGCAATTTTTTCTCTCCACCTGGAACCCAAAATTGTGAGCCTGAGCAAAGTCCTGTAGAAATTCCATTTGCTGCCCAAACAACTTCTTCTGGAACATGGATACAAAAACTTCCTATAACTTTTTGTCCATTTTTTTGAGCCTCAATCAATTCAGCAGGTCTTACTCCGTGAATATCTGCTGTAACTGCATTAAAATAATCCATTTTTTCTGGTCTGTTTTCTTGTGATAAAAAAACATCCCCAAAAGCTTGTGGTAAAACTTCGCACAATAAATCGTGCTTATCAAGATCCATACTCAAATCGTCCCACATTTTATGATTTTTATCCATTTTATATCTCCTCATAAGTTAAAATTTTATCCGCCTTATAGATACAATTTTTGAAAGTAAAATCTGGATTTTTTGATTTACTTATTTTATAATTTTCGTAAACTTTTTTGTCGATAATATCGCTTATAGCAAATGGACAAGTTGCTTTTATAATTTTTCTTTTTATGTTTTTCTTTTTATATTTGGATTTTATCTCTAATAAAAAAGAAATCCTATCATCTAAGTTTTTAATAAATCTTATGTAAAATTCTAATTTAAAAAGCAAAGTCCCACTAATATCACTTTCTTGTAAATCTTTTAATATCTGATTAATTTTTTCGATTTTTCCAAGACTTTCAAAATATATTTTTTCATCAAAATTTCTATTGTCCAAATTTTCAAGAAAATTTTTTAAATCTTTCTCATAAACAATTTTTTTGTCAGTATTTTTTTCCAAATACTCATTAAATTTCTTGCAATAATCATCAAGAACAAAAAATTTTGAAGAATATATCAAGGGGCATTTTTTAGTTTTTAGATAGGCAATTGTAGAATTAATTGGATCACATACATTTTCTAATTTGTAGTAATCAAATACATAACTATCAAGTCCAATAATTGGGTAAACAATAAAACCATAAGAGATCAAGAGAGCATCAAACTTATCTGAAAAAACTCCAACTACATTGTCATTTTCCATTTTTGCATATATTGCATCCACATAGGCTTCTCTTCTCAAATCTTCTAGTTTTATCTTCATAAAATAGCAGCTCCAATCGCTCCCGCAAATCTGCCATCGGGATGACTTTTAACACTACTGTTAAGTTTTTCTTCCAAAGCTTTCATTATGTATTCATTATTTGAAAAACCACCAGTAAGAAAATATCCATCAGTATCAGATTTTTTTTGAGCAAGCTTTGAAACTTTTGACACAATAGAATTTATAACTCCACTTGCAATATCTTCTCTTTTTGTTCCTTTTCCCATCAAAGAAACAACTTCAGATTCTGCAAAAACTGTGCAAGTTGAAGAAAGTTCTATGTCCTTGCCTTTATTTGCCATTTGAAAAAATTCTTTCAAATCAAGACCAAGCCTATTTGCCATAACTTCCAAAAATTTCCCAGTTCCAGCCGAACATTTATCATTCATCAAAAAATCCACAACCCTATCTTCATTTTGGACAATTATTTTTGTATCTTGTCCGCCAATGTCGATTATAGTTCTATCTTTTGAGCCCAAAAAATGTGCGCCCTTGCCGTGGGCAGTAATTTCTGTAATAATTTTATCAGCAAAATCTACGGCAATTCTTCCATAACCTGTAGCTGTGATATGACTTTCTTTTCTTTCATATCCCAAATCTTCTAGCTTTTTGATTATTTTTCTGCCAGTTTCTTTGCTATTCCATCCGCTGCTTATAACTTCTTTATAAAGTATTTCATTTTTTTCATTATTTAGGACAACATACTTACTAGCAGTTGATCCAATATCTATACCAATATAATACATATTACCTCTCTACATTTATGATAACATACAAGAAAACTTTTTCCAAATTTGATTTAAAAAATTTTCCAAAATATTTAATTAAATTTTAATTTCAAAATAAAAAATTCCCCAAAAAAATTTTTAAATTTTGGGGAAATATTTTTAAATGTATATAAATTTATTTTTTCTTTTTATGCAGTAATTATTTCCAAATCTTTTTCTACATTTGTAATTGGGGAAATATTAAAATTTTCTACCAAGAAATTCACAACTGTTTCTGACAAAAATGCTGGGAGAGTTGGTCCAAGATGAATATTTTTCACTCCTAGACTTAACAAAGCCAATAAAACTATTACAGCTTTTTGCTCATACCATGCTATATTAAATTCAAGTGGCAAATCATTTACTGATTCAAGTCCAAAGGCATCTTGTAATAACAAAGCAGTTTTTACCAAAGAATATGAATCGTTACATTGACCAGCATCTAAAACTCTTGGAATTCCATTTATATCTCCAAGATTTAATTTGTTGTATCTGTATTTTGCACAGCCTGCTGTTAAAATCACATAATCTTTTGGCAATTTTTCGGCAAATTCTGTGTAATATGATCTGCCCTTGTGTCTTCCATCACATCCTGCCATTACGACAAATTTTTTAATATTTCCAGCCTTAATTTCTTTTACTACATCGCCAGCAAGTGCTTCTACTTGATTGTGAGCAAAGCCTCCAACAATTTTTGTATTTTCTAAATTTTCTGGAGCCTTGCAAGATTTTGCCATCTCAATAATTTGAGAGAAATCTTTTTTGCCATTTTCATCAGCTTTTATGTGTTTTGCACCAGGGTATCCTGCATTTCCTGTTGTAAATAACCTATCAAGATAGTCATTATCTTTTTTAAGTGGAACTATACAATTTGTTGTCATCAAAATTGGTCCGTTGAATTTTTGGAATTCTTCATTTTGGCTCCACCAAGAATTTCCATAATTGCCGTGGAAGTGGTCATATTTTTTGAATTTTGGATAGTAGTTTGCAGGTAACATTTCTGAGTGGGTGTAAATATCTATTCCCAAACCTTTTGTTTGTTCAAGTAGCATTTCCATATCATTAAGGTCGTGACCTGAAATTAAAATCGCAGGATTATCTCCAGCAGAAAAATCAACTTCTGTGATTTCTGGATTGCCAAATTTTTCTGTGTTTGCCTTATCCAAAAGCTCCATTGCCATAAGACCATGTTTTCCAGTTTCCATTGTTAAATTTATTAAATCATTAATATCTTTATCATCTTTTAAAGTTTTTTCCAAAGTTTGGGCGATAAATTTATCAACTTCTTCATTTCTATAGCCCAAAACATTTGCGTGATGATTATAAGCTGCCATTCCTTTTAAGCCATAAGTTACAAGTTCAACCAAAGACCTTTCATCTTCATTTATTATATTTAAAACTCCAACTTCAATAGCCTTTCTTCTTAGCTCATCCCTATCATCACTTGTATATTTTGCTGCATCAGATAAATTTTCAAGTTTATTTTCTTCAATTAATTTATCCTTAGCCTTTAAAGTTTTTTCTGCTTTTCTTAAAATATCTTCCTCATCAAAATTTGCATTTGTGATTGTAACAAACATATTATTTGAAATTAAATCATAATATTTAGAATCAACATTCTCTATTTTATTTAAAACTTCAGCAAGTCCTTTTGTAACATAAATTAATAAATCTTGGCTGTTTGCAGTATTTTCATTTTTTCCACAAACACCAACCTTAGTACAACCCTTGTTGCCGGCTGTTTCTTGACATTGAAAACAAAACATAATAAAATCCTTTCTTTTTTTTATCTTTCTTACATTCTTATAATACAAAATAAAAAATATTTAATCGGTAACTTATGTTACAAGAAGTTAAAATCTGGTTTTATTTTCAATTTTTATCATTAAAAAATTTTTAATTCCTAAATAGTTTTGATTGGTATGTGAAAAATTACAGTACAAAAACTTAATAAAAAAGATACTACCAATTAAGGTAGCACCTCATAAAAGTTTTTTTAATTTTAATAGAAATTTTTTAACCATAATTTTCAATGAAATTTTTGTACCAATATCCACTTTTTTTTATTTTTCTTTCGAGTGTATCAAAGTCTACGCCTATTAGTCCATATCTTTTTTGATACCCATTTGTCCATGATAGTAAATCAATTGCAGACCATACGTAATAAGCACTTATATTTATATCTTTTTTTGCTTTTAAATACTCTATTATTTCTATGTGCCTTTTTACATAATCAATTCTTTCATCATCTTCAAAACTGCCATATTTATCAGGCTGATCATCAAATCCCATTCCATTTTCAGCGATTATAATTTCCATATCTTTATACTCATTTTTAATGTGAAGTAAAAGATCTGATAAGCCTTTAGGATAAATTTCCCAATCCCATTTAGTATACTGACCTCCTGGAACTTTTATAAAATTAAATTTATCTTCAATAAATTTTGAATCCAAGTTTTCTGCTTCTATGACTCTTCTCATATAGTAATTTATGCCTAAATAATCGCCTATATTTTCTTTCATTAATTTTCTATCTTCATCTGTTATATGTGGTGAATTAAAATTACTTTTACAATATTCTAGCATATTTTTGGGATATTCCCCTATTGTCGCTGGAGAAATATACCAATCGCATAAATAATCTTTTGCAAAATTTAAAGCTTCAATATTTTTTTCATTTTTTTCTAACAAATAACATGGCATTGGGTTTAATACTATTCCAATTTTCCCACTTAATTTCATTTGTCTAAATAGTTTTATAACTCTTGCACTTGCAACATTAAAATTATGAGATACTTGAAGAGCTTCCATATAAGAATTTTTCATTTGTGGTGGATGGCTAGCTTGAACATATCCTTCTACAACTTCTGACATAGGTTCATTTATTGTTGCCCAAAGTGGAACCTTATCTCCAAATTCTTCGAATAAAATCTTTGAATAACTAACAAAGTTATCTATTACTTCTTTATTTAACCATCCGCCTTTATCCATAAGAGCTTGTGGCAAGTCCCAATGATATATTGTTACAAATGGAACAATATTATATTTTAATAGTTCATTAATTAAATTCCTATAATAATTCAATCCTTTTTCATTTATTTTACCACTTCCATTAGGTAATATGCGTGCCCAAGAAATAGAAAATCTATAAGTTTCAAGCCCAATTTCATGAAATAATTTTACATCTTCTTTCATACGATTATAATGGTCTACTGCAATATTTCCATCATAACCCAAGTCATTTTTTTCATAAAAAACATCCCAACTTGTTAGACCTTTTCCATCTTCTCTAACAGCTCCTTCAACTTGATAAGCAGCTGTTGCAGCTCCCCATAAAGTTTTATTCTTTACCAACTTCTTTTTCCTCCTTTAGTAATTGTTTCTCGTATGTTTTGAAAAATGGATACCACATCAAAATATCTAAAACAATTAAAAAAATTATCCAAAAGAAAGCTATGATACTCATAGTTGCTATAGCTGCACCTATAGGTGCTGGAGTTGTCCAAGGAACATAAGTATAAGTTTTTCCTAAAATATCTAATTTCATCACAATATATGTTAAAATTCCATTAACAGTTTGAACTCCAATAAATGGTATCGCTAATACTGGATTTAAAACAATAGGAACCCCAAAAATAATTGGTTCGTTAATGTTGAATATAGATGGTAAAATAGCTAACTTACCTAATGTTCTCATTTGTTTATCTTTACTTCTTAGCATTAAAATATTTAATCCTATAGTAGCACCTGCCCCACCTAATATCATAAAAAATGCACGGAATGGTTCAGTGTAAATAAATTCTGGTGCTAAACCTTTTGTTACAGCTTCTGCATTTGCTGCTAAATTTCCTAATTCAAAAGCTCCAACTAAACCACTTACAATTGATGAACCGTGAAGACCAACTACCCATAATAATTGAGTTACAATTGAAATCAAAAATATTCCTACTACTGAATCAACAGCAAATACAAAAGGTGAGAATAATTTCTTTATTAAATCTGGAATTAATAATCCACCAGTTAAAGATTGTACTAATAAACTAATCAAAAAAATACCAACAACATTAACTACCAAAGGAATAATTGACGCAAATGATGCTTTAACCGGTTCTGGAACAGCTTCTGGCATTTTTATAAGAAGTCCCCTATCTTGTAAAAATCTTGTTGACTCCGTTACTAACAGTCCTATAATTATTGCTGTAAAAATTCCTTCTGCTCCCAAATAATTCATTGGTAAAGCCATACTTTGTCCTTCAAGAGCTTTTTCAATAGTTTTTGATTTGTTTAATATATCTGAAAATACAACAAGATTTGAAGGTGCTGATGTTATAAGAAATGAAACTGCTGCAATAATCATTGTATTCATTGATTGCATTTTATAATGTTTAGCAAGTGAGTTTGAAATTGCCATACATACAAATAGAGCCATTAAACCCATTGATGATCTAAATAAAAGCTCTATCCCTAGACCATGTTGCATTGCCCATTGTTTCCATGCAATTAAAAATTGGAAAAATATATTTGTAGGTTTCATAGTTTCCAAATTTACAGGAGGCGATGTTACAATTAATGTCATTCCACCCAATAATGCCACAGGTGTAGCAGCTACCATTCCATCACGAATAGCTTTTAAGTGAGGTTGATTTGAAATTTTTGCACCTAAAGGAACTAATTTATCGTTTAAAAACTTATTAAATTTGTTATTTTTTTCCATTTTTTACTCCTTTTTATTTTTTCTTAAAACTATTACATCATAATTAATAATTTGATTATAATATTCATACTTATTATTTATTAAAAGTTTTCCATCACTAATTTTGCAATTATTTTCTACTCCCAATACATCTACATTCTTTCCTATTTCTTTCAAAAATTTATTTTCAATTTTAAATTCATTTTCTTTTTGAGGATTTATGAAATAATAATTAAATTTTTCATTTGTAGTACTATTAATAAATTTAAAATTTGCTCTAGTATTAAATATGGCTTCTCCACAAAATTCTAACCATCTTCCTACTTCTTTTAGCCTTTCGACCTGTAATGTTGGTATTTGCCCATCTGCTCTTGGTCCAATATTTAATAAAAAATTTCCGCCTTTAGAAACAGTTTTATATAATTTTTTAATTATTTCTTGACTTGTTAAATAGTCTTCTAGTTTTTCTAATCTATTATATCCGTATGATTTTCCTATCCCCCTACTTTCTTCAAATATATGATGTTCTTCTAAAACCTTATCATTGTATTCGGTTGAATAATAATCACCGTGCTTTCCTTCCATTCCTTTATAAAAGCGATCATTAACTACTACTTCGTCTTTTACCGGAGATTTGTTGTATAACCAGTATAAAAATTCTTTAACTTTAACTTCATCTTCCGTTAAATCCCATTCTCCACCATCGGCAAATATTAAACTAGGCTTAAATTTATTTACAATTTCATATAATTGTTTTTGCAATACTTCTTTTAAATAAACTTCCTTAGATAATCCATATTTTTTTACATCTTTCATTGGTATGAAATATCTTCCATCACATCTGTGAGATGGTACACTCTCCCAATCAATAATTGAATAATAAAGCCCAAATTTTATGCCTTTTTTTCTAATAGACTCTGACAATTCTTTTACTAAATCTCTATGAGGACCTATGTCTGCACTATTCCAATTGACTTTGTGAACATTATCTGTTTTCCATAAACAAAATCCATCATGATGTTTTGATGTGAGTACAGCATATCTGGCTCCTGAATTTTTTATTATTTCAGCAAAAGAATCAGGATCAAATAATTCAGCTTTAAAATCATATCCAAATTCCCTATACTCTTTATTTCCATAAACTTTTTTATGAAATGAATCTTTATTATCGCCATAATTTCCATAAACTGTGGCATAATACCATTCTGCATAAGAACCAAATTGTTTATCAACTACAATTTTATATGATGGAACGCTATATGGACCCCAGTGGATAAAAATTCCGAATTTTGCATTTGCGTACCAATCAGGCAAATAACGATTATCTAAATAATCCCATGAAATTTTCATTATATCCTCATTTATAAATATTTTCTAGGATAATATTTTCCATATTTTTGACACCCATAGGCGTTGGGGCATAAGCATTAAAAGGTGTTTGAGCTATAATTTTTCCAAATTCGTCAGCATTTTTCTTATATTCATCAAAATACATTCTAATTTGAGGACTCAATAATATCATAGAATATTCATCAGACTTAAAAATATTTTCACTATTTGAAATTGTAGTTGCTTCTACATATATTTCATGTCCATCCTTTTGCAATTGCTTAGTTACTTCTTTTGCCATTAAAGAACTAGATAAACCTGCATTACATACAAGAATTACTTTTTTCATATTTCCCCTCCATTTTTTGTAATTTTTTATTTAATTTTATCCACCTTTTTGCATTTTCCATTGCCATGGTAGCCATTGTAAGATGATCTTGTGCATGGACTAATATAATGTTTATTTTATTTTTTTCTCCATTTGCTTCTTCAGTGAGCATATTTGTTTGAATTTCATGGCATTTTATAAATTCATCGTTAGCTTTTTTTAATAAAGATTTAGCCTCATCAAACTTATATAATTCTGCAGCATCCATAGCTTCTGATGATAAGCTTCTGCTTTCACCTGCATGGACAATTATATTAAAAACTAACTCGTATACTTTTTGATTTTCATCCATAAAACTGCTTATTCCTCCTTTAAAAATATCTTCATAAATTTTATTTTATCGTCAGCTGTTAGCGATTCTGATATAAGATTTTTATTTGATAAGAAATTTCCCAGTTTCTCATAGTAAAATTTCATATCTCCTATATCTTTTCCGATTACCAAGCTATAAATAAGTCTAATTTTTCTACCGTTCCAATCTATCGGTTTTTTTAACATTATTATTATTGAATATGACTTTCCATCAACTTGGTCAAATATGTGTGGTATAGCAATATTATCAAAAGATGTTTGACCCATCTTCTCTCTATTTATCAACTGTTTTAAAGCTTTATTATTTGGAAAATTTGATTTTGTGGAAATTTTTTCTGCTATATATTCTAGAACTTCATCCTTGTTTTTGAATACTTTGTCTTTAACAAATATTGAGTTTGAAAATATATTGTATATCTCATCTAGATTAGAATTCTCAAATGCTAATTTCAATTTATTTAAATCACTTTTTGAAAAAATAACATCTACATATATAACTGACATATCAAATTTATCGCTAATATTTACTGATGATATGATCAAATCATATCTATCAATATCAAATTTTTTTAAATTTCTAACATCTGTTGTTGCTATGTTCTCAATATTTCCTTCAAATTGCTTCATAAGTTGTGATTTCATTATTTGAGCAGAAGAATTGCCTGATCCACATACTATAAGAATATTTTTCTTATTAGATGAATTATTACCGATTGCAGCCATTATATGTAATGCAATATATCCTATTTCGTCATCTGATAATTTTGTCATATATTTATCATTTATTATGTTTGAGCCGATTGTCGCTAACATAAAAGAAATCTTATCTTTTTTTATATCTTCAAGTATAGGATTTTTCATATTAAATCCATATTTTATCCTATATATTAAAGGTCCAAGATGTGTTGCTAAAGCAAAATAAAATTCTATGTTTGATCTGAAATCATATTTTGATACCTTATATATCTCATCTATTATATCCTGAGATAACTTTAAGATTTCTGAAGATAATTTTTCTTGATCCCTAATTGTGTTTTTTGCAATTAAGTGCATGGTTATATATACTAATTCTTGATTTGGAATTTCTATTTCTAGTTTAGCTTTTAAGCTATCAACAATTTTATTTGCAATTTTGAATTCTTCGTATGAAACAAGCTTTTTTTCTACTGATTTTGGCAATTTTACATATTCTTTTTGCTTAATTCTTAATATAGAAATATAGATATGGATAACTAAATTTTTAAAATTAACATAAGGCATATAGTAATCTTCACCAAAATCTATATTATCTATTATTTCTTGAATTTTATTAAAAAGCTCTTTATTTTCATCACCATCAAAAAGTTTTGGATCTACTCCTATTTCATTTTTTATTGCAAGTCTTATATTTTTCTCGCTACCTTCAATTTTCATTCCATAATATGGTTTTGAAATTAAATCTAGCTTGTAATTATTCAAAGTTTTTTTTATTATTGGTAAATCTTTATTTATTTGTGACTCACTTACATGAAAACTTTCAGCTAATTCATATTGCTTAATATATGAACTAGAAAATAAAAACATTCTCAAAATATTTTCGTATCTGCTATCTTTATCACCTCCACCTTGTTGAAAGTAAGCATATTTATACCAATCATTTTTTAGGAAACTTTTAAATTTATCTTGATCCTTAATTTTAAATTTAAATCCCTTCCCTGTTTTAGACTCTATTATCGCTCCCTTATCTTTAATTACTAAGTTCAATAGATCTATCTCTTTTCTTATAGTTTTTGAAGATAATTCCATTTCTTTTCCTATATCTTTAGAGGTGTGATAATCATAGTCTAAAGTTAAGTAGTCGAATATTTGTTTCATTCTTGTTTCAATCATTTAACCACCTCGTATAAACATTATAATAATTAAAAAAACAAATCTCCACACAAACATTTTCCTCATACTTATGGAAGTTTGATTTTTGAATTATATAATTTCTCTAATATAATTATAAAATAAGAGAATAAAGGAGTCATTATGAAAAAAATTATTGCAGTTGATATAGATGGTACTTTGTTAAATTCGAAAAGGCAGATTACTGAAAAAACTAAAAATGCTTTGATTAAGGCGCAAGAGCTTGGTCATATTGTTGTTATTGCATCTGGGCGTGATCCTCTTGGGGTTTATCCTTTTGCGGATATTTTGGAATTTGAAAAATATGGTGGGCTTATTTCTAATTTTAATGGTGGAAGAATTACTAATTATAAAACAAAGGATGTAATTATTAATCATCCTATGGATTTTGACCTTGCAAAAGAAATTTTGCAATTTAGCGAAAAAAATCTTTTTATGCACTATATTATTTACACTGAGGATAAAATTATTACAAGTTCTTCTAAAACTTACAAGCTTGAGGAAATTTGTCAAAAAGCCTTTACTCATTATGAAGTCATTGATGATTTGGCTTATAGTTTGGATTTTGCTCCTAATAAAATTTTGTTTTCTCAAGATCCTAACTTGATTGATGATGATGCAAAAAAATTGATGGATAAATTTTCTGATAAAACTACTCAGGTAAAATCTACTCCTTATTTTTATGAAATTATGCCAAAGGGAATTGGCAAGGGAGAAAGTCTTGTTGAAATCGCCAAATATTTTGATATGGATATGAAAGATGTGATTGCTTTTGGCGATGAGGAGAACGATCAAACCATGATTGAGATGGCAGGCCTTGGTGTGGTTATGGAAAATGGTGCTAATTTTATGAAAGAAAAAGCTGATTTTATTACAAAATCAAATGATGATGATGGAATTGCTTACTATTTGGAAAAATTTGTTTTTAATGAAAAATAATTAAAATTTTTGATTTTTTATTTGATTTGGGTATATTTTAATTGAGATATTTCGAAATATATAAGGAGGAAATATGATAATAGGAATACCAAAAGAGATTAAGGACCAAGAATCTAGAGTTGCAACTGTGCCTGGCGCTGTTGCGGAATTAGTTAAAGCTGGTCATGAAGTTTTAATTGAAAATAATGCCGGTTTAAATTCTGGTATTACAAATAAAGATTATGAAGATGTTGGCGCAAAAATTGTCGATTCAGCAAAAGACGTTTGGGAAAAATCTGATATTGTCTACAAGGTAAAAGAGCCTTTAAAAGAAGAATATAAATATTTAAGAGAAGGTTTGATTTTATATACTTATCTCCACCTTGCAAGTAATGAAGAATTAACAAAAGAATTAGTCGATAAAAAAGTTACAGGCATAGCTTATGAAACTTTAAAACTTGATAACAAATTACCACTTCTAGCTCCTATGAGTGAAATTGCTGGAAGAATGGCGGTTCAAGAAGGCGCAAGATATTTAACAAAGCCTGAAGGCGGAAGAGGAATTTTACTTCAAGGAGTTCCAGGAGTAAGACCTGCTCACGTTGTAATTGTTGGAGCTGGTACTGTTGGAGCTGGTGCTGTAAGAATTGCTGTAGGAATGGGCGCAAGAGTTACAGTTTTGGATGTAAATATTGACGCTTTGAGCAGATTACAAGATATTTTCCCAGATAAAATAGAAACACTCTATTCAAATCCTATAAATATTGAAGATTCTGTTAAAGATGCAGATTTAGTAATCTCCACAGTTTTAATTCCAGGAAGACGTGCTCCACAACTTATAAAAGAAGATATGGTAAAACAAATGAAAGATGGATCAGTAATAGTTGACGTTGCAATCGACCAAGGTGGTTCAACAGATATTACAAAAGGACATCCAACAAGCCACACCGATCCAGTTTTTGTAAAACACGGAGTAATTCATTATGCTGTTGCAAATATTCCAGGAGCAGTTGCTATGACATCAACTTATGCCCTATCAAACGCAACAACAAAATATGTAAAAACAATAGCAAATCTTGGACTAAAAAATGCCTGCGAAAAATCTCCAGAAATAATTTCTGCAGTTAATACTTACGATGGATATGTTACAAACGAAGGAATAGCAGAAGATAACGGCTACGAATATAAAGAATTAAATATAAAATAAAAATCAAATAGGGACTGTTTGAAAATGAAATAATCATTTCAAACACTCCCTTCCTTATTCACAAAATATAATTTTATTTCACTAAGCACACTAATCAAAATCAAAAAAACAATTTGGATTCCAACTAAAATCAAAACAATTTTATCATTCAAATCATATTTGTAAAAAACAAACAAGGTCATAACCATACTAATTATCCCAAAAATCAAAGACAATTTGCTAGCATAAAGATTTCCAATTTCCCAATTTTTTTCATTTTTCATAGAAAGCCTAGTCCTAAAACCAGACCATTTTGAAATTTTTTTACCAGCCTTGTTCTTTAAGAAAAAATACATAAAAAAGAAAGAAATAGGAATAATCAAACATACAAAAAATAAAAACATACCATCCTCCAAGTTTTATTACTTTACTTATACCCAAAATATACTATTTTTTAAATTTCTTAAATACATTTATAAAAAAAGAAGTAGAAAGCTCTACTTCTTTAAATTCTCTTATTTACTTATAAAATATTTATAAACTTAGCAAAAAAGCATTTTTCGCTGATTCCTCTATTTCTTCAATCATATAAAAAGCTTCTTCAATGCTTTCTCCTACTACTATCACTCCATGGTTTTCCATAACATAGGCTTTTATATTTTTATCAATACTTTTCTTTAGCTCATCAAAAAGTTCTTGACTTCCTGGATCCTTATATTTTACCCAACCCAAGTCTCCAACTTTAATTTTTAAATATGGAGTTTTACATTTTAAGTCAATAGTTTTATCTTCAGATTCTAGTATACAAGACCAATATGTTATAAAAGTACTATGAGTGTGAATTACACACTTATATTTATCATCAATATCGTATAATAATTTATGCATCGGGTATTCTTTACTTGGTTTATTTTCAGAAATAACTTTATCATTTTTTAAAACAGAAAAACTATTTTCATTCATATTTCCAAAGCATGAGCCTGTTTTTGACACATATATTATATCTTTATCTTTAAAACTAATATTTGCTGTCGAACCTGATACTTTATTTCTATCAAACAAGGCCTTAGAAACCCAAATTAAATCTTTTAAATCTTTTTCTTTCATTTTTAACCTACTATCATCTCATAAGTTTTATTGAAAAAATCTTCCTTACCAAAGTTACCTGACTTCAAAACCAGTCTTACTTTATCATTATTTACTGGCATTAAAATTGGAACTCCAGCTGCAACACTTTCACCTATATAATAAGTTTTAAAACCTAAAGTAGAAGTTGCAACTCCACTAGTTTCGCCTCCAGCTATAATAAAGTTATTAAAATCTTGGTCTAGTGCTTCTTTTGTTAATGATTCATATACTTTTTCTAAGTTTTCAGTTATTTTTTCTTGACCATATTTTTTTTGTAATTTATCCAAAGTAACAGCATCGTCACTACTATAAAACATTACTTTATCATCAACTTCTTTTAATAGTTTTTCTATATAGGTACCCGGTTCTTTCATTAGACTATCAATATCTATTTTGACCTTCTTAAATTTAAAATTATCAATTTGCTTTAGGGTCATTTTTGAGCAAGATCCTACTATATAAATTATTTTTCCTTTATTTTTGCTTTCTAAATCAAATTTATTTATATCTTTTTCTCTTTTGATTTTTTTAGAAATCGCAGTATTTAATCCACTTCCACCAGTTAGTAATTTTAAATCACCAAAAGCATCTATAATAAGATCATCATCGCCTTCTTCATAGTAATCTGGAACAAGATAATACTTTTCTTTTTCATCTTTTTTGGATTCAAATATTTTAGTTATTTCTTCTTTTCCCTTATTTAAAAAGTCTCTAGAAATATTTATTGTTTTATACTTACCTTGATCTTTCATAAGTTCGCTAATTCTACTATCCCACATAGGATTTAAAGGATGATCTTTCATATGACTTTTATGAAGCTCCAGACCATCCACATATAACTTGCCATCTTTTATTTCTCTTCCATTTACTGGCAAGGCTGGTTCCAAAATTGTATATTTTTGATCCATTTTTTCTAATAAAAAATCTGTAATAGGTCCTATATTTCCTTTTGGTGTAGAATCAAATGTAGAACAATATTTATAAAATATTTTTTCAGTATTTTTATTACATAGATACTCATATGCCTTATCTACTTTTTCTAAGGCTAAATCTTTTCTCTCGCTTCTGATTTTTAATGCTATTACAAGTACCGCATCTTTATTTAGAATAGTATTTAAATTTTCATCATTTTCATCAGGCACTCCATTACTTAAAACTGTCCTGATTTTATTTTCTGCAAAAAATGAGGCTGCATCGCTAGCACCAGAAAAGTCATCTGCTATTACACCTAATAATATACTCATCTAATCCTCCTTCTTAACTTAATGTTAGTATAGGGAATAAGGCTACAAAAATTGCGACAGCAATCATAATAAACCAAAATGGCATTAATGATTTTGAAATCTTTTCTATTGATATTTTTGATATATTACTTACAACATATAAGGCTGTTCCAACAGGGGGAGTTAGTAAGCCAACTGTTAGTAAAATTACCATAAAAACACCAAATTGCACTGGATTTATTCCAATTGAACTAGCTATAGGATATAAAATTGGTGATAACATCATTATTGCAGGGCTGCTATCGATAAACATTCCTACAATTAATAGTAAAATCGACATCAATAGTATCAACGCTAACTTGTTATCAGTTAGAGATATTATATACATTGAAACTCTTTGAGGAATTTCATTTGATGCTAAAAACCAAGTTAATGCACTTGTTGCACATATAATTAGAGTAATTGCTGCAGTAGATAAAGCTGCATCAAGACATATAGATTTTAAATCTTTTAATTTTATATCTTTATATACAAAAATACTAATTATTAGTGCATACACTGATACAATTGCTCCACCTTCTGTTGGAGTAAATATTCCTCCTCTGATTCCTACAATTATAATTATAGGCATAAATAGTGCAAAAATAGAATCCTTAAATTTTTTTATTTTTTCTTCCTTACTAATATTATTTTCTTTGGGGTAATTGTTTTTTGTTGCAACAAAGTGGCAATATAGTAAAAAACATAAGCCTATTAAAACACCAGGTATTAATCCTCCCATAAATAAATCACCTATTGATGTTTGAGTGCTGACTCCGTATACAATTAAAGCAATACTTGGGGGAATTATCAATCCAATACTTCCTGATGATGCAATTACTGCTGCAGAAAATCCTTGATCATAATTTCTATCTTTCATTTCTGGAAATAGTATTGAACCTAAAGCCGCAGTATCCGCTACTCCCGATCCTGAGATACCTCCCATAACTATTCCAGTTACAGTTACGACCTTTGCCAAAGCCCCTCTTGATTTATAAAAAATTACCAAAGCAAAATCTATTAATCTTTTGGTAATAGTACCTTTACTCATTATTGACCCTGCAAACATAAACAATGGTATAGCCATCAAAGAAAATGAATCAATTGCTGTAAAAAATCTTTGAGAAATTAAAGCTAAAGGTTCTTGTTGAATAATTAAACCTGATAAAGTAGATAAAATTATTGCGAATCCAACTGGCAATCCTAAAAATAAGAATACTAGGAATATTAAAATCAGCAAAATATTATTAATCATTATCTGCCATCCCTTCCTTTGTAAATATTTTCTCAACGGAGAATATACTGATTAGTACACCTGAAACTGGTATTACTAAATAAACTAAAAACATGGGAACTCCTAATGTAGCAGAGCTTTGATGAACTCCTAGATTCATTAAAACAATTCCTCCATATGTAATTATTATTCCAATAATACAAGTTAAGCTATAATTTAACCTAGAAACTATTTGTTTTCTATCTTCACTCATTCTATCTGTTAAAATACTTAATGCTATATGACTTTTAGTCCTAACCGCATCAGCTATTGCTAAAAATGATATCCAAACAAATAAATATCTTGACAACTCTTCTGACCAAACAAGAGGACTATTAAATATATATCTTGATATAACTTGAAGAAAAATAATTAAAGTCATTGCAAATATAGCTGCAGATAAGAAAATATTTATTAACTTTTGGATTAAGTCTAAAGTTTTTTTCATACTAATTTCCTTTGCTTTCTAAAATCTTTTGATATAATTCTTTATCAATTGAATTTGCATATTTCTCTGCTATTGGCATAGCTTTACTTCTAAATGATTCCCTATCAGGTTCAGTAACTTTCATACCATCTTCTTGCATTTGTTTTAACATTTCATCTGTAACTTTTTTAACTTCTTCATTTTGATATTCTGCCGCTACTTTAGAAGCATCTTTTATTATTTTTCTATCATCTTTATTTAAAGATTTCCAAGTTGATTCACTAAATGAAAATGTTACATATTCATATTTATGTGCTGTTAATGATATATTAGATTGAACTTCTTGCATCCTTCCACTAAACATAAACGGAATAGGATTTTCTTCAGCTTCAATTACGTTTTGACTCAAAGCAGTATAAACTTCACCCCAAGCCATTGTTGTTGGAGATGCTCCTAAGCCTTCCCAAACAACTTTCATAGCTTCAATTTCTGGAATTCTGATTTTTAATCCTTTAATATCGTCAACATTTTTTATTTCTTTGTTTGAACTAATATGTCTAGGACCCCTATCCCAAAAATCTAAAACTCTTATTCCAGATTTTTCTCTTAATCTGTCACACATTATTTGACCAACTTCACCGTTTACTACATTTTTATAATGGGTTTCATCGTCAAAAATATAAGGTATCTCTAATAAATTGAAAGAATGTTCAAAGTTACTTAGTACTCCTGCTATTAATCCTATATCAATAGATCCTATTTGCATTCCCTCAACTATATCCCTATCTCCACCTAAGGTTGAGTTTGGATAAATTTTAACTTCTATTTTACCATCAGAATTTTTTTCAACTTCTTCTTTAAATTTCAAACTAGCTTTATGCCATAAATCAGATTCAGATTGAATATGGCATAGCTTTAATACTTTAACATCTTTTTCTTTATTTCCACAAGAAACAAAGAAAAGTGATAAAAATATTACTACTAAACTATAAAGAGCATGTTTCTTTTTCATAATTAACCCCTTCATTTAAGGTTCATATCGATTAAAATTTTTACAGTATCTTCTGTCCTATCTCTTAATAATTCTAATGCATCTTGACTTTCATCTATAGGATATTTTTTAGTTACAAAACTTTCCCAGCCTATGTCATTATTAATTAGTTCAATTGCCTCTTCAAAATCTTTACTTGTATAGGTCATAGCTCCTATTAATTTTAGTTCTTTAAATACTAAATCATAACTATAATATGGTATATCATCTGTTATCATTGCAACTAAAACTATTTGTCCTCTTTTCTTTGCAATCTTACCAGCTTCAGTTAAAATTTTTGTATAACCTGTACTTAGCAAAATATTTTCGCAACCTTCATTATTGGTAATACTTGAAACTTTTTCTACCATATTTTCTTTTGAAGGATTAATAATATAATCAGCACCATTTTCTTTAGCTTCTTTTAAAGTAAATTCATCCAAATCAACACAAATTATATTTTTATAAAGATTTTGTCTTTTCGCTACTTTTAATGCCAACAATCCAATGCTACCCATACCAATTATTGTTAAAGTATCACCATGACTTTCAAATCTATTTAATGCGTGAATTGAAACTGCTGCAGGCTCTGCCAAAACTGCACTTTCATAACTTGCTTCATCTTTAACCTTGTGAACATACTTTTCAGGAGCATTAAAATATTCTACAAATGTACCAGTCCAATCACCTGTTCCTGGTGCAGATTTATTTAGACATAAATTAACAAGACCTTTTTCACAGTATTCACAATGCCCGCATCCCTTATGAGGTTCAACAGTAACCTTATCACCTAATTTAAATTCATTTACATTTTTACCAATCTCTACAACATCACCAACAACTTCATGACCCAAAACTACAGGAGGTTTTCTAAATGGATGCTTACCTTTGAATAAGTGTAAATCTGATCCACAAACTCCAGCATATTTTACTTTTATTAAAACCTCATCATCTTTTATTTCAGGAATATCATTTTCTTTTATTTCAATTTTTCCTGTATCAACTAACACTGCTGCTTTCATTTTTTTTGACATATTTTCCTCCTTATATTATCATTTAACTATATTCTAAATAAAAAAATCGTTTTCATCAAAAAATAATCTTTATATCTTCTATAACTTATTTTTGCATATTAAAATAATCTAGATTTACTTAAATAACATTATTTGCTTATAAATAAAAACAATAAGAAGGAGGAAATATGAAAGAAAAATTTGATAAATATATAAATAAAAATCCTTTTACTAACTATTCTGATCTGACTTATAAAATATTATCAGAACAAATTATAAAACTAAAAATAAAACCTGGAACAATTTTAAATGAATCTAATATATCCAACAATTTAAATATTTCAAGAACTCCTGTAAATTCAGCCATAAAAAAATTAATAAAATCTGGTTTGGCTACAAAAGATGACAATGAAAAATTTACAAAAGTTTCAGAATTAAATATGTATCATTTAAATCAATATTATAATTCTAGAATGGCAATAGAACCATATTGTGCTATGATAGCAGCAAAAAATTTTGATGATAAACAAATTGAAAAACTCGAAATTTTAACTTCAAATATAAAAAAATCTTGCGATATTGATAATTTAAGCTCAGACTTGATAAATAAATATATTGAAAATGAAATAGAATTCCACAAGTTCATTGTTATAGGAAATGAAAATAAGTACCTAAATCAAATGTTTAAAGTTACATTCGATATCGGTCTAAGATATAGGTACTATATGCTAAATTTTATAGCAAAAAACCAAAAAAATATAAATATTAAAGAATTTTTACAAGATAGCATAAAATTTCATGAATCAATCTTTTTCTCAATTAAACACCATCTATCAACAATTGCTTACGATCAAATGAAAGAAGATATAAACAGAATGATACCGCTTATTCTTGACTCTAATTTTTATATTTTTGCTAAATAAATATTTAACTTAAATAAAATTTAATTTAATAAAAAAGATGCCCTTCTTAACTGAATAATTCTTTAAAGAAGGGCATATTCATATAAAATTTTTATAACTAAATTCTATTATCATCAGCAAATCTTTGAATAGGCAAATATTTTTTGTAATCATTTAAAAATTTGTCAAAGCTTTTTATTATTTTATCATCAGCAAGCTCGGTATATTTTGATTGATTTGCAAACAAAAACTTTTCCAAAAAATCATCCAATGATTTGTAATCATCTTTTTTATCCATATACATAGCTAAGCAAGCCATTCCCCAACAACCGCCTTCACTTGCAGATTTGTATATGGAAACATTTGTATTTAAAGCTGATGCAACAATTTTTTGCATAACTTTTTTTGTTTTAAAAACGCCTCCATGAGCATACATTTGTTTTATTTGTATATTTTCTTTTTCCGTCAGTATATCTTGACCAATTCTAATACTTGCCATAATGGAGTAAAGATTTGCCAATATAAATTTTGAAAGGCTTGGAGTATTAGACTTATCTCTAATTATCATTGGTAAGCCATCAAGCACCTTATTAATAGGTTCTCCTGATAAATAATTAAAAATAGTAAAACCACATTCATCATCAACTGCTTCCAAGGCTTTATTGAATAAATAGGAATATATTCCTCCTTTTTCAGAAAAATCAATTTTTAAATCTAAAGCAAATTCTTTAAAAATATTTAACCATCCATCAAAATCAGCTGTACCATTATTACAATGAACCATAGCAACTGGTTTGCCATCTGGTGTTGTAACCAAGTCTATTTCTTTATAATATTTTTCTAATTGATGATCCAAAACTATCATAGAAAATATAGACGTACCAATAGAAATATTTCCTGTATTTTCTCTAATAGTATTTGTTGCGATCATACCAGTCCCTGCATCGCCTTCTGGTGGACAAAAATTTATTGACGCCTTTAAATCTCCATCAATATCTAATAATTTCGCTCCTTTTTCTGTAAGCTTTCCTGCACACTCCCCTGCAACCATAACTTTTGGCAAAATATCTTGCAATTTTATTCCAAGATTTTTAATCTCATCTAAATCATTTGTTTTTTTCAAAAAATCTTTATTATAATTTAAGCTATCATCCACAGGAAATATTCCAGAAGCATCTCCTATGCCTACAACTTTCTTGCCCGTTAGCAAATAATGTATATATGATGATAGGGTACAAATATAATCAACATCTTTTACAAAATTTTCTTTATTCAATATAGCCTCATAAAAATGAGCAAAAGACCATCTATGAGGAATATTATATTCATAAAGTTCACTCAAAAACAAACTTGCCTTGTCGGTATTAGTATTTCTCCAAGTTCTAAAAGGAGTAAGTAAATTCATATTTTTGTCAAAAGCCAAAAGTCCATGCATCATCGCAGAAATTCCAATGGCTTTAAAATTTGAAATTTTATAGCCATACTCTTTAAAAATATTTTCCTTTAAATTTTTAAATGAACTTTGAAGCCCCTTTGTCAACAAATCAAAATCATAAGTCCAATAGCCATTTTCAAATTTACTTTTCCATTCATATATTCCATTAGAAATTATTTTTGCTCTATTATCAATCGCTATAGCTTTTATCCTAGTAGATCCAAGCTCAATTCCCAAATAAATATTATTTTCTTTAACTTTTTCCAAAAATAAATCTTTATCGTACATTTCCCCCTCCACAAATAAAAGCTGCTGCCAATAAAATTAAAATTTTATATAGCAACAGCTAATTTAATTATTCTTTTACTTGTCCATATTCTTTAAATTTAACAAGCATTTTTGTCATTTCATCGTCATCTAAAATAACAGGTTTTCCAATAGATTTTGCCATGTAATATATTTTTGCACAATACTCAACTTCATCAATTATATTAAAGGCATTCGCAAGCGAATAAGAGCCAGATAATATTCCGTGATTTGCAAGTAAAACTGCATATCTATCTTTCATAGCTTCATAAGCATTTTCTGCTAATTCTTTTGTACCAAATGTTGCATACTCTGCACACTTTACATCAACTCCTGCAACAGCTATCATATAATGAGCAGGTGGCAAAGTTTCTCTTAAAGTTGCTACAACGGTACTATAAGTTGTATGTGCATGAATAACTGCTGTTATATCATCTCTATTTTTATATTGGATTGCATGCATATACCATTCGCTTGAAGGTTTTTTATCCCCTTCTAAAATAGTACCATCTAGTTTCATAGTTACTATATCTTCTACTTTAATATCAAAAAAATCAATTCCTGAAGGAGTAATCAACATTTTTTCTTCTGATGGAATATATACACTTAAATTTCCACCTGTTCCTTTAGTTAATCCTACTTCTACTAATTTTTTTCCATATTCAATTAACTCTTGTTTTAAATTTTCATGTGACATTTTTTTTCCTATTTTATTCGTATAGTAGTGATTTTACTTCTTTACTATCAATATTTTCAGCGTTATACCAAACTGCTCCTGTATCAATATCTTCTACTTTTTCACCTTTTGAAGCTTTAACTGCAAGCTCAACTGCTTTGTATCCTATAGAAATTGGATCTTGTGTAATTGAACCAAATAAAACACCTTTTTTGATTGCGTCGATTTGGATTGCACCAGAGTCAAAACCAACTCCTATAATTTTATCTTTTCCAAGTTTTCCACCAACAGCATTGTCAGCATTTATAATAGATTTTGCTGCAAATTCGTTAGAACCGTAAATTGCTATTAAGTCTTCTTTGTTTAATAAAGTTTGTGCTTGAGTTTGTCCTTCTGCATCAGTTACATTAGCTGGAACTGCTAAATCTATTACTAAAGCAGCATCTTTTTCTTTTACATCATTTGCAAATTTATCATTACCTACAACTGCGATTTTATCTTTTAAATTGTCAAGTTTTGAAGCTTGTTCAACCATTTTATCGATAAAACCTTTTGTTCTATCACTAATTGATGCTGAGTTTACTTCTTGAGATACAACTCCAACTCTTACTTTTTTATCAACTGAAGCTTTTTTCAATTTTGCTTCTATTTCTGGATATAATTTATCAGCTGCCATTGCTGAAGCTGCTATATTATCTGTAGCTGCTGTAGCTTGAATTGTTCCTTCTGGAGCATTTGGAACACCAGAATCAAATCCAACTACTGGAATTTTATCATCTTTAGCTTGTTTTAATAAATCAATTGAAGCTTTTGTATCTAAAGCAGCGTATGCTATAGCTGCTGGTTTTTTGTTTACAGCATTAGCAAACATTTGTACTTGTTCTTGAACAGCTGTTTCATTTTCTGGACCTTGGAAAGTAATTTCTGCATTTAAGTCTTTTGCAGCATTTTCAGCTCCAGTGTTTACAGCTTTCCAAAATTGATGTTGGAATCCTTTAGCAACTACTTCTACTTTTATTTTTTCGCCATCACTTGCTTGTTCTTTTTCATTAGAAGCCTTTTCAGTTTCTGTTGGTGCGTTACTAGCATTATTTTCTGCTGGTTTTGCTTCATTTGAGCCACAAGCTGCCAACAAAAGTGCAGCTGACATTAAAATACTTACCTTTTTAATTTTTTTAAACATAAATTTCTCCTTATTTAATAAAATTTATTTTTCTTTACGATTTCTAATTACGTCTAGGTAAACAGCTATTAACAATACAATTCCTGTAATTAATATTTGATAGTGTGATTGAAGTCCAATAAATGGTAGACCTACTTTTAAAACTGTCATTATAAACACACCAATCATTGTTCCTAGAATAGTTGCTTTTCCACCTGCCAATGATGATCCACCTATTACTGAAGCAGCAATAGCATCTAGTTCGAATCCAACACCTTCGCCTGGCATTATTGTTGTATATGTAGCAGAATATGCAATTCCTGCAAGACCAGCGAAGAACCCACAAAGTACAAATGAAAGCATTATATATTTTTCTGTATTAATTCCTGAAAGTCTTGCTGCTTCTTCATTTGAACCTATGGCTAGTAAATACCTACCAAATTTTGTCTTTCTTAATATTACTGACATTAAGATTGCAACCAAAGCTACAACGATTATTCCAACTGGAAATCCACTTCCTAATTTGAAAATTGATTTATACCAACCATCAGCTGCATCTCTTAATGGATAATTTACAGTTTGCACTTTTGTAAAAATTGAACCTAAACCTACAGCAATCATTTGTGTAGCTAAAGTTGTTACAAAAGGATTAATTTTTGCTTTTGTTATCAACAGACCATTTATTAAACCAAATATTAAACCAATAATTATTGATATAATTAATGCAACTATTATTGGAAGTCCCATTTTTATTGAAATAAATCCTGCAATAAGAGCTGAAGTATTCATTACAGCTCCGATAGACATATCAAAAGCTCCCGTTGCTATTGTAAATGTTACACCTATTGCCAAAAAACTTAGATAATAACTAGAATCAAAGATACTAGCAAGTGTAGTTGTTGAACGAAAAGCCGTACTTTTTATATAAAAGAATATGTACAGTATGGCCAAAACTATCATGGCTATACCCTGTTGGGTGCCGAATATCGATTTTTTTCCTTTATTTTCTTTTTTTATTTTCATACTAATCCTCCACAGATGCTAATTCTAATATCTTTTCTTGGCTAGCATCTTCTATTTTCAATTCTCCTGCTTTTTTACCTTCAGCCATAACGATAATCCTATCGCTAAGTCTTAATATTTCATCCATTTCTGATGAGATAACAATTATAGATTTCCCTGCCTTAGCTAGTTTATTTATAATCTTATATATTTCATTTTTTGCACCAATGTCTATACCTTTAGTAGGTTCATCAAATATTAAAATTTCAGAATCTCTTACTAGCCATTTTGCAACTATTACTTTTTGTTGATTACCTCCAGAAAGTGTCTTTACAACTTGATCAGATGAAAAACATTTTATGTTTAAGGATGTTACAAAGCTATCGCTAACTTCTTCTATTTTTTTATCATCAATAATTTTATTTTTGATAAAATCATCAATAGCACAAATTGAAATATTATCTTTTATTGGAAAACCAGTAATTACTCCGTCAACTCTTCTATCTTCTGACAAATATCCTATACCATGTTTTGCTGCATCCTCAGTATTTTTTATATTAACTTTTTTGTTATATAATAAAATTTCTCCTGAGTCTAATTTATCTGCACCAAATATAGCTCTTGCAACTTCTGTTCTTCCAGAGCCCATTAAGCCTGCCATTCCAAGAATTTCTCCTTTTTTTAAAACAAAACTTACATCTCTAATTTTTTTGCCTCTGTTAAGATTTTTTACTTCAAGAACAACTGCTGCATTATCTGCAATACTTGATTTTGTTTTTGGTTCAACATAAGAAACTCTACCAACCATCATATTGATAAGTTCATCTCTACTTGTTTCTTTAGTATTTACAGTTCCTACATATCCACCATCTCTTAGAACAGTAATTCTATTAGATATTTTTCCTATTTCATCCATCCTGTGTGAAATATAAATTATTCCAACGCCCTTTTTTTGTAAGCGATCAATAACTTTAAATAAATGTCCAATTTCTTCTTCTGTTAATGATGATGTAGGTTCATCAAATACAATAACATTTGCATTTAAAGATATAGCTTTAGCAATTTCTGTCATTTGTTGGATACCAACTGGCAACTCTCCAACTACAGTTCTAGGATCTACGTCAACTTCAAGAATTTTGAAAAGCTCTTTTGATTTTTCAATCATCTCTTTGTCGTTTATGATCTTACCATTCATAGATTCTCTTCCAATAAATATATTTTGTGCTACTGTAAGATCATTTAGCATATTTAATTCTTGATGAACTATCGCAATTCCTACTTCTTGTGCTTGTTTAGTATTGTCAAATTTAACATCTTTTCCTAGATAAGTCACTGTTCCACTTTCAAGTGAATAAACACCTGTAAGTATTTTCATTAAAGTTGATTTTCCAGCTCCGTTTTCTCCCATCAAGGCATGAACTTCGCCAGATTTCAACTCTAAGTTTACATTATTTAAAGCCTTAACATTTCCAAAAGTTTTGGTAATATTTTGCATTTTTAATAAAACTTGTTCCATAAATCCTCCGAATTTATTTTATTTTACTACACCTTTTTTGAGGATTATGTTAGCATAAAGAGCTGTTTCGCCAGTATGAACTACTGCAAAAGCTTCTTTTGCTCTTTCGTAGAATTTAAATCTTTCTATATTTCCTATAGTATAATTTTCTTTAGATTCATCTAATACTTTTTTATAATCTTCCCATATTTCAGGCTTATAAGTATCGCCCGGAGTTACTTCCATTAAGAAAACTTGTTCATCTGAATAATCAGTATCAAGAGGGAAAAGAACTAATATAGATTTTAATAAATCCGTAACTCCGGTACTATCACATCTAACAACTTTATCGTTAATTCTTTCAGATGGAAAATTTCCATCTGAAAGAACTATTTCATCGCCATGTCCCATTTCATCTAGAACTTTTAAAAGCTCTGGCGAAATATTTTTTGGAATATTTTTTAGCATTGCTTGCTCCTAACCTTTGTATAGTGGTCCAAAATATTCACAAGCTCTATAATCTACACTTTCAAGATCTTTTGTACCAAATCCATTAAATGTTTGTGGTCTAAATACATCTTTATCTTCAACGTTGTGTAATGAAACTGGAATTCTTAACATACTTGCTAAAGTTATGAAGTCTGCTCCTACGTGTCCATAAACTGTTGCACCGTGATTTGCTCCCCAGTTTGCCATTACTTTATATACTGATTCAAATCCTTCCATGCCTAAACGTGGTGCAAACCATGTAGTTGGCCAGGTTCTATCTGTTCTATCTTCTAGAATTTGTGATTCTTTATCTGGAAGATTTACTGTATATCCTTCAGCAATTTGAATTGTTGGACCAACGCCTTCTACCATATTAACTCTTACCATAGTAACTGGCATTTCTGCATTTGTTCTAAAGTGTGATGAGAATCCGCCGCCTCTAAAATATTGGTGGTTTGCTTGACACCAATCTGTATTATCAAGCATTGCTTTTATATCTTCATCTTTTAAATCCCAGAAATGTTTCATTATAGAATTTCCGTCTTCATCTTTTGCAGCTCCTGTTGCATCTAAGCAAGTAGCTCCTGAATTTATTAAGTGGATAATTCCATCTTGACCTTTTCCTTCTAATTGATAGCCTGTAACTCTTTTAACAGAATCTTTTGACCAATATGTTCTAACATCTGAGAATATTGGAGCTCTGTTTGTTAAAAGTGTTCCAAATAACATTGCAACTCCATTTAATGTATCATTTTCTGTTGCGAATGCTGTTGGAGCTTTTGGTCCATTCCAATCAAAAGTTGATGCCATAATTGATTCTGTAAAGTCAGCATTTGGTAACCAATCTGTCCATTGTCTTTGGCCTTGGAATCCTCCTGCTATAGCATTTTTACCTAGTGCTTCTTCTGACCAACCAATTTCTGCAAGCTTTGGATTTCCAAATAAAATATCTCTTACTATTAGGGCATGTTTTAAACAGAAATCCCATTCTTCTTCGTAAGGTACAACTTTAGATCTCATTAGATTTTCTTGTAAATCTAATGTTTCATTTATATTAAATCCTTCTTTAATATATTCTTTTTGCCATTTTTTTGCTTTTTCAAATTCTTCATGATCATAAATTCCTAGTTTCATTCTTCTAAGAATTTCTGTCATATCTACCCATTCAGTTCTCATTCCCAAATAATTTTGGAAGAAAAGTGCGTTTGCGTCAGAACCTGCTATACCCATAGAGATTGCACCAATATTTACATAAGCCTTATCTCTCATTTGTCCAACAGCGATAGCAGCTCTTGCAAATCTTAGAATTTTTTCTTTTACATCATCTGTTATTGAATTATCATCTGCTTCTTGAACTTCTGAGCCATAAATTGAAAATGCAGGAAGTCCTCTTTGTGCATAAGCTGACATTACTGCTGCAAGATAAACAGCTCCTGGTCTTTCAGTTGCGTTTAATCCCCAAACAGCTTTGAGTGTTTTTGGATCTAAATCCATTGTTTCTGTACCATAGCACCAGCAAGATGTAACGCTTAAAGTTGCTACAACATTTTCTGTTGAAAATTGCTCAGCACATTGTTTTGCCTCATAAGATCCGCCTATAGTTGTATTTGAGATTACACATTCTACAGGATCTCCATCAGCATATCTTAAATTAGATTCAATTAATTCTTTTGCAAGATGTGCCATATTCATTGTTTGTTCTTCAAGGCTTTCTCTAACGCCTCCCCATCTTCCGTCGATTATAGGTCTAATACCAATTCTTGGATGTGTCATATTATTTCCTTTCTTTTTTAATTATTTTTATTAGGTAAGTATGTAATTGTTTCAAATCCATCCGTTACAATTTTCCTAATATTTTCTTTTTCATTCTTATACTCTAATTGTGCCAAAATATTTCCTATAGCTGTTGCCTCTTTAGGTCCTGCTATAACTTTTATATTAAGTTTATCAGCTATCATTTGACACAACACTTTAGATTGAGAGCCTCCACCCATAACGTGAATTCTTGTAAATTTTTTTCCTAAACAACTTTCTATATTCTTAACTACTTCCTTATAATTTGCAACAATGCTTTGATAAATAATTTTAAAATAGTCCTTCTTATTTTCAATAGCTAGATTATGTTTTTCTTTAAAATATTTATCTAAATCCTCGATGAAATTATCAGATTCTTTCGTGAAAACATCATAATCAACATCAATAATACATTCATCACTTATAGAAGATTTCTCAACAAGCTTAGTTATTTCATCAAATGAAAACTTGCTTTTATCTTCCTTAACTAAACTATCTCTTAACTTTTCTATTAAATATAGTCCCGTAACATTTTTAAAAAACATATTTTTGTTATCATAACCCGTTTCATTTGTTAGGGAATAATTATAAGCTTGATCTGTTAAAATTGGTTTTTGATTACAACATCCAATTAGAGACCAAGTTCCACTTGATAAAAACAAGCAATCTTCATCATTATAAGATTCAGTAACATAAACAGCACTTGCAGTATCGTGGCTTGCTACAGAAATAACCTCAATATCTAAATCTCTAAGAGAATCTATTAAAGAATTTCTTGTGCTACCAATTACGATTTTATTGTTGATAATTTCTGGAAGTAAATCTTTATTAAGCCCTAGATTTTCAACTAAATCTTTATTCCATTCGCCTTTTTCTAAATCAAACATTTGACTTGTTGAACAAATAGTTCTTTCTCCATATTTTTTGCCAGTAAGTAAATAATTTATAAAGTCAGGTGTCATTAACAATTTTTCTGCTTTTTCATAATAAGTTTTATTAGTTAGCTTTACTGTTTCTAATTGGAATAAAGTATTTATACTCATTATTTGATTACCAGTATTTTCAAACAATTTATTGAAATCGATTTTTTCTTTTATAGACTTAAATCCTATTTCACAAGATTCATCCCTATAAGAAGTAGGATTATAAACAAGCAATCCATTTTTGTCAATTAATCCAAAATCAACTCCCCAAGTGTCAACTCCGATAGTAGAAATTTCATCCTTATATTTCAAGATAGTATTTTCTATTTTTGAAATCATAGCGTCAAAATCCCACTGTTTTCTTCCATTTATATCTTTGATTTCATGATTGAATCTCATAACTTCTTCAGTTATAAGCTGTCCATTATCTATGTAGCCAAGAATAGCTCTTATAGAAGTTGCTCCCATATCTATGGCTAAAGATTTTTTCATTTCCACCTCCTTATGATAATGTTTTCTTTACAATATTATGATAGCATTTAAATTATATTTTGTAAATTTTGAACTAAATTATTATAATAATTCAACAAAAATCCTTTTTTATTTCATTTGAATTCATATTAGTTCAGTGATATAATAATTTTAGGAAAAACAAAAGGAGAAAAATATGATTACAGAAGAAAGAATGACAAAAATTCTAGATATTTTAAAAGAAAAAGAATTTGTAAGTATACAAGAAATATCTGAGAAACTTTATATTTCAATTTCTACAGTAAGAAGAGATTTAATAAATTTAGAAAAATCTGGAGCTATTAATAGAGTTAGAGGCGGAGCTTCCTTAGTAAAGGAAAAAAATCAAATACAACCAAGTAACATCAGAAGTAAGATTAACACAGTAGAAAAAAGAATTATTGCTAATCTTGCTCTTAAATTCATTAAAGAAGATATGTCAATATTTATGGACGCTTCGTCTACCGTACAATTTTTGTGCCCAAAATTAGAAAATTTCAAAAGACTTATCCTTATAACAAATTCAGCAACTATCCCCTATATGTTAAATGACAACAGAAACATAAATATATATTGCTCTGGAGGTTTTTTGAAACCAAATTCTCATTATTTTATAGGAAGCGCTTCTACAAATTTTATTTCAGAATTTTCAACAGATATTTATTTTATGTCTTGCAAATCGATAGATTTCAACAATATATATGATGCTGATTATGAACAAATTCAACTTAAAAAACTTATGATTAAAAATTCTAAAAAAACTGTTCTACTTGTAGACTCATCAAAATTTGATGAAAATTCTTTCATAAAACTTTCAAATCTTTCAGATATAACTTATATTATAACTGACAAAAAACCAAAAAACTTTGAAAAATACGATAAAACCATTCAAGAAAAATTTATTTGGCCTGATGATTAATTATTTGACAAAAACGATTTTCTGAATTATAATGAACTAAAATAAACTATTTTAAAGGAGAAAATTATGGGTTACAAATTTGTTTTGAACGAAACTAGCTATCATGGATACGGAGCTCTTGATGGCATAACAGAAGTTATTAATGACAAGGGATTTAAAAAAATAGCAATTTTTGTTGATTCTTTCTTAAAAGAAAACAATATCGCTAAAAAAGTTACCGACAAAATCGATGCACTTGATGTAGAATATACTTTCTACACAGACATCAAACCAAATCCAACAATCAAAAATGTTCTTGGCGGCCTTAAAGTTTTAAAAGATTTTGGTGCTGATGCAGTTATAGCTATTGGTGGCGGTTCTGTAATTGATTGTTCAAAAGCTGCTGCAATTATAAATACAAATCCTGAATTTGAAGATGTTAAAAGCCTTGAAGGTCTTGCTGAAACAAAAAATGCTGCAACTCCAATAATCGCTGTTCCTACTACAGCTGGTACAGCTGCTGAGGTTACAATTAATTATGTAATAACTGATGAAGAACTTGAAAGAAAAATGGTTTGCGTTGATCCTCATGACATTCCAATAGTTGCAGTAGTTGCTCCTGAAATGATGGAATCAATGCCAAAATCTCTTACAGCAGCAACAGGAATGGATGCATTAACTCATGCTATCGAAGGTTATATTACAAAAGGCGCAAATGATCTTTCAGATATGTTCCATATCAAAGCCATTGAATTAATAGCAAAATATCTTCCATTAGCTGTTAACAATGATAAAGAAGGAAGAGAAAAAATGGCTCTTGGTCAATACGTTGCTGGAATGGGATTCTCAAATGTTGGACTAGGTTTAGTTCACTCTATGGCTCACCCTCTTGGAGCAGTTTATGATACACCTCACGGAGTTGCAAATGCAATTATTCTTCCAAAAGTTATGGAATTTAATGCTGAATCAACTGGAGAAAGATACAAAGAAATTGCAAAAGCTATGGGAGTTAATGATGTTGACTCAATGAGCCAAGATGAATATAGAAAAGCTGCTGTAAAAGCTGTAAAAGATCTTGCAAAAGAAGTTGGTATACCTGAAAATCTAAAAGAAATCGTTGATGAAAAAGATTTAGATTTCTTAGCAAAATCTGCTTTTGAAGATGCTTGCTTGCCAGGAAATCCAAGAGATACAAATCAAGAAGAAATCAAAAACCTTTATAAAGAATTATTATAAGTCCACATTTAAATAGTGCAAAAAAATACCAAATTTACGAAACTAAATTTGGTATTTTTATTACTTATTAAATTTCTATTAACATAATATATAAAATTTTTACAAAATTCCTTAAATCAAAAACCAAACTAAAAAACACCAAAAATTATTTTGGTGTTTTTAAATTTATTTTTCCCAAATATTATCTGGGTATAATCCTTGGTCGAACATTTTTTGGAAGGATTTTTGTGCTGGTATTAGGTCTTCTTTGTAAGTTATTCCTATCCATTTGTCGTTTGTTGGAAGAATTGTTATATCAGCTTTATTTTCTTTTATTAGCTCTCCTATCATTTCTGGAAGAACGTATTCGCATGAATCTAAATTTTCTTTATTTTTTTCTAGATATTTTATAAAATAATCTTCGCTCATATCAATAAATTCTGGGAATGATGCCCAAAGGTTCATTGATACTGTTGTTTCTAGGTTAAGTATATCGCTATCTAAATTTTCTTTGCTTGATATTTTTCCATCTTTTTCTAATTTTATTTCGTGAGTTTCTATTATATCTACTAATTTATTTTCTTCGTTTCCTATAGATACTCCTCTTGTAACTGCTCCCTTGTCTGATAGGGTATTTTTTAATTTATATCCTGCCATAGCTATTTGTAGCTTGTCATCGATTTTTTTATCGCTTGTTACAAGAAATTCGTGTAGGGAATTAAACACACCTTTTCCATAATAATCGTCTGCGTTTATTATTAAAAATGGTTCTTTTACTATATTTTTTGTAGATAGTAAAGCATCAACTGTTCCCCATGGTTTTTTTCTGTCTTTTGGACTTTCAAATCCTTTTGGCAAATCCATATCTTGGTAAGCATATTCTACTTCTACTATTTTTTCAATTCTATTTCCAATTATTTCTTTAAAGTCTTCTTCTATATCTTTTCTAATTATAAAAACAACCTTATTAAATCCAGCTTTTATTGCATCATAAATTGAATAATCGATTATGGTATAACCGTTGTCATCCATTTTTGCAAGCTGTTTTATTCCTTGTCCATATCTTGAGCCAATTCCTGCAGCAAGAACTACTAGTGTTGTATTCATTATTACTCCTTTTCTTCATAACCGTTAGGATTTTGTGATTGCCATCTCCATGAATCCTCGCACATCTCATCAATGCCTTTTTCTACTTTCCATCCTAATACTTCGTAAGCTTTACTTGCATCTGCAAAGCATTTTGCAATATCTCCTTCTCGTCTTTCTACAATTTTATAGGAAATTTTCTTGCCACAAGCTTTTTCAAATGCTTTTAAAACTTCAAGGACAGAATATCCATTGCCTGTTGCAAGATTTATAATTGAAACTCCTTCTAGCTTATCAATTTTATCTACAGAAAGCACATGGCCTTTTGCAAGATCTACTACATGAATGTAATCTCTAACTCCTGTTCCATCAACTGTATCATAATCATCTCCAAAAACTCTCAAATAGTCAAGTTTTCCTACAGCAACTTGGGCGATGTATGGTAAAAGATTGTTTGGAATTCCTTGTGGATCTTCTCCAATTTTTCCTGATTCGTGAGCTCCTATCGGATTAAAATACCTCAAAAGAACAACTTTCCATTCGGGATCTGATTTTTGTAAATCTGTCATAATTTGTTCCATCATGGATTTTGTCCAACCATACGGATTTGTGCAAATTCCTTTTGGAAAATCTTCAGTAATTGGAACTTTTTCTGGATCTCCATAAACTGTTGCTGATGATGAAAAAATTATATTTTTGCAAGAATATTTTCTCATAATCTTTAATAAGGACAAAGTTCCACTTATATTGTTATGATAATATTCTAGAGGTTTTTTCACTGATTCTCCTACAGCTTTCAAAGCTGCGCAGTGGATTACTACATCTATATTTTCTTTTTCAAAAACTTCGCTTAATTTTTTTTCATCAAGTATATCAGCTTCATAAAAAATTATATTTTTGCCAGTAATTTCCTCTACTCTTTTTACAGAAATTTTTGATGAGTTTGTTAAATTATCATATACTATAACCTTGTAATTTTTATTTAATAATTCAACTGCTACATGGCTTCCAATATAACCTGCTCCACCGGTTATCAATACATTTTTCATTTAAAATCTCCTTATAGAAGAATATTTTTTTGACTTTCTTTATCAAAGAAATGCATTTTTTCTTCGTCTAGGTATATTTTTATTTCCTTATTCTTTTCCAATAAATTTTCAACGCTCAAAGCGCAAGTAATTTTTTCTTCTTTGCACTTAATATAAGCGTATTGTTGGGCTCCTAATAATTCTACAAAATCAACTTGTCCTATTAATGTTGAATTAGTTTTTCTAAATCCATCATATATATGCTCAGGTCTAATTCCACAAACAATATCTTTTGATAAATATCCTAAATCTTGAAGTTTTAATGCTTTTTCTTGACTAATATGGAATTTTACATTTTCATTTTCCATATAATAATCGTCATCTTCTTTTATTATTTTACCACTTATTAAATTCATTTGTGGAGAACCAATGAAAGTTGCTACAAATAGATTTTCTGGTTTTGAATAAACGTTTATAGGAGTATCTACTTGTTGGATAACTCCGTTATTCATAATTACAATTCTATCTGCCATAGTCATTGCTTCTGTTTGATCGTGGGTTACATATATAAATGTTGTTGCAAGTTGCTCGTGAAGTTTTGATATTTCTGCTCTAGTTTGCACTCTAAGTTTTGCATCCAAGTTACTAAGAGGCTCGTCCATCAAAAATACTTGAGGATTTCTTACAATCGCACGCCCTAAGGCAACTCTTTGTCTTTGACCACCAGAAAGAGCTGCAGGCTTTCTATCAAGATATTGTTCTAGTCCCAAAACTTCTGCTGCTGCTTTTACTTTTTTATTTATATCTTCTTTTGGAACTTTTGCAATTTTTAAAGCGTAGCTCATATTATCTTTTACAGTCATTTGTGGATATAAAGCATAATTTTGAAATACCATTGCTATATCTCTATCTTTTGGTTCAATATCATTTACTAACCTATCTCCAATATATAGCTTTCCTTTTGATATTTCTTCAAGTCCTGCAACCATTCTAAGAGTTGTAGATTTTCCACAACCAGATGGCCCAACAAAAACAATAAACTCTTCATCTTTTATTTCTAAATTAAAGTCATTTACAGCAGTAAATTTATTATCATATATTTTATAAATATGCTCGAATTTTAATCCAGCCATATCAAACCTCCTTAAACATGTCTTCTATTATATAAAAACAAAACTAAAAGCATAAGCGCTAGTGAAACAAATTGAATTAAAAGTGGGCCATAGCCTGCTTTTCTATGTCCTACAAATTGCAAAATAACTCCAAGAACAAATATTATAAAAAGTACAATATTATTTAATTTTTCTTTTTTGTAATAATCCATATTTACTCCTCAAACCAGATAATTTCGCCTGCATCAATTTCTATTTCGTGCGCATTTTTATCTCCATCATAAACAATAGATTTTACTTTTTCATTTGAATTGTTTATTACACAATATTTAGAAATTTCAGGATAAGCAGTTACTTCTAGCCTAATGTCTTTAGCAAAATATTTTTCTAAAATATCTTCCTTATGAGAAACATAGTGAATAGCTCTTTTTAACAATCTTGTATTTTCTAAACTATAGGAAAGGCCCATAGCATAAAAACTTCTTCCTTTTCCATAATCATTTGCTGCCATATAGACTTCATTATTTTCATATTTTAAAATTTGAGTCTTTTCATTTATTGCATAAACATTTGGTTTTTCTTCCCCATATTTATATTCTTTTAAATCTTTAGTTATAAAATGATCTTTAGTTTCTTGTGTAAAATATCTATCAAATCCTTGTGAAAATCCTTTTTCAACATCAACTCCCAATACATCTGCAAGTTGGAAAAATCTTCCTTGATGTTGGTAAGCACTTGGCTCTCCTATTCCTATAAAACCTCCGCCTTCATAAACAAATTTTCTAATATTTGCAAGGACTTCTGGATCTAAGAAATTTTCTCCACCAGAAAATGCAGTATAAGCATCTCCAGCATTAATTATTACATCAATGTCCTTATCAATTCCTTTTTTTACATCTTCAAAATTAATAAATTTAACATCCATGTCCATACCAGAAAGTGCTTCAATTATTCCACTGTATGAATAAGCTAATTTAAACCATTTTCCATGAGCTACAACATAAGCTCCCCAAGTTCTTATAGATCCCCAAGAATTTAAAATTGCAACTTTACAAGCCTTATAAGGTTTTGCCTTTGATGAAATATCATAAATTTCTCTAAATTCATCTGCAACTTTTGTTATATAATCAATAAATTTTGGAAATTTGTAAGCAAGAGATAAGTATCCGCCATATCCAATCCTATCAAGAGGATTTCTCAATAAAGCACGTCTTGCCTTTACCCAATTATCTTTTGCTTCAATTGATGGGTCATTTCCTTCATAAAATTCATCTGGGAAAAAGTATGGTAAAAATCTTCCCTCTGTCATAGGAACATCTATGTCTGAAATTATTCTTAAAGTTGCTCCATCTCCAACAGAACCAACAACTCCATCAAGTCCTATATTTTTAAAATATTTTCCATAAGGCTCTGTTCCAATCCAATGATCTCCCAAAAACATTATTGCTTTTTTGCCATATTTATGAACAAGATCAACTAATTTTTTTGCCTTATTAGAAACAAATCTTTGTTGAAAATCAATGTAATCTAAATATTTTTTGCTTGGTATTCTGTAATTACTATTATAAAAACCTTGGTCAACAAAATCTTCGCTGGTTAATCTATAACCATATTCTTTTTCAAAAGCAATCATTGCCTCTGGGGAAACACTGTTTGAATATCCAAACCAATCTACATATTTTTCCTTAGCATCTTCATTAAAGAAAAGTGAAAATTGATAGAAGAATGTAGTAAATCTTACTACATTTGTTTTTGGATTTTCTTCTAACCATTTTTCTAAATTTTTTTCTACAAATTCACTAGATTTTTCATATCTAACATCAAAAGGAATATGATGAGCAACTTCATCTCCCCAATCATTTGTTATGTGATTGTACATTTGAACTGGATCCCAAATTCCATAAGCCAAAAAGTTTACTGTATAAACATGATAAGGAATTGTTTTTACACTAACTATATCTTTTTCTTTATCAATTTCCCAATTTGAAGGATCAACTACTTCGCCTGTGCTTCTATCAATAACTTGCCACCATTTTTTGGGATCATAATCATAATCAGCTATTAATTGTTTTTTGTAATAACCTTTTAGAAAATCTATTTTTGTAATATCGCTAGTTGCTGTTACAAAATCACTTATCAAAAAAAATCTAGATCTTTCAAAAGGAACAGTTTCTGCAAATTCGTTGTGACCACGAGTTGGAAAGAAGTTTGTATATATGTCAACTCCTTCTATATCTTTAATCTCATCTGGAAGATATGTTCCATCAGAATCTCTTATTGCATCTGCTCCAAGCTTTTCAAGCATTTCGCAAGTTTCATCATAAAAATTAGCTTCACTTGGAAGAGTCAATCTTCCTCTTTTTTTATCTATCATCCCTTATCTCCTCCTACCATCATTCCTTCAGTAAGTTGTTTTTGAACTAAAATATAAATTATTAATGTTGGTATCATTACAATTACTAGACCTGCGTAAAGTCTTCCATAATTCGCTGCTCCTCTTGCTGCTTGTTGAAGATTTATTAATCCAACTGGCAAGGTTCTTTTTGATGGATCAGTCATAAGAGTTAGGGCTAAAATATATTCATTCCAAAAACTCAAAAAATTAAATAAAATAACTGTAATAACTGCTGGTCTTGCCATAGGTATCATTATATCCATCATAGTTCTATAATAACCAGCCCCATCAATATAAGCTGCCTCTTCATAAGATTTAGAAATTGATGAGAAAAAGTTTGTCAAAAGATAAACTGTAAATGGAACTGCTGTTGACGCATATATTAATGCAAGGACAAATCTATTATTTAATAAAGCTAATGGAATAGATTTTGAAACATCTCTTAACATTAAAAATATTGGTATAACGATGTATGACAAGTTTATAAATAAACCTGCTTTTATATATGAAGTTACGAATCTTCTTCCTTTAAATTGCATTCTTGCTAAAATATATGAAAATGGAAGTGATATAAGCAAAAGCAAAGCCAAAGCAATTGCTGTAACTATCAAAGAATTTAAAAAATAATCTCCCATATTAGCAGCGGCCCACGCATCTTTAAAGTTATTTAAGTAAAAACTCATAGGCAAGGCCCAAGGGTTGCCATAAAATTCTGGATTTGTTTTTATTGATGCCATAAAAACCCAAAAAACTGGGACTAAAATTGATAAGGCAAAAATAACCAAACACAAATAAATAAATATATTAAAAAGTTTTGATTTTTTCTTCATTTTTTTCTCCTAGTATTGCATGATATCTCTTTTTGTCAATCTATGAATTATTGCTGAAAGAATAAAAGAGAATAAGAACACGACAACACCAATAGCAAGTCCATAACCAAAAGATGAATTGGTGTAGGCTTGTTCATATTGATAATTTAATAGGGTAAGACTTGCACCATCAGGTCCTCCGCCTGTCAAAGCTTTTATAATTTGGAAAGCTATGTTGATATTTGAAATTACATAAAATGTTAATGTAGTTCTAATTGTTTGCCATGTAAGTGGTAAGGTAATATCAAAAAATTGGCGAATTTTTCCAGCTCCATCGAGGTTTGCTGCCTCATATAAATGTTCAGGAATTTGACTCATAGTTGACATATACATTACCATATAATATCCAATCGCTTGCCAAATCATTGCAAAGCCAATTGAATAAACAACATACATCCTATCTCCTAAAAAAGGAACATTAGTATGATTACCATTAAATAATCTCATAAATCCATTTATAAGACCTTGATCCATTCCATAAATTGCTGCAAAAATTGATGCAATAACTGCTATAGAAAGGATGTTTGGTATATAAAATATAATCCTAAAGAAATTTTGGCCTGCTATTTTTTCTCTTGATAAAATTGATGCGAAAATAATTGCCAAAAACATAGTCACGATTGTAACTATTACTATTAAAAATATTGTATTTTGAAAAGACCTAATAAAATTACTATCAGAAAATAATAATTTAAAATTAGCTAGACCAACAAAAGTTTTATTTCCAGACAAGCCCCCTGTTTTAAACAAAGATTCATAAAATACGTTTATGGTAGGATAGACCATAAAGATAGTATAAAGTATCAATGAAGGTAATAATCCTAAGGCTATAAATCGTTTTTTATCCTTACTATTTTTCATATTAACTCCTTATAAAAATTTAAGGCGGAATAGACCGCCTTAATTATTTTCAATTACTTTTCAGCTTTTACAGCTTCTGAAATTTTTTGTGCTGCAGATACTACATCTTTTTGCCAATCTTTTACAGATTTATCTTTATTTGCTACTGAGTTTATAGCATCAAATAATTCTTTTGACATATCTACACCTTCAACTGCTGGAGCTGCTGCCCATCCACCTAGAGCTGCTTTTACATCATCGCCATAGATTGAATAGAATAATTTTTGATTTTCATCTGTTATCATATTTTCAACATCGTTGATTGGTTGAACTGCTCCACCATTTTCTATAAATGCTTTTGCTGCTTCGTCTGAGTACAAGTAAGCAAGAAATTCTTTAGCAAGTTCTGGTTCTTTTGCAGTTTGTGTTACAAATATTTGTTCAAACCAAGAATATGCATATCTTTCGCCGTCTTTCATTGAAGGAAGTGGCATAAAGCCCCATTCAAATCCATCAGCAACGCCTTTTGCATCTTTCATTTCTTCAACTACCCAAGTTCCGTTTGGCATAAATAATGCTTCGTTTTTCATAACTTGTAGTTGGTTTTGTGTAAATGATTCGTTGTTAGCTTGAGCTACTGTATTTGGATTTAAGTATTCCAAAATTTTTCCTACTGTTTCAAAATATGGTGTAGCTTCATTTTCCCAAGCTTTTGCATCGTAGTTCATCAACTTATCAAATAATTCATTTCCACCAATGTTATAGAACATTGCAAATGAGAATGTGTCAAAATATCCTGTTGTAGGATATGTAAATAATGAAATTTTATCTTTTTTAGCTTCTTCGCCAAGTGCTAAGAATTCATCCATTGTTTTTGGAAGTTCATATTTTCCGCCACCATCTTTAAACATTGCTTTGTTATACCAAAGTCCTGTTGGTGAATAGAATAATGGAGCAAGATATGTTTTGCCATCGCCGTAAGGATTTGTTACAGCAGTATCTGTAAATCCTGGAATTATTTTTTCTCCTACAGTTTTTTCTTCTCCTGGAACTTTTTTGTCCAAAACATCGCTTATATCCATAAGCATTTTTTCTTTAATCATAGTTTCTGTAAGACCTGATTCTTGTCCAATATTATTATAAATTACGTCAGGAGCATTTCCTGCTTGGATTTCTGGTCTTATTACTTCGTGAATATTTTTTTCAAATTTTGCTTCTACTTTTGCGCCTGTCTTTTTTTCAAAGTTAGCTATAACTTTTTTCCAGCCTTTTGTTCCATATCCGCCGTCAAGACCTGCTAGTGTTAATGTCTTACCTTCGAAAGCCTTTTCAGAATTATCTGAACTTTTTTCAGTTTCTGAAGACTTGTTTGACGCTGCATTATTGCTAGTATCGTTTGCTTTGTTATTGCCACAAGATGTAAGTGCAAATACTGCTAACAATGCCACCAAAGTTGTTTTCCATTTTTTCATATTTTCCTCCTCGTATATGGTAATTACCTATATTGTTATTATAATTAATAACTTTCAAAAAGTCAAGATTTTTTAGAAACATTTTCAAGGCTTAGAGTGTGAAAATACTTTCAATTTTTCCTTTTAAAAATACCGTTTTCTAGGAAATAATTTCAAAATTTATTTCTTTATTTTAAATTTTAGTAAAAAAATAGAGTTCGATAAATAAACTAATCTTTTTTTATCAAACTCTTGTGTTTTTTATAAATCATAGAATCCTTTTTCATATTTTTTTAAAGAAGATTTATATAAAAAAATTATAGAAATTATTATTAAGCTTATTACAAATAAAAATCCCAAGTAAATATTTGTAATATTATAAATTAAATACGCAAAAACCCCTACTATTGTCATTATTATTCCGCTAATTACATAATAACCTACATTTTGTGATGAGCCTTTTGTAAGATCTCTTTCTTTTTGCCAATGAATGTTAATTGAATTTGCATCCATCAAAAGTCCCAAAAAAGATGAAAGAAGACTTGCAAGTGTAAAGCCCAAAAATATCGCTAGGCTTACGGGGATATTTATTTTAATTATAAATTTCACTACCAAACAAAAGAAAATATTTATAATTAAATTTACAAAATTTATTGATAGGGCTCTTCCCAAAATATTTTCTTTTGGACTTATTGGCAAGGTTAGGGTTTGGTACAAGCTTTCTCCTTCTCTTGAAAGGGAAGAATTTATTCCCAAGTCATTTGCTGATATGAAAAATCTAAAGACAAATGCTCCAATAATTATAAATAAATATATTTCTACATTTGAAAAATCAAGTTTTTTTATAAAATCAAACATTTCAATTGTCCCAAATCCCCATATACATGTAAAAATAATCATAGATGAAATAATTGGAAACAAATATACCGGACTTTTTATAATAGTTTTAAAATCTTTTTTAAAAATTGCTATTATAACCGATGATTTTTTGCTTGATATTTTTATATTTTTCTTGTGAATTTTTCTTTTTTCATTTCCTAATAGGGAATCAAAATATATTTTTGATGCAATTTTTGCCAAAATGTATAGGATTAAAAAAGTGTATATATAAAGAAGGAAAGTATAAATAATAAAATCTATTCCACTTCCTCCTAAACTTTTTCCATAAATTCTTGTATGGAAAAATAGAAGTGACAACTTATCTTTATGGTCAAGAAAAAATTTTGTTACTAGCTTAATTATATTTTCGTCTCCATTTTTCCTATAAGAATAAAAATATATAAATCCCAAAAGCAAAAGCAAAAATCCGTATCCAATAAATTTCAAACTTGTTTTGTAAAATCTTATGTTTGAATACCTCATAATTACCATTATAAAAATAGAAATTATGGCAACTGATGTTACAAATATTGGAAATGAATTTATTATCAAGGCAAAAAATTTAATAAAGGAAAATCCCATATTAAATAAATACACCAAAATCATCAAAATATAAAAATAAAATATTTCAAATTTTGATAAAACTATGGCAAGAAATTTTGACAAATAAATTTCTTCATCTTTTATTGGCATAGTCATCAAAATATTTGTATCCTTGCTTTTTGAATAATCAGAAATCAAATCAACCGCCGATAAAATTATTGTAAAAATACTTATAAGTAAACTGGCAGATAAAAAATAGGAATATTCATCATTTTTACTTAAATACGAAAACGCCAACAAAGAAAATGTTGCAAGTCCCATAACAGTATAAAATCCATACATCAAAAGTATGTATAAAATCCTCAGTGTATAATCATTTGGAAGTCCATAAACTTTTGTTCCTGGCAAATATTGGGCGATTTCTTCCTTAAAATTTTTCCTAAAAAGAATTTTTAATCTTTTATTTTTCATCTGTAAGCTCCAAAAATAATTCTTCTAGGGATTTATTTTCATTAAGATTTGCTCTCATTTCTGAAAGTGAACCTACTGCTACAATTTTTCCCTTAGAAATTATAGCAAGTCTATCACAAATATTTTCTGCAACTTCCATAATATGAGTTGAAAAGAAAACCATCTTCCCCTCATCTTTTCTTTCTTTCATTATTTTTTTAAGATTAAAAGAAGATTTTGGATCAAGACCAACCATTGGCTCATCTAAAATCAAAAGATCTGGATTGTGGATAAGGGATGCAATTATGGCAAGTTTTTGTTTCATTCCATGAGAATAAGAAGAAATTAAATCCGCCATAGCCTCTCTTATGTCAAAATAATCAAGATAGGTATTGAGCCTTTCATTTCTAGTTTTTTCATCAATTCCATAAATATCTGCCACAAAATTTATGTATTCAACTCCTGTAAATTTATCAAATAAATCCGGATTATCGGCAAGATAGGAAAATTTATTTTTGTAGAAAATAGGATCATCTTCTAATTTTAATCCATCAATACTTATCTCTCCATCTGTTTTTTTGATAAGACCTACAATTGCCTTTATAGTTGTAGATTTTCCAGCACCATTTGGTCCCAAAAATCCAAAAATTTCTCCATTTTTCACTTCAAAAGAAATATCATCAACGGCAAGCTTGCCATTATTGTATTTTTTTGTAAAATTTTTAACTTCTAACATAAAATCTCCTTTATCTTAAAGCCTATAAAATATTTACCCAACTTCCAAACAAAAAAATCTCACAGAATTTTCCGTGAGATTTTTAAAAATTTATTTAATTTGCGCCATCAATTTTAACAACCGGCTTTTCGTATTCGCCGTGAACCTTTACAGGGTCAACTGTTAGACGAGCAATGTTAAACGCATGGTCTCCGATTCTTTCTACTGTTGATGCAATATCGACAAAAACTGAGCTTGCAACTGTAGATAATTTTTCGCCTTCGGTAAGTCTTCTATAATGAGATCTTCTTAAATTTTGTTCTAATAAATCCAAGTTTGCCTCATCTTCTCTGAGTGTTTCGTACAAGGCTGAATCTTCAGATTCAAAAACTTCTATGGCATTTACATAGTTATGAATTACAAGCTCATAAATACTATTTAAATCAGCCAAGGCCTCATCGTTATATTTTTCTCCCGCTTCATTTATTTCATCAAAATATTCTCCAAGATTTTGAGCAAGATCTGAAACTCTTTCTACATTTATTTGTACTTGCAAATAATTGTGTATATCAGCCTCAAGCTCGCTAACTAAATTTGATTTTGAAATATCTAAGATATATTTTTGAATTTTTGTATCCATTTCATTTACCAAAGCCTCAGCTTGATTGGCAGTTGATAAATCATTTTTATCTCTTGAATTTAAATATTTTTGAGTTGATTTTATAGTTTCAAGAGCAATTTTACTTTCTTTTATGATGGCAGTTTTCGCTTGGTCAAGAGCTGCTGCTGGGAAAGTATTTATTAGACTTTCTTCAAGTTCAATGTCTGAAACGTCAGAGAAAATTGAATCTTTACCAGGAATAATTTTGTGAAGTATTGTTGATACTTGCTTAATAATTGGAACAAATAAAATCATACCCACAAAGTTAAATGAAAAATGTCCCAAGGCAATAGTCATCATTGGATTTAAGGAAAATTTATCAGAAACAAAAGAAATAAATCCTTCGTAAGGCACCAATAATACCAAAAATATTGCTGAAATTATAACATTAAACAAAACATGGAATAAGCTTGTTCTTTTTGCAGACAAAGAGCCACCCAAAGATGCAAGAACTCCAGTTATACAAGTTCCAATATTTGCTCCAAATAAAAATCCTAAAGAAAGATTTAAGCCAATAGCTCCAGACGCATACAAAGATTGAACAATACCAATAAAAGCAGATGAAGATTGGATAATAGCAGTAAGAACTGCTCCAACCAAAACAGCAATTATAGGATTTTTGCCAAGATTTGTAACTATATCTTCAAAGCCTGGAATATTTTTAAGCTCAGCAAGGCTATCTCCCATCATTTTTAGACCAATAAATAAAAGTCCAAAACCAATTAAAATTTCTCCAATATATTTGCCCTTTCTCTTTTTTGAAAATAAAAAAACAATAACTCCAATAAGGCAAATAAAATAAGATAAATAATCTAAATTAAAACCAATCAAAACAGCTGTAACAGTTGTACCAATATTAGCACCCAAAATTACACCGATTGCTTGCTCAAGGCTCATCACACCTGCCCTAACAAAAGAAATAGCTATAACTGTAGTTGCTGATGATGATTGAATTAATCCCGTAATAACAATTCCAACTAGAACTCCTTTAATAGGATTTGACGTATACTTTTCTACATATCCCCTAAGTTTTGGTCCAGCAAAATTTGTAAGAGAATCCCCCATCAAATTAATACCGAACAAAAATATTGCAAGTCCCCCTGCAATAAGGTTCCATTGCAAAGACGATAAAGTCGATAATTGCATAATTCCTCCAAATAATTTTTTTAAGATAAAAGATTTTTCAAAAATCTCACCTAGTTATAATATTATCATAAAAAATATAAAACAACAATTGAAAAATAAATATTTCAAACTAAAAAACAAATTAAAATCAGACAAATATTTTCCCCTTTTAAAAATTTTTATCTGCTAAAAAAATTTTTTAAAAATAAACCAAATTATAATTAAAAATAAAAAAATCTTAAAAAATAAATATAATTGACAGCTAATGATTATTAGCCTATAATGGAATTAAGAAATATTTCTTAGGAGGTCTAATGAATACAAAAGAAAAAATTTTGTCAAAATCATTGGATTTATTTTCCAAATATGGATATTCTGATATGTCTATGGAAAATCTTGCAAAAGAAGTTGGCATAAAAGCTCCTTCTATTTACAAACATTTCAAATCAAAAAAAGATATTTTTGATACTATCGTAAAAGATGCAATGATTAGAATAGACAATCAAATTGATGATGTGGATGATTACAAAATAATAAAAAATAATCAAAAAACATTAAATATAGAAAAATTATCTATAGATATTTTTAAATACTTACTTCACGATCCCTTTGTTTCAAAAGTTAGGAAAATGTTATCTATAGAAATGTACAAAAATCCACAAGCCATGCAATTTTATGTAGAAAAATTTATCCATAATCCAATGACAAAACAACAAGAAATTATAGATTATTACGGGCTAAGCAAATTTGCTGATTTGAAAGTTTTATCAACAATCTTTTATTCTCCGATTTTACTTGCAGTAAAATTATATGACGCAGATCCTGAAAAAGAAGATGAGCTTATAGAATTATTAAAAAAATCCTACGAACAATTAGAAAAAATTATTATATGAAAATTTATTTTTATATTTCAAATAATAAAAAGGAGGAATTATGAATATAAACAATAAAGTCAAAACATACGGTGTAGAAAAAACTTTAAAATATGTTCACAAAGATCCAGAAAAAAATTTAAAAAAAGCAATTGATTTAGCAAAAAAAATTTCGCCAAATGATTATAGAACACAAATAGAAACAATAGATAAAGTAATAAAAGATCCAGAAGATGTTTACCATAAATACATATTAAATATGCTAAATACAATAGATCCCGAAGTGTTCGACAAAACAATTATAAATTTTCTATTAAATTCAGTCTTATTTAGTGAAGATTTAAAAAAAGAAAGTAGAAAAAAATATAAGTGTAATATTCCTTGGACAATTCTTCTAGATCCTACAACAGCCTGCAATTTAAAATGTAAGGGTTGCTGGGCAGCAGAATATGGAAATAGTTTAAACCTATCCTTTGATCAAATTGATGATATAATTTTTCAAGGAAAAGAAATTGGAATATATTTTTACATATTTACAGGCGGAGAACCACTTGTAAGAAAAAAAGATATAATAAAAATTTGCGAAAAACACAATGACTGTGAATTTTTAATTTTTACAAATTCAACCCTAATCGACCAAGATTTCATAGACGAAATGCTTAGACTTAAAAATATAGTTCCAGCCATATCCGTTGAAGGAGAAGAATTTACAACCGATGCAAGAAGAGGAGATGGAGTTTATAATAAAGTAATTAAAGCAATGGAATTATTAAAAGAAAATAAACTTCCATTTGGAATATCATGTTGCTACACTTCCCAAAATTATGAGTCAATAATTAGCGAAGAATTTGTAGACGAAATGATAGAAAGAGGAGCCTTGTTTGCTTGGTACTTCCACTTTATGCCAGTAGGAAAAGGTACAGGCAAAGAACTCTTACCAAAACCAGACCAAAGAAAACACGTCTACCGCCAATTAAGGAAATTTAGAAAAACAAAACCACTATTCTTCCTAGATTTTCAAAATGACGCTGAATATATCGGAGGCTGCATTGCAGGAGGAAGAAATTACCTTCACATAAATGCAAACGGCGATTTAGAACCATGCGTATTTATCCATTATTCAGACTCAAATATAAAAGAAAAAACCCTAGTAGAAAGTTTGCAATCACCATTATTTATGGCATATCACGACGGACAACCATTTAACGAAAATATGCTAAGACCATGTCCAATGCTAGAAAATCCAAATTTATTAAGAGATATGGTAAAAAAATCAATGGCAAAATCAACAGATATATTAGAAAAAGAAAACGTAGACGATTTGTGCGATAAATGCGAAGACTACGCCAAAGATTGGAAACCAGTCGCAGAAGAATTGTGGAATAAATAATTAAAAAATAATCAAAATCGAATTAGCAAAACTTATTGAAAAATAAGCATTTAAAAAAGTGCCTTAAGGCACTCACAACTAAAAAAAACAAATCCTCATGCAAAAATTTATTTGATTTCAAATTTAAAAATCAAAAATTTAGAAGCCTAAAATTTGTATTTGAGGATTTGTTTTTATTTAAAACACATTCAAGAAAAAAACTTAATCACTTTTTCCATCTTTCGAATAAATCGTCTCAAGTCTTTCATCTTCATTTACCACTTCCATTTTAATTATTTCATCTCCCGAAACATAGCAGATTACATAAGTTTTTTCACTTACCCCTTGCCTTATTTCAAAAACATTTTCATCCTCTAAGACCTCTCCATTAGCTTTTCCTATTTCATTTAAAAGTTTTTTGTAGTCAGTGCTTTCTCTTATAAAATTTCTAAAAAAATCAACAGAAAGCTTCCTATCAACGGGCTCATATTCTCTTCTATTTCCATACAAAATCATAGTTTTGTAATCTTCACAAGCTTCTTTTTGCACATATATTCCATCTTTAGAATGCCAAAGGAAATATCTGTCTTCGTAAGCATTTTTTGTCGACAAATCAATAATGTGAATCCCTTGATTTTTTGGATTATTTTTATCCGAAGTTACAACTTTCATATAAATAAAAAATTCTTCCTTACCCTTTTTCAACATCAAATCAGCATCCAGACACCAATAACTCTTATCTTGAATGCCTTGTGTACGAGTCAAAATATCATTCCTATCAAAATCGCTGGATCTAGCATTTACTTTATAAAATTTCAAAAAATCATTTAATTTCTTATCAAACTTATCCTTATTTCTTACATTTTCTGCAAACATCTTCTTTATAGCTTCCTTATCATTTTCATCAGCCGCACTAAGAAAATCCGTAAGAATGTTAGAAAAATCCTCATCATCAGAAGAAAATAAATAATCAGCCATAAAAGCTCTCCCACATCCAGATAAAAATATAGTAATAAATAAAAAAATTCCTATTATCCTTTTTTTAATCATTAAATTTCCCCAAATTATTCCTATAAAATTATATATCAATTGTTAAAAATTTCACTTAAAATAAAATTCAAGAAAAAATTTCATCAAACAAATCATTTTGGCAATCCAAATGTCCAACAAAGCCAACAGGAATTTTCCCGCAAGTTGCATCAATAATCTCCCTTGCACCACTTTCCCCAAAAGCCCCACAAAGCTCAATCACATCAGCAATCCCAATTAAAGATTTAGCAACCACTTTAGCCTCATCCAAATTTCTAACACCAATAATTTCAGCATTATCGTTTTTTCCAATGGCTTTTCTGTCAACCTTTGAATCAAAAGGCCCTATAATTATATAAATAAATTTCATAATCCCTCTCTTACTGCAGTGTTTCTTTTGCAAACTTCCTAATATCTAAATTTATCATACATTTTCTAATGAAATATTCGTTAAAACTAATTATATTTTTCGAATATTTTTACTACCCAATTCTTATAAATTTTTCAATAAAGATCATTTTACTATAGTAGTTACAACAGAGATTAGAATTATCCCTATAATAGAAATTATCGGCCAATGATTTTTAAAAATATTATTTCCAGTATAAATTTTTCCTACTGATCTATAACCACTGATTATGTCTTTACTATTCATAGCTGAAATCATATCATCTGTAACTCCAGGAATTACTTTCGTTATAGAATTTAATCCATTTCTACTCGCGGCCGCTTCTTCTATGTCCAGCATATTCTGTAAAATCCATTCTTCAAATTCTGTACGTTCTCGGTTACAAAAATTAATGTATCTTGTCATCATTCCCACCTGAATTCTTCCAACAAAAAATACAATAAGCCCAATAACTAATGTACCAATTGTAGCAAGAAACATAAAAACCTCATTAACGTCACAAAACATTATTATAAAAGAAAGAATCCCCCCAAATAATAAGTCAATCCCCCAATTCGACAAATAGAATCCTCTTCGAAGTCTTTTAGTAACTTCTTCCGGAGAATAAACAATCTTATTTTCATCGAATTTCTTAAAAATACGAAAAATCAAATATGAAGGAATTCCTATAATAGCCAATGCTATAAGTAATAAAACAATGATTTCCATACAACTACTACCCCTTTGTAAAAAATTATATTTATAATTATATTATATCATTCATTATAAAAATTCACATTTGTATTTTTTCAATATACAATACAAAAATTATTGTAAAACTGATATTTCCATCATTCCCCAACCTATTTTTCTCTATGTTGTTTTTATTTATAAAATGCTTATCTATTATAAGTAAGACTATATTTATACAAAAAAAATTATATTTCAAACAAAAAAATGCAAGATGAATAATTCAATCTTGCATTTTTTTGTTTGAAATACTGTAAGGTTTTGAAAAGAAACTAGGTTAATTTTAATGATTTTTAATCATTTTACAACAACACGAAAAACGTATCTTTTTTAGGTATTTCAATTTCAATTTATCTTGTATCTTATTCCCGCTCGATATTCCCATTTATATTGTTTTGTATAAATGGCACAAAATCAATGTTATTCTTATATTTTTAAGCCTTATTATCTAGTTTATTACTGTTTATCTGATTTTTTTAAGCAGAAATTGATTTTTCAGATCAATATTTATATTTATTTAAAATATTCATTCAATTTGGAGTGTACTTTTTTATTTTTCCTTACTCTATTAAAAATATATTTTCTAAATTCCATTGCTGAAATTATTGCTATATCCGTTTCATAGAAAGTTGGAAAATAGCCACACTGAACAATCCTATTCCTCAATTTTTATTTCCTATAGATTTACTAAATTTATAATAAATATAAGAAAAAACATCTCTTCCGTCACTCTAAAGCACCTATCATATAAAGTATAATACTTTTTTTACAGGTAAATCCTTATGTTCCACAATAATCTTTTAACGTTCATGTGTTTTATAAAAATAATGCAATATACAGTTTTCTTTTGTAAAATTAAATAAACTCTTATCTTCCAATGCTAATTGAAATGGCAAAGATATCTCAAATTCTAAAAATCTATTTATATCAAATTTAACATTTTTATAATGTGGCTTAATTTGGCTATAAAAAAAATCTTCCCCAATAAGAAAAGTTTTCTCATTTCCCAAACAACATTTTTTATATTTTTTCCCACTTCCACATGGGCAAGGATTATTTCTACCAATTTTCATAATTATTCCTCACATAATCACAATCCAATTTCCATCACGCTTTGATCCAATTCTTTCTATCATTTTCTTTAAATGTAAAGATTTCAATGTCCTGTCGATAGCTCTCTTTTCTACACCTGTTTTTTGAAAGTTGAATTGATTTAAATCTTGGATTTTCTATCAAAATTTCTATCACTTTCTTTTCAGTCTTATTCAATACGACACTAAAACCGACATTTTTATTGTCGATATAGACAATTACTTCTCGCTCAAAAGGAATATTACATCTAGTATAGTTGCTTTCAATTTCAAAAACGTCTTCCCCATATTTTTCTAAGAACTTCATCAATTTTGTAAATTCCAACCACAAGTCCATTATCTTTTATACCAATTAGAATTGTTCCTCATGTACCATTAAGGGAAGATACTATTACCTTTGTATTATATCTTTATTTTTTCTTTTAGTTCCAATGTTTCTGATTTAATTTATCGGTTTATCGAAATTCTAATCTAATATAATAATTATATCAGATTTGCGACAATGCTAGAATTTAAACCGACATTTTATTGTCTCTTTTAATTTTACAACCTATCAAATAAAATAAAAAAGACCATAACACTTAAGTTATGATCTAATTTTTTGTCCAAATTTAAACCGCTTGGAACTATTATTCAGTTTATTCTTTTTTACTTCCAGTACCATTTGAGTACCAGTAGCTGTTTTTCATTCTCTTCGTTTGAGTAAGTCTATATCATACTTGAAAATTACTTCGTAATTTTCAAGCCCATTCAGCGAATCAGAAAAGCCAACGCTCCTATTCGTCGCGTCGGCTTGTTTAATGGATTTAGATTAATTTACTTATAAACGTGGTATAATATTATAGAAATACTGTACAAAGTAGAAGATTATATTGAGGTGGATTATGGGATTTTCCTATGATAAATTATGGAAAAAATTAATAGATGAAAAGATGAATAAATTAGACCTACAAAAATCCATAAAAACAACTCCTCATACCATAGCTAAAATGGGACGAGATGAGAATGTTAGTATGGAAATACTGGGTAGAATTTGTAGGTATTTTAAATGTGATATATCGCAATTTTTGGAGCATAAAATTGAAAATATTAATGATTGAAGATGACAGCACAATTGCCTTTGCTGTTAAAACTTACTTAAACAAAGAAAATATTGAGACTATTATTTATAACAATCTTTCTCTGACAGAAAATCTTAATTTTAATGATTTTAATTTAATTCTACTTGATGCCAATCTTCCAGATGGATCAGGCTTTAATTTTTTGAAGTGGCTGAGAGAATTTTCTGACCTTCCTGTAATAATGCTTACTGTAAAAAATGAAGATGAATATGTTATAAAAGGTCTTTCTCAAGGAGCAGATGACTATATTACAAAACCTTTTTCTCTTCCTGTCCTAAAGGCGAGAATAGACAATGTATTTAGCAGAAAAATAAAAAAGGTTGATGAACTGACTTTTGAAAATTTATCTTTAGATCTTATATCAAAACAAGCTTCGATAGATGGGAAAGATTTAGACCTTAACTTAAAAGAGTTTGCTATATTGGAAATGCTTTTAGAAAACCAAAATATAAATCTACTAAGAGAGCGAATTTCAGATTATGTTTGGGGTTATGATTTTTATGAAGTTAATGACAATACCCTAACTGTCACCATAAAAAGACTCAGATCTAAACTTGGAAATTATGGCAGTCATATAAAAACTCTTAGAGGTATAGGATATAGGTGGGACAATGAATAAAAACAAAAATATTTTACTTGTCTTAATTTTAAATTTGATAATGTCTTTGTTTGTAGTTTATCTCAATCCAAGATTTGATATTCTAACACTTATTGGTTTTTTACTTATAAATATAATTCTGTTTATAGTTATTTCAAAAATTGAAAAGAAAAAAGAAAAAGCTCTTGAGGATAAGATTAATAATATATTTAGCCTCCTCCATTCACTTTATATTGACTCAGATAATTATGAAATTATAGACGATGAATTTGGCAAACTCAGAGATGAGATTATTAAAATTATTATAGAAAATAAGAGAATAGCTGAAAATGCTGAAAAAAACAAAGAGATCTTAAGAGAATATACTGAAGACATTGCCCATCAAATAAAAACTCCATTGACGGGGTCCTTATTATTGCTAGACCTATTAGAAGACGAAAATGACAACTTTTCCGAAGAATATATAGAAAGACTCAGAGATAATTTACTTAGACTCCACAACTTGTCTGATATTTTATTAAAACTTGCAGCCCTTGATTCTGGAACAATAGAAATGGCAAAAGATAGTATATCAGCTAGAGAGTTAGTTGAAGATATCATACGAAACCTAAAAGATTATTTTATCAATGATAATATTGAAATTCCTCTTGATGGAGAAGACTTTTATCTTATATGTGATAAGAAATGGACCTATGAAGCAGCATTTAATGTGATGAAAAATGGTCTAGAAGCAACAGAAGATAGGCATATAGAAATTCAACTTAAAGAAACAAATCTATATAAAAGTATTTTTGTGGAAGATTTTTCTAAAGGTTTGGATCGTGAAATGTTAGAAAAAGTTTTTAAACGTTTTTATAAGCTGGATCCAAATTCAAAAGGTTATGGGATTGGGCTTCCTATGGCAAAATCTGTTATGGAAAGACAAAATGGAGAGCTTTTATATCATAAGGGAAAAAAATCAAATGCCTTTGAACTGAGATTTTATAACTGATTTAATTATGGCTGTGTAAATAAAGCACAGTCATTTTTTTCTAGTCACTTTCCAGTCACTTAAGTCTAATATCATACAAGAAAGATAAGGAGGACTAAATATGAATATTGTAAAAACAGTAGATTTAACAAAAACTTACAATAGTGGTGTAGAAGTATACGCTCTATCAAATGTGAATTTTGAACTAGAAAAAGGAGATCTTGTCGCCATTATTGGAGATAGCGGGTCAGGAAAGTCTACCTTGCTTCATTTATTAGCAGGAGTTGATAAACCAACAAGTGGGGATATTTTTATTCAAGATAAAAATATTACCAAGTTTAACAAAGATGAGATGACAATCTTTCGAAGAAGGAATATAGGCGTTGTCTATCAATTTTTTAATTTGATTCCAAACATTAACGTTCGAAAAAATATTTTACTTCCTCTTTTGTTAGACAATAAAAAGGCAGATGAAGAATATTTAAAGGAAATTTTATCGATACTAGGAATAGAAGGAAAGCTTGATAGGTATCCAAAACAATTATCCGGTGGTGAGCAACAAAGAGTTGCCATTGCCAGAAGTCTTATTACAAGACCTGCCATAATTCTAGCAGATGAACCTACAGGAAATCTCGATAGAAAAAATTCTGAAGAAATCACAGGACTTTTCAGACTTGTAAATAAAAGATTAAATTCTACAATTATGATAATAACTCATGATGAAAAAGTAGCAAATTCTTGTGACAAGGTTTATAGAATGGTAGATGGTAGGTTAAATTTCTTAGGAGATGGAACTTATGAAAATTATTAATGACCTAGCTGATGGAGCTGTAAAAAATAACAAGAAAGACAGTTTTGCTATTAAAATATCAATACTTTTAGCAGTCATGTTATTAGGAACTGTAATTTTTATCTTCAACTCGTTAAAAACTGACAAGTATGAGTATGTAAAGAAAACTTTTGGAGATTATCATGTGAATATAAGTAATATTGACCAAGGTTTTTATGATAAATTAAAAAATGATAAAGATATAGAAAAAGTTTCTTTCAACAAAATAATAAAAACAGACTTAAATGCAGTTATATATGAAAATGGAGATCCTGCAAGTCTTTTAAGCTATGACATTAAGGAAGGAAAAAAGCCAGAAAAAGCAAATGAACTTTTAGTTCCAGAGGGATTTTTGATAAAAAATAAAGAATATGATCTGGGTTCTGAAATAACTGTTCGTGATAAAACTTATAAAATAGTTGGTATTTATGAAGATTTTAGCTATTCATTTGAAGAGGCTATGCTTGTAGGTTTATCTGAAAGTGATGATAAAAAAGTCATATTTGAAAAAAATGGTGGAATAGAAGCCCAGATTTGGTATAAAAATATAAGAGATACTTATACAAAAACTAGAGAAATATTGTCAGAAATGAATATTGACGAGAACCATGCCTTAGATATTGGTAGAGTATTTTATAATAAAGATATCTTAGAATATAAAATGGTCTATCCAAAAGGAATCATTCCACCAAAAAGTGTTGTTAATTCAGCTTTAGAAGAATATGGAGCAGATTTCTTACTTTGCCTACTCTTTGCTTTTATCATTTATGGGGCTTTTAATGTGTGGAATAATAGGGATTTAAAGGAAATTGCCCTTTTAAAAAGTACAGGAATGACAGATAAGCAGGTCAAAAAAATGATTCGAAAGAAAGCTTTTAAACTTTCAACCTCACCAATAACCTTGGGAACAATTCTATCTTTGGCATTTGCAAATTTGCTCTTATATTTGATGTGGCTTAACAATTCCATATCCTATAAAAATATGTCTGAGATAGTGGGAGAAAGTTTAAAATCGCCAGACTTTCATTTCGTTTATCCAAATCCTATTTCTATAATAATCATTCTCTTATTATCTCTTTTAATGGTGTATTTGTCTGCGACAATCCCTGCTAGGAAAAGTGCAAAATTAAAGATAATAGAAGGTTTAAATGGGATTACAGAAAAAAATATTAAATTAGGAAAATCAAAAATAAATGGACCTATAGAAAAGACTTTAGCAAAAGATTATTACAGGTCTTATCGTTCAACCTATCGAATTATTGTAATCTCAATGGCTCTATCAGCCTTTGTACTGACTACAGTTTTAGTTAGCCAATCATATAGAACTTTGAACGAAAAATATAACTCTTATAAAAGTCCTTACAATTTTGACTCCAGTATTTATGTAGATGATTTTTTGGATAAAAACATTGTTCATGATATAGAAAAAGTTGAAGGCATAGACCAATTGCATGTATACCAAAGAGTTGATACAAAATTTTACCTTGGTGATAATAAGGATTTTATTTCTAATGATTTAATGGAAGCTTTAAATAGCGGTAAAATACCGGAAGATAAATTATATTCCAACATATATGCCCTAACAGATAAGGATTTTGAAAATCTTTTAAATGAAAATAATATTTCGAATGCAAAGTATTTACTACTAAATAAAATTCCAAAAGATAGTAGAAGTCCTTATTCTTTTAATGAATATATAAAAATTTCTGATAAGGATACAGGAAAAGTTACTTTAAAATATAATGCAAATGGTAAGTCCATGCCTATAAAAATAGATTCAAGTATCGATGAAATGCCTTATAATCTAGAATCTTATAATGACAATCAAATATCCATCTTTACAAGTGAAAGTACTATGAAGAAATTTATTGATGAATATGGAATAGCTGAAGGCGACCCAGTCTATTATTACTTTGTAAAAATTAAAGCTGATGAAGATAAAGAAAAAGTTTTCGATGATGTCGAAAAGGTAATTTCTTCCTATGTTTCGAAATCTGATCATGGAACTTCTACAGAAATTATAAAAGCTGCTATGAATAAAGAACAAATGAGAAATGAAAAACTTTTAAATCTTGGCATCCAAATCATTCTTATAACCATCGCTCTTTCCAATGCCTACAATAGTTTCAAAGGAAACCTTAGAGCGAGAGCCAATGATTTTAAACTTCTATCAACAGCAGGTATGACAGAAAAACAAATGGAAAAGATGGTCTTCGGAGAGGGGAAAATATTGTTTAAAAATATTTTCTTAGCCTATATCTTTATGTTCATTATTGGAATTGCATTGAGAGCCTATAGAAGTAACTATGAATTAGGCTTTGGAATAAAAGGTCTGATAACAGATATGAATTATCTCCCTCTAATAATAGTATTTATCTTTCTGGTCTTAGGTGTATTACTTGCAATAAAAAGTGGTTTTAAAACAATAAACGAAAACTCAGATAATACTTTCAAGAGTATATAAGAAAAAGGCTGTGAGCATTAAACTCATAGCCTTTTTTATAGCACCAAACTTCCCTATAATAAAAAATTGTATTAGAATCACATACAAAACTGAACTATTACTATCATTGTCTTCTCGTGTTTTCAAAAATTGAATATGTGCAGTAGATAGATGACATTTGAATGAAGATACCAAAATTTTTCAATCAATTTTTTTCACTTTTAGTTGTATAATCTATTGCCAAATATAGAGTTGATTTTATGGGATGTATTTTTGTAATTGCCATACTAATCACCAGAACTTTCTTTTGATTTATTAAGAAGCAGGGAATGTATATCCCATATTTCTTTTGATAATTTTTCTATTTGTTTATTCATTGATTCAATTTCATTTTTGTAAATAACACCAGTTGTATTAGTAGCTTTTGCAATCTGGTTTATGTTATTTGTTGCATTTGAAAGTAGCTATTGGGGATCTCTAAATGGTTCTAGGTCTACAATATAAATTTCTTTTTCTAATACACATTTTCTAAGAAAGTGGGACATTGTTTTGACATTAACATCTGGCATTATTAATATTTTTAAATCATTCTCTAGAAAAAATTTTATACTAGGATATACCCATTTAAAAAAGGTATACCCTAGTATGCTCATTACTATTACAAACAAACTAGTAATTTTTCTTGCATCTCTTTTAGTTATTCTCATTTTTCAATAAACTCTATATCTTTTGCCTTTACACTTAACATATTAGAGTAATCTCCATAGACCTTAGCTTCAGCCTCTATAATCTTAACTTTAGATAGCTTTTTAAAATGCTTATTCTCTGCACTTACTTTAATAGTTAAAGATTCTACAGCATTAACTCCTGCATCTTTAGGATTTTTATACTTGGTATTATCTGAAAATATAATACACTTATACTTAGTACCAATTGTTTTTCCATCACTACCTTGGCTATAATCTATCCAAGGCTCTGAAGCAAGAACTCGAATATCTTTTTCTTTTAAAAAGGCATCTAAATCAAATGCCATAAACTCTATGAGTTTTTTCATTTCTTATCCTCCTTATTATCTAAATCACAGAAAACTTCTTCTAAGAGATTTTTTAATCTTAACATTTTATTTATATGTAAGATTAAATCTTCAGTACGTTTAATATACGGACTTAACTCTTTTAGAGATTTTAAGTCCTTGACTGTAAAATCATAATCCGATTTAACAATACCATGTAACTTTCTAATATCTAACTCGAACCTATCAAATTGCTCAGTGGTTATAGCTTTCTTTTTAGCTATATTATAAAAAGCTGTATAACCATAATTTGCTAGAATATCAGCGCGTAAATTTTGATATTCTTCTCCTTCTCTTGTTAAAACTAATATTTCAAATTTCATTTATTCTCCTTTTTGATGAAGCCCCATCATTTTGTTATATTTTTAACCTTGTTTTTTTATATTTATCCTTGCTATCAATGGGGTTTAACTAGTATATTTATATTATATGATAGTTTATATAATTTTTCTATGGAGAGTTTTTTTGATTTTTTCTAAAATTCCCACACTATTAGGTCCATCTAAAATTTCTACTATAAATGATATACTTATAATAATAAAGGAGATATTATGATTAATAATCAAGGATTAAAACTATATAAAAAGTACCCTATTTATAATGAAACAACATGTTTTATATTAAACATGGCCGCAGATAGAGTTATTAAATTAAAAAATATAAGTAATAAAACTAACGAAGAAATCTGTACAGTTAATAAATCATATTTATCAAAGGTGCTTAATAAGACAATAAAAGAAAAAAATAGATATCTATTTACAGACAATGTACTCTATGGAATAAAATCTTCTTTTAATTTTAGATCTTATGCTGAAATAATATTTGGTAATAAAAAAGAACAACGTTTATATGGAGGAGAACTATTTTATCATTTAATTACAGATATATTAAGTTTAGATTATAAAAATTATAAAGATAAAATTGAGCTAGTAAGATCAACTCTTATGGAATACTATGAATATTCCATAGCATGTTTTTTGAAAGATTTAGAATTTAGTGATGAGTTTAATAATCCTATTATTTATAAAATATTAAATGAAAATGAATTTAAAAGAGTTATAATCAAACCTGATGAATATGAAATAGTTTTAAGATATTCTACAGCTTATACATATAAAAATATTGAAGAAGAATTCTTAGATATTTTTTATAATTTTAGTAAAAAATTTGAAGAAGATGGGACTAAAAAAATATGCGAAAAGTTTGACTTGTTAATAGATAATTTAAGTAATTTATTTCTTGAGCAAATAAATAGCTCCATTAGTGGTACAAATCTTTATGATGTACTTTATTTTGATTCATTAAAACTAAAAGATATGGATACTAATAAACAAGATACTAAATATCAAAATATAAAAAGTAATATAAAGTTGAATTTAAATTTTTTATATGATAAAAGTAAATTACAACATAAATATATAGATAAAGTAATAAAAAATGAATGTACTGAATATAATTATATGCAATACATGTTTGATATTTTGAAATCTAAATGGTGTATAGATAAATGGGATAAAAAAAGCATAGATAGTTAAAATATTTACTTAAATAATCAAATATTAATTTATTTGGTTATTTTTATATCTCGGTAAATTACAAAATTAAGCATGAAAATAAAGACAAATGTTTAATGATTCCTAGTATTATTGATATAAAATAATTAAAAATAAACTAATTTTCAGTATATACTTAACTTATATTCAACATAACCGTTTTGACCTTTGGTGCCTATTTTTGTTTCAGCATTTGGGTCGTTTACAGCTCTAAATGTTTTAAATGGAATTTCTTCTCTTTTAATTTCTTTTGTTATTTTTTCTTTCTGGTTCAGATGTTTTTTCTTCAGAAGGTTTATCTGGATTAGATGGTGTTTCTTCTTCTATTTTGATGCCGTCTAAATCTTTTGAGTTGATGTTTAACTCTTCGATTAAGTTATCATTTCCTAAGTCTTTTGCAGCGTGTACGCTTGGTGCTGTTAGTGTTAGTCCTATTGCAAGGATTAGGGCTGTTGATATTGTTTTTTTTCTTCATAATTAGTCTCCTTACATAAAATATTATAATTGATATATATACATTATATATATTGTCAAAATTTAGTTATTATAGTAATTCAAGGGAATCCATTAGTAGAATTCTTAATAAAAAACCAGACTTTGAAATTCAAAATCTGGTTTAATAATTTAATATTTAGTTATCTACTAGGTTTTACGATGAAATTCAAAAAATAAGTAAGTTATGTGGATTATATTTTGAAATTCATCTATGATATACTTAATTTATAGATATAATAATTTCTGGTCGAATGATAAATCATTCCACCAATGGAAAGAATAATAAATTATTCCTACCTTAAGATCCAAATCCTTAGAAGGATTTTGGAAGGGAACTATGTTTAGTTTAATGGATTTTCTTTTATTTAACCCATCCAAATCGGCTTAAATTAGGCATTCCCCATTCAAATCGTGTAGTATGTTTATTCCCATTCTTCTTTTCCAAACGTACGATATATCCCAAACCATTCAAAATACTAGGTTCTATTTTTTCTATTATCACTAAATCCACCTAATTATAGGACGTTTTCAAATTTTTAGTCCCGTCCCAGTCCCAGTACCGGAGAAAAAAAATTATTTATAGCTATTCTACATAAACGCACAAATACATCTAACCAATAATAAAAATAAAAATATACCAAATATTCTCATTTGAAATTTTCCAACTTCTGGCTTTTTAATAATTAGTTCAAATTTACTCTCAATATCTGACTCTGATTCAAATAGAATTTTATCTTTATATATGTGCTTTAATACATTATATTCTTTCTGTAAAGATTTGATCTCAGAAACATAAGCTATGAATATGAAAATCAATGCTATAATAAACATTCCTACTACAATACCTTTTTTCGAGCCTTTAGAGAATAAAAGATAATGCAATAAATTATTTCCATTATATCCAATAATTATATTAAGTAACTGTACTCCAAGTGAACCTAACCATGCAAAAAAAGTAAGATTCAATGTTCTTAAAGTATTATTTTCATTTTTTGAAAGATTAAGAAAGTCATCCTTTAATTTATTGATTTGTTCAAAATAATCATCTGTCTTTCTAGATATTATTCTCCTGTAAGCTAATTTGCTATCTTCTAATATTTCGTTAGTATTTTCTAAAGTTCTTTTATTTACTATTACTTGCCTAACTATTTGCAGTTTTACTATATATGAATCTTTATATTCATTATTATTTATAATCCAATCATAAATAGGGAATAAATAGAAAGGCTCACAATCAATGTTAAAATTTGTTTCATATCTTTTGTCCCCAATTATAAATTCAGACTCTATTTCTTCAGCAGTGTATCTGATTTTTGTTGATAAAGCAGATAAAATAAAAAAATCTATTATTAATGCCGATTTCCTATTATTACTATCTAATACTTCATTCAAAACATTTATAGATATTGGAAATTCTCTCGTAGTTCCATCAATATTGTTCCCTTTAATTATTTTTTCATAAATAATCTTATCTTTTTTATCTGCTTCTATTTCTATAAAGCCAGTATTAGAATCAATATAGACTTGTCCTAAATTATTATAATCTTTTTGAATAAATTTTGTGATTATTGATGGTAGTCTCCTTGAATCATCAATAAAATCATCTTCATATATAAAATATTTGCTTTGATTCTCTAAAAAATAAATATTACCTTCACATCTCAAATTAATAGATTGGTTCTTTAAAGACTTTATAAAATTTGATTCTACATTTTCTTGCAAATCAATTTTTAAAGATGTTCCCTGCCATGATAATAATTCATTCACTTCTTAGAATCTCCTTAACTGTTGGTAGATACTCATCATCTACTACAATGACTATCTCTTTATTCTTTTCATCAAAAATTATCTCATTATCCCTTATACTTTCTAGATAATTTTTAGTTGTTATAGTGACCTCTTTTGAAGTTTGAATTTTCTTTTGATAGTTGTTGTTTAGCACTTTTTCTGAAATATCAAAATCCGAATCTATCTGTTTTGATTCTTCAGAATATAGCTCATCTTCTTTACTTAATTCTAAAAGACCACTGCTATTTAAATTGTCAAATAAATCTGATTTATCAAATTTTTTGTTATCAAATAAATAGTATTCTGTATATCTTTTAATTTCATCATAATTCCTTTTAGTAACTACATCCTCTGTAAAAAGTTTATCTTGATTGATAAAGTTTACTATATCTTGGGTATTATCATCAGAATTTCTTTTTCTCTCAAGTCCTAGAAATTTTTTATACCAATATTTCGCAGCTGTTTTATTCTTATCTATTATTTTTACATCTTCATAGTTTCCAGAAAAAATCCCTACTTTGAAATAGTCTTTCTCCTTGCCAAGTTCACTTTTTATCTCGTAGGAATCTTTATCTATAACCTCTAATTTCTCTAGCTTCATTATTGTAATAGAAGTATCATTAGATTTAATAAATAAAAGTCCTTCTCTAATTGTACTATTTCTTGTTCCATCAAGCTTACACTCTGCACTTAATAAATCTTCTGCTATCCTTTTGAAATCAAAATTTTCTTTATCTTCACATTCTTTAAAGTAATATATAGGACTAGATTTATAACTTTCAGAATTAATATCTAGATAACAATGAGTGATTAAGTCCCTCTCCTTGGTTAATTCTTCAAAAATTTTTAATATATTTTGTTTTTGCGATTCATCAAGTGTATTCTCAGTAATTTTATCTGAAATATCAAAGACTTTAATATTCATAAGACACATCCTCTCTAAAATCATCAATCCTATCTCCATATGGCAAGCTTTTTATATAGTTTTCCATAAATTTCCAATCAGGAACATATCCTTTATCAGAATACTTTTTGTTTTTATCAAATACATAGTCATTACCATCAATCAAAACTGGTAATTTTATTGTAAAATCTTTTCTAAAATGTGAGTTTAATTCTCTTCCAAAAGCCTGATATTTTATTTTGCATTCATTCCTTATCAGAGTCGAGATAAATAATTTTGTGTGAATACTAAGCGGTTCTTTCTCTTGCAATATCCCTACATTTTGTGCCGTATAGAATGGTTCTTTTTGAATAAAACAAGAACCTAAAAAACTACCACCTAGAGCTAATGACATGGCGCCAGCAGGGAATGGCTTTTGTCCTTCAACTTCATCAACAAATCCTACAACACCGTTTCCATTACTATCACGTGATACATAATTGAACTTTGGATTATCATTTGTTGTAGCTATTGCATCTATTCCATTCCCCATAGATGTATTAAATAATTTGTGCAAGTAAAATTCTTTCCATGTACTTGCATTTACATCAGATAATTTTTTATTATTTCCTGTTTTTATAGGCTTATGCTTTAAAGATTTCATAAATCTTTCCATCCAGTCCCAATCAGGTTTACCTTCATTTGTAGCAGGTAAATTGATTTTAGACTTAACCATTCTTTCAGGACGCCATTTTCTACCATATCCCCACCTATACCTATCTTTCATAATAATAGATGCCACAAATAAACCTGTAAAATAATTAAATTCACCATCTTTTCTATAAAGTGGATTCACATCATGACTGCATGTGAATTCTGTTTCCTGATAATAAGCATAGCCTACAGAGCCATTGTTTGTAACACAAACCGATTTGCCAGGAAATATTTTCTTATCTATAGTATCATTTGGCAAGCTCCCAGTTTTTGAAGAAGAATCTATTTCATCTTTCGTATAATAAGCGGTTACACCATTGTTTTTATCAGTTGCTCCTAAAAAAGGTATAGTACCATTGCCTGACTCTTCGGGTTTTTTATTATAGAATCCTTTTTTAATTATAAATACTTCTGTAAATAAAAAAGTTTTCCATTTGCTAAAATCAATCTTCATAGATAAACCCCTCTTTTATTAGATAAGATAAATAATCATTAAGAACTTTTTGAAAATCTTTAGTTTCCAATGTTGTATAGTCAGTTTCCATATAAGCCTCAGCCAACCATTCATCTTTCCAAGTAACTTTCTTCATAACAGATAATCCCGGCACTTCTTTTTTGTTTTTATATAAGTCAAGCCATTCATCTTTTGTGCTTACCCACAAACTATTCCCGTCGCTATCTGTTTTTTCAACCCTACCTAATCCTTTTCTTTTTATAAATTTATCGTCTTTAAAATATCCAAAAAAAGTTTCCTTATTAGACCTTTCATGCTTTTGAGATAAATCAAAAATCATACAGCAAGCTATAGCAGCAGCACCTGGATAAAACATTTCATTTGGCAATGAAAAAACTGCTTCTAAAGTATAATTATCTAACATCTTCTTTTTAAATTTTTTCACATCTCCACTATTTCCAATAGCTGCTTGCATTGGTAATAGTACTGCTATTTTTGAGTTAGCTGGTATATGTCTTGCAACATATTCTACAAAATGGAAGCCTTTAGAAGGATCTTCTTTTTTACTAGACCCCCAAGTTTTAACATATTCTGGATCGCAGAATTTTCTAGTGGCGTTGTATGGTGGATTCATTAAAACAATATTTATATTTTTATCTTTAATCCATTCTCCTCTTTCAAACATAGAAGCTTGGATAACATTTGAATTGCCATCTCCATGAATCAACATATTTGTTGATGATAAACCAAATGCTCCATCTTCATATTCAATACCAAAAATTTGATTCCTTTTTACCTCTTCACGTTCTTCTTCTGTATCACAATCATCCATTGCATCTGTCATTGCCCTTACTAAAAATGCGCCGCTGCCAGAACAAGGATCTAAAATGCGTGAGTTTTTATTTACTCCTACAGCTTTACACATAAAATCACAAATGTGATCTGGTGTAAATGCCTGATTCTTATCTGATTTACCAACATATTTATTAAATGTTGTAAAGAATAGATTTAATAAATCTTGTCCTGCAGTATTTGAATCATTAATAAAAGGAATTATATTGTTGTCTATAAATTCCAATATTTTTTGCAATTCATCATATGTTAAACTAGCTATATCTTGATCATCTAGCACCTTACTACTTAATACAGATAATTTGCCAGCTTTATTTAGAGTATCCACATCATTATTTTTTGATAACAAGCCTGACAGAATATTTTTTATATCTTTTATTATTATTTTTTCTTGACTTAAATCTTTTCCAGTATTAGGATCCAATGTCGGTTTTAAATTTTTATATGAAAGTCCATTCTTTAATGCTAACAGGCAAGTGCCTACAAACTGACTTCTCAATTTCTCATTTACACCATCTGAATGTAGCATTTCATTTAAAACCTTTATTGAATCAACAACTTTTATTTTGTCATTAACTTTTCCAAAAACTATATTCTCATATTCTTCAAAAGATTTTAAAACGGTTTCTTCTTTTTTCCTGTGTTCTTCATCAATAATAACTGATTGTCCATGCCAAACCCATATATCATCTCCATCTGTTTCTATTAGCATAGCAATTATTTTTTTATCAGAATAGGCTTTTTCATACCTTACATAATCCTGTAATTGTTTTCTAATTTTATTATGATCCCATCTATTAAAGCTATTTTTTGTTTCTACTAATATAACTAATCTATCATTTTCAAATCTTATGTCTAAGTATTGATGGTTTGTATCTGTGTCTCCTTTTTGGTAATCTTTTATATTTTTCCCAACAGTTCTAAGTGCTTGAACATAACTAAATTCTCCTGATTCAGTATTGCCAATCTGATACATGTTACCTATTTTTTGAATAATTTCGTATCTATTCATTTTATTACCTCACATAATCCATAATATCTTCAACTTTACACTCAAGAACACAACAAATCTTTGCTATAGTTTCTAAATCAATTCGCTTAACTTTGTTATTGCAATAAGAATTAAGTTGCGTTCTTTGAAGATTTGCTTCCTTTTCTAATTTGTTTTTGCTTATATTTTTTTCTTCTAAAACTTGGTCTATTTTAAAAATAATTTTCCCAAAGTTTTGCATAAATTTCTCTCCCTTGTAATTTTAAAAATCGGCATTTCAATTAATTATATTATATCATATTTTTAAAACTTCTTACAGGTCTAAGATATTTTAGGCGAGTAATTCTATTTAGTTCTGTTTAATAAAAGGGAATGTATATCCCATATTTCTTTTGATAATTTTTCTATTTTTTCTCTCATATAATCTATATCTTTCTTATAAATTACTCCCGTTGTATTAGTAGCTTTTGCGATCTGGTTTATGTTATTTGTTGCATTTGAAAGTAGCTATTGGGGATCTCTAAATGGTTCTAGGTCTACAATATAAATTTCTTTTTCTAATACACATTTTCTAAGAAAGTGGGACATTGTTTTACAATTTGCAAGTTTCATTTTCTCTTCAAATATTTCTTTTTCTTCGTCTGTTAAATATATTTTAAGTTGATTTTTTCTTGTTCTATTATCCATACATTTCTCCTTTATATTTGTTTTTTGGGGTCTTAGGGTTCTCCCTAACAAGGTAAAAATCGTAAAATTATATAGCCTTAAAGGCTATTGATTTTTTGATTTTTTCGTAAGTGGGTACTCACTTACTGTG
>NZ_KV803746.1:0-74033 GCF_001811125.1 Anaerococcus sp. HMSC068A02 | reverse complement strand
ACTCATATCAATAATATTATTGATATGAGTTTCTTTATATTTATATCTTTTGTATTTTTTATTTAAAAAATTTATTTGTAATTTTATCTTTTATTTTTTCTACACAAAATCCTAATTCTTCTTGGACTTCTTCTCCTTTGCCAGAAATTCCAAACCTATCTATGCCGATATTTAATCCATCATCTCCGGTAAATTCGCTCCAGCCAAATGTTGATGCCATTTCTATTGAAACTTTTTTTACATTTTTTGGTAAAATTTCATTTTTGTATGAATCTTCTTGCATCCTAAATAATTCCATTGATGGCATTGATACAACTTTTACTTTTTTATTTTCTTCTTCAAGCTTTTTTGAAACTTCTAGGGCAAGGGAAACTTCTGAGCCTGTAGCTATTAAAATTAATTCTGGATTTTCACAATCTTTTATTACGTAAGCTCCCCTATTAATATCTTCTAAATTTTCTGTTTGTTTTAAATTTGGAAGATTTTGTCTTGTCAAAGAAAGTATTACTGGTGTATTTTGACTTTCTAAGGCAATTTTCCAAGCAAGTCTTGTTTCATTTGCATCTGCCGGTCTTATAACTATAGTATTTGGAATTGATCTTAGCATGGCTAATTGTTCAATCGGTTCGTGAGTTGGACCATCTTCTCCAACAGCAATTGAATCATGTGTAAAAACATAAGTTAAAGCATGGCCTGATAAAGCTGATAGTCTAATTGCAGCTTTCAAATAATCTGCAAAAACAAAGAAAGTTGACACATGATGAAAACTTCCGCCGTGGGCAATAATTCCATTTCCAATTGCTGCCATAGCAAATTCACGAACTCCATAAAAAATATTTCTTCCACAAGAATTTTCATCACTAAAACTTTTCTCATCTTTTATATCAGTCTTGTTTGATGAAAATAAATCAGCAGAACCACCCCAGAAATTTCGTGTTATTTTTGAAAGATCTTGAATAATTTCTCCGCTTGATGCTCTTGTTGCAAGAGCTTTCATTGATGAATCATATTTTTTTACATCTTTCATAAAATCTTTAGGAAGTTTTCTATTAATGCCTATCATTAACTCCTTATAATCTTCTGGATATTTTTCCTCATAATTTTTAAGAATTTCATCCCATTTTTTATTTTCTTCTTTACCATTTTTCAAAATGCCATCTTCAAAAGTTTTATAAACTTCGTCTGGCACTTCAAACTCTTCAAATTCCCAGCCATAATTTTTTTTGGCTAAAGAAAAATCATCATCTCCTATCGGAGCACCATGAACTTTATTTGTTCCTTGATTTTTTGAACCATATCCTATAATAGTTTTTACTTCAATTAATGTTGGACCATTTTGATTTTCTTTTGCTTTTTTTATAGCCTTATAAATTTCTTCAAGATTATTTCCATCTTCTACTTTTAAATAATTCCAATTTTGTGCCTTAACTCTTTTCTCAACATCTTCTGAAAATGATGATGAAAGATTACCGTCTAAACAAATGTCATTTGAATCATATAAAACGATTAATTTATTTAGGTTAAGATGTCCTGCAAGGCTCATCGCCTCATAAGAAATCCCCTCCATAAGATCGCCATCTCCACAAAGAACATAAGTATAATGGTCTATAATTTTCAAATCATCTTTATTGTAAAGAGCTTCTATGTGTTTTTCTGCAATAGCAAGACCTACAGCTTGACCTATGCCTTGACCAAGAGGCCCAGTTGTAACCTCAACTCCTTTGGTGTGTGAATATTCTGGATGCCCTGGAGTTTTTGAACCTTTTTGTCTAAATTGTTTTAAATCTTCAATTGATAAATCATATCCTGACAAATGCAAAAGCGAATAAAGCATTGCAGAGCCATGACCTGCTGATAAAACAAACCTATCTCTATCAAACCAATTTTCATTTTTTGGATTTGTCTTTAAAATTTTATTAAGCAAAACATAAGCCATAGGACTTGCTCCCATAGGAAGTCCAGGATGGCCACTATTTGCTTTTTCTATTTGAGCAAGGGACAAACATCTTATAGCATTAACTGCTAGTTGATCATTTTTTGTAAACATTGATTCTCCTTATATATTTTTATTTGTAAATTTTATTTTTGAATAAGAAAAAGGCTTTGCAAAATATTTTAAACATTGTGCAAAGCCATTTTTTAATTAACGATTTTCGAAAGCTTCCCAATCTTTTTTAAATGATTCTATGCCTGCATCTGTCAATGGATGAGACCATAGTTTTTCGAATAAAGTTCCTGGGATTGTTGCTATGTGAGCTCCTGCTAAAGCAGCTTCTTCTAGATGACCAATATGTCTTATGCTTGCTGCAATTATTTGTGAATCATATCCGTAAATATCTATAACATCTCTTAATTCACTTACTAATTTTGCTCCAGATTCTCCCATATCATCTATTCTTCCCATAAAAGGAGAAATATATGTTGCTCCTGCTTTCATAGCCATCAATCCTTGAGATACAGAAAATATTAGCGTACAGTTAGTTTTTATTTTTTCTTTTGACAAAATATTTATTGCTTTCAATCCTTCTTCTGTCATAGGAATTTTTACAACAATATTTTCTGCCCATTTTGATAAAGCTCTTGCTTGTTCAACCATTCCCTCACATTCATAGCTTGTTACTTCTGCTGATACAGGACCATCTACAAGCTTACAAATTTCTTTTACAACCTCTTCAAAATCTCTTCCTTCTTTTTTTATAATAGATGGATTTGTTGTTACTCCGTCGCAAAGTCCAAGGTCGTTTACTCTTTTTATTTCTTCAATATTTGCTGTGTCTAAGAAAAATTTCATTTTAACTCCTAACTTTCTTCTAACAATTAAAATATTTCGTTTATTTTATTTTTAAAATCAATGGCAGCTTGTTTAGGATTTTCAGCTTCTGCTATAGATCTACCTGCTATAAAAGCATTAACATCTATCCCCTTAAATAATTCAAGAGTATCTACATCAAGCCCACCTGTAACTGAAACCTTAAAGCCCATTTCTACCAATTTTTTAATTTTATCTAAATCTTTATCTCCCCAGCTTTGTCCACTAAGAAGGGCATCTCTTGATTGATGATAAACAACTTGTTCTATCCCAATATTTTTCCAATCTTTTGCTTGATCGAATGTCCAATCTCCATATAATTCTACTTGAAGTTCGTCTATTTCTTTGTTAGCCGCTTGCATTGTTTGTATTGTTGCACAGCAGATAACAGTCATCCAATCAGCACCTGCATCTTTGCAATTTTTAGCAACAGTTTTTCCAGCATCTGCACATTTTGTATCTGCAAGAATTGTTTTTTCTGGATACAATGCCCTGATTGCTCTTACAGGTTCCATACCATCTTGCAAGCAAAGTACAGTTCCAACTTCTAAAATATCTACTACATCTCCAACTTCTCTAACTGTAACTAGAGCTTCACTTAATGATTGACTATCAAGCGCTATTTGTAGTTTTGGTTTTGCCATAACTTTCTCCTTATTTTAGTTTTTCACTTAAAAATTCGTAAGATTTTTTTATTATTTCCTTATAATTTTCTTCTCCATGGTCCCAAAATTCGCCAGTATAGATTTGAACTTTTTGATTTTTTAATTCTTTTATACATCTTTCATATTCTGTATGACCACCAGATCCAAATTGCATATCCCTATAAATTCCAGGATTTGTTTCTTTAAGGTGTGCTGCAAAAATATGTCCCTTGCCTTTTTTTATATCTTCAACAACATCCTTATTATATTTTACAGATGCGTTTTTTAAGTTGCCAATATCTGGATATATTCCAAGATATGGACTATCAACAAGATTAACATATTCCATAGCTTTTTCTACAGTATCCATAAATTCTGTTTCCATGGTTTCAAAAGCAAGTATAACTCCATATTTTGATGCAAAGTCCACCGCTTTAAATAAATTTTCTATAAAATATTTTTTCGTTTCGTCATTTGATTTTTCATAATAAACATCATAGCCTGCAAGCTGAATTATTTTTATAGAATTAATGTCAGCAAACTCTAAAGCTTTTTGCATAATATCAAGGCTTTTTTTTCTAATTTTCTCGTCATTTGAACCAAAAGGATACTTTCTATGACCTGATAAACACATTGTTCTTACTCTCATGTCATTATCAATTTGTGCCTTTAGAAGTTTTTTGGAAAAACCATTTGTAAGCCTATTTAATTTTTCATCTGACTCATCTATACTAATTTCTAACTGATTAAATCCTATTTTTTTTGCAAGTTTTAACTTTTCATTTATATCTAATCTATTTGGCAGAGCCTTTTCATATATTCCAAGATTAATTTTGTCCATAATAAGCATCTTTTCCATGTTTTCTTAGGTAATGTTTATCAAGAAGATTATCACTCATAGATTCATTTTTTCCAAGAGAAACTAAGTGCCAATTCATAAAAGCAACTTCTTCTAAAACTACTGAATGAAATACTGAATCATTTGCATCTTTTCCAAATACAAATGGGCCATGATTTGCTACCAACACAGCTGGCACATCTTTTGGAGAAATATTTTTTTCTTCAAAACATTCTATTATTACAAGACCAGTATTTTTTTCGTAGTCATTTTTGATTTCTTCTTTTTTCATATCTCTTGTTACAGGAATACTTCCGTAAAAATAATCTGCATGAGTTGTTCCCATAGCTTTTATATCAAGCTTTGCTTGTGACATAATTGTTGCCCATCTTGAATGAGTATGAGTTATACCACCAATTTCTTTATACTTTTTATAAAGTTCAAGATGTGTTGGAGTATCGCTAGAAGGTTTTAAATTACCTTCTACGATATTTCCATCTAAATCAACAACAACCATATCACTTGCTTTCATGCTATCATAATCAACGCCAGATGGTTTTATTACAACATATTTTCTATCTGGAGTGATTTCTGAAACATTTCCCCAAGTAAATTTAACTAGATCATATTTTGGCAATAATAAATTTGCCTTGTAGACCCTTTCTTTTATATCTTCTAACATTTTAACCAACTTATTTTTCTAAAAGATTATGTTCTTTAATCTTTTCAATAGCTTCATCTTTAGAAAGAATATTTTTCATTCCAATTATTTCAACACCTTTTGATTTTAATGCATCAAAATCTTTGGTAAAATTAATAGCACAGAATATAACATCAGCATTTCTACCTGTAGATTTTCCTTCTGACAAGGAGCAATGAGATATATCAAGTTTTCCTTTATAATCTAACTCTTTAAATGCTTGTTTGATTTTATTCATCATCATTAAAGAAGTTCCAGCTCCATTTGCACACGCTACTATTACTTTCATTTTTTCCTCCTATTTGTTTTCAATTGTTTCTTTGTACTTTTCGTAATCTTCAGTTATCATGAAATAACCTTTTTTGTTCTTTTTGTATTGAAGTTGAGGTATAACTATCAAGAAAATTGCTACTATTGCTACACCAACATATTGGATGTTATTAATCAATACTGTAAATGCTGGCCATACTGTTGCCCAGTCGAACATTCCTAAGTATCCACCATATTGAGCAAGTCCTGTATATGTTGCTATAAAAGCAGAGCCAAATACTTGAATAAGTCCTGATATAAATGGCATCAAGAAAGCTGCTTTATATCCTCCTCTATTATTAGCATATACCCCAATTACGGCATTATCAAAAAATAAAGGTACAAATCCTGCAATTATTAATGTAGGAGATTTTAGTAAAAATAGGATTGCTATTGCTAAAAATTGACCTAAAGCACCAAACATAAATCCAATTGTAACAGCATTTGCTGCACCGAATCCGAAAACTGCAGCACAGTCTATTCCTGGAAGAGCTCCTGGTAAAAGTTTATTTTGAATTCCATCAAATGATGCAGTCAACTCTCCAACGAAAGTTCTAACTCCTAATTGTAAAATTGCTAAATTTACAGCAAAACTAAATGATGATTGAAGTATATAGAAGAAGAAATTATCCTCCATTGTTAAAGCTTCTTGAGCTACTAAATATTCTTTTCCCAAAACACCTTGGATTATTCCAAAGAATAAAGTCATTAGTATAGCAGTTGCTACCATATTTTCATTGAAAATTGACAAAAATCCAGGAAGTTCTATATCATCAATATCTTTACTTTGATCTTTTTTATTAGCAAATAATTTATCACTTAACCAGCAAGCAAGTCTAATACCAAACATTTGTTGGTGAGCTATACAAAAACCAGCCCCATCAGTTAAGCGTTGTGTATCTTCAACAGTTAAGTTACTACCAACAGCCCAATAAAGTCCTAAAAGAATTGCCATTATAACAAGTATAGGAGTTTGTCCTAACTTTGGAAAACAAAAAACTATTAACCAAAAAGCTGTTGCAGCTTGTTGCATTTGTACGTGTCCTGTTGTAAAAACAGCTCTCATTTTTGTAATATTTTTTAATCTTACCAAAATAATATTTACAATAAAAGCAACTAATAACAAAATCATTACTTGAGAAAATGATTTACCTAAGTGTTCCATACCTTCAGTAACTGCATTTTGTCCAAAATAAGGATCTATTACAGTTGCAGAGATATTAAATCTATCCTTTAGTCCTGTAAGAATTGGTCTAAAAGTTGAAACAAGTCCACCAGAACCTACCATCAAAATCATATATCCTACAGTAGCTTTAATAAAACCAGCCAATGCTTCATACCATTTTTTTCCATCCAATAAATAACCAATCAAAACCAAAAATCCTATGAAAAACGCTGGTTTTGTGAGAATATTTTTTACAAATCCATTTAAAATACTTAAAATTATATCCATATTTTTCTCCTAAATATTATATTTTTTTGAAATTTTTATTAAATCATCTACGTTCTTAGCTTGATTAAAAGCTTCTACTATTTCTTCATCACACAAAATATCAGAAAGTTGTGCTATATTTTCCAAATGTTTTTCATTATTTTCACTTGCTATTGTAAAAAATATTTTCGCATCCTTATCCCTATCATTTTCATCAAATACAACTGGAGCTTCTACTTTCATAAAAGCCACAGCGGTATCTTTTACTCCATCGGCACATTCTTGACAATGTGGCATGGCAACTCCAGGAATTAAAACTATGTATGGCCCATATTTTTCAACTGTTTCTATAACTTGTTTAGCATAAGAATCATCCACAATATCCTTTTCCACTAGCTTATTACAAGATTTTATAATAGCATCTTGCCAGGTATCGATTTTATCATAAAAATCAAATAAACCCTTTTCAATAATTTCACTAATCATTATTATCCTCACTTATATGTAGGCGCTGCCAAAAATTTGACAGCACTTATTATTTTACAAAATAGATTTAAAAGGAACATTCCTTTCATTATCAAACGCATCTTCAAATCCAGGTCTATATCTAAATTCTAATTCATCTTTCATCTTAGGCCATACGTATTTGCCACCTACATCCCAAATATATGGATGGAATTTATATTTTGACCTATCTTTTCTATATTGCCATAAATATTTTATTTCTTTAGGATCAGCTTTGAAGTTAGTCCAAACATCATAGTGAATTGGAATTACAACTTCACATCCTACTGATTCTGCCATTCTTAAAATATCAATTGAAGTCATCTTATCTTGATTCCCAACAGGATTATCTCCATAAGAACCAAACGCAATATCTACGTCATATTTTTTTCCAACTTCTGCAAAACCAATTGAAAAATGAGAATCACCTGTATGATATACGCTACCAGCTGGCATTTTTATTAAATAATTTACAGCCTTTTGATCCATATTTGTAGGACAAACTCCTTCAATATCTTCTCCTACTTCAGTAGTAACCAAACAAGTTCTATCAAAACTGTCCAAAACAACTATAGTAGTATCTTTAATTTTAATTTCATCTCCTGGTTTAACCATTTTGCATCTTTCTTCTGGAACACCATAAGACAACCATTTTTTTACAGATTCTTCAGGACCTATAAAAGGAACATCTTCTGGACAATTTTTCAAAACTGCTGCAGCAAAGAAAGGATCAATATGATCATTATGATAATGAGTAGATAAAACTGCATCAACATTTTTAACAGCAAAAGGATCAAAGACAATTGGATTTGCTCTTAAATTTGGTTGAAGAGCTTTTCCACCAGTCATATTTCTCATTTGATGATATGGTTGCATCTCTTTAACTTTTTTTGTTCTCTTCCCATTACCAAACCAAAGATCCACAGCTATGTTAGTATTATTTTCAGTTTTAAACCAAATACCAGTACATCCTATCCACCACATAGCAAATGTGCCTTTTTCTACAACTTCTTCATCAATTTCTTCATTTAGCCACGTTCCCCATTCTGGAAAAGCATTTAAAATCCAATTTTCTCTTGTGATTTCGTCAACTTTGCTCATTAATACCTCCAATTTTTCATTTTCTTTTTTTCTTTGATATTATAATATAATAATTATTTTGAACGGTCAAGCATAAAAAACACATTTTTGCATATATTTTACGATTGTTTATTTCGTTATTTGATTTTTTTATAATTTAGAAAGGTTTTTTTAAAAATTTTAATTAAATTAATAGATTCTTTTGATTTTTTTGTACGTATAGGTTATCATTTAAAGAGAGGTAGTTATGAAAATAAAAAAAACAATCGTAAATAACAGAAGAAATAATATATTAAAATTTATAAAGGATAATAAACAAGCAAAAACAAATGAGCTTGTCGAAATATTTAAAGTTTCAGAAATAACAATAAGAAGAGATTTGGATTATCTTCAATCAATAGGAAAAATAGAAAGATTTTATGGAGGAGCAGAATATAACGAATCAAACAGCTGTAAAAATCTAACTATTGAAAATAACAAAGAAAAAATCGCAAAAAAATGCGCGGATTTTATAAAAGAAAATGATGATATTTTTATAAATTCATCATCGACAGCCCTAGGAGTTTTAAAATATCTCAAAAATAAAAGGATAAATGTTATAACAAATAACGCAAAAGCATCTTATATTGATATAGACCCTTTAGTAAATGTGATTTTAACTGGTGGCAGGGTTTCTTATCCAAAAAACGCACTTACTGGTACTTTTGCTTTAAATAATCTCAAAACTGTCGCATCAGATATTTCAATCCTAGGAATTTCTGGTGTATCCGAAAGCGGAGAATTAACTACGTCAGTTATAGATGAAGTTGAAATAAACCAATACATGATAAATGAATCTACAAGCAAAAATATTTTGGTATGCGATTCAAGCAAATTTTCAAAAACAGCAAATTTTAAAATCGGAACAATAGAAAATATAGATATTCTGATAACAGATAGTTCTATGCCAAGAAGTATTTTAGAATATGCCGAAAGTTTAGGAATCAAAGTTATACTTGTATAATATAAGTTTAAAACAATTATTTTATGATTGAATTGAATGTTTATAAACAAAAAAGAATTAGCTCTTAGGCAAAAGGCTAATTCTTTTTTTGTAAAAATATTTAATTTTATCGGCATTTTTTTATTTTTCAAAAATGAAATAAATAACTTTCCTTATCCCATAATTAAAGATAAAATATTTTTCCCATAAGTTGATAGGTAAACTTCCATTTCGTTATTTTTTAAAAATTCATCAATTGTATTTTTTGCAATCATAAAAGCATCTTTGTCAGGATAGCCATAAATTCCAGATGAAATTAAGGGAAAAGCTATAGACTTTATTCCTTTTTTCTTGGCAATATTTAAAGAATTTTTGTAGGCATCTTGAAGGATTTTTTGACAAGCTTCCTTATACATTTCATTATAAACAGGGCCTACTGCATGGATTATATATTTTTGATAAAGATTAAATCCATCTGTAATTACAGCCTCGCCTGGTTTAATTGGGGATAATTTTTGACAAGCTTTTTTTAACTTTTCTCTTCCTGCTTTTTCAAAAATTTGCCCACAAATCCCTCCACCTTCAATCAAGTCCACGTTCGCAGCATTTACAATTGCATCTACATTTAATTTCAAAATATCTATATCAATAACTTTTAATGTCATATTTACTCCTTTTATATATTATAACTTGAAATTTAAAAAAATCATAATATACTATTCTTGTAGGATTTATTTAAAATTCTATATTAATATTATTAATTTACAAGTGATGATTTTGAAGTATAATTAAAATGAAGATAGGATTAATTTATATTTTATTTTAAAAAAAAGAAAGTAAGGGATAAATAATGATAAATAAATTTACAAAAATCAAAAATTTCATACCAGTCTATTTTAAGGCAATGAGAAATAAAGAAACTCCAAAACTTGCAAAAATTTTGGGACTTGGAGCAATTGCTTACGCAATAATCCCTGCTGATATTATAAATGATGTGATACCAGCAATCGGAATTTTGGATGATGCTATTGTTCTTCCATTTTTAATATATGTAACAAGCAAAATGATTCCTGATTCAATAATGCAAAAGGAAAAAGTTGAATATATAGAAGAAAACAAATAAAAAGACCATTCAAGGTCTTTTTTATTGTTTAATTTTAAAAGTTTTTGGAGCAAATTTATATATTAAAAAACTTGCAAGTCCTACAAAGACAAGAATAAAAATCGAAATTATTAACATAAATTTAATCTCTCCAATTTTTGTTGCCAAAGCTGGAAGACCAAATATAAATATATAATACAAAAACATGTTCATCAAAACTAAGACTACAGATTTTTGTTTTCCTTCCTTGTCAAAGGGTTGGATTATATAATATTGAAACAAGGGCAAAACTGTAAAAAATATCGCATTTAACAAGATATAATAAATTGGTAATGTTAAATTTAAATCAGTTTTTGTCAAAAATTTTGTTGCAAAACCAATATAAATTATAAACATAGCTCCCATAGGAATTGACATAAGTTTAAAAACTGAATTAAATCTTAGCCAAAACATTTTCAACAAATTCTTATCTTCCCTATAAAAATTGTAATACAAAAGTGAAGAGTCACAATTTTTATAAAATGCCATTAGTATTATATCTTGTTTAAATAAAATATATGATATTATTGGAATTATAAATATTAAGATTTTATAAATTTCTTTTGCCTTCATTGTAAGGCTTGATGCAAATAAAAATCCACCAATTCCTAAAATAAGAAAAATTCCACTTTTTATTAAAGTTGGCTTTAAAAGATGTTTTTTGTGTCTTTTAAAAAACAAATTATTTAAATACACAAAGCCTTCGCCTTTAATCTTTTCCTTTTTATTTATATCTTTATTTTCAATTTTTACTACACCATCTTGAATATTTTTCGCATCTTTAACCGCAATTTTATATACATTTATTGTTTTTTCGATTATTTTGTCATATCCCTTGAAATTTTTAAAATATTTCACTGTAAATGGAAATAAAATTAAATTTATAAAGAAAAATCCTAGGCTTAAAACTTTAAAATCAAGTTTTATAATTAAAACTAACAAACTTATTAGCAAATCTATAATTATAATCAAAATGATTTGTAAAAATGGTCTATCTTCAAAAAATGATTTTTCTCTTTTTTCATATATTTTTGTCCAAAATCCTGTAATATTTATATTATAAAAATAAATACCAAGACTAAATAAAAATGTGTAAATAGGATTTATATTTGCAAAAATTTTACCAAAAATCACAAATCCCAAAGTTCTTCCAATAAAAATTAAAAATGGCTGTAAATACAAAAATATGTGCGCCAAATCATTTGGAAAAAAATTAAAATTTTTACTTAAATCTGAAAATACATTTCCATTATCTGTTAGCATTGATGATGTAATCATATTACTTATATAAAAAACAAAAGGAATACAAGTTAGAAGAACTGCTCCCAGACTTAAATCAAAATTTTCCCTAAAAAATAAGGAAGATTTATCAGAAATTTCAAATAAAAATTTTAACATAGTCCTTGAAATTATTATTGCAAATCCAAAAGTTAAAATCGATTTGATAAATTGCCAAATTATAGAAAAAATCGGAACAAATGTATTTACAATTTCTTTTAAATCATAAAAATAATACTTATCTCCCAAGTGCTTTCCAATTATTGGAATTTTTCTTATTCCATAAACCATTCCATTAAAAACTTTGGTGATCTTTATTCTTTCAATTAAAAGAAATTTTGAAAAATATCTACTCATCTTTATCACCCAAATTTTCATCATCTAAATTTATTTCAATATTTTCAACATTTTTACTTGTCAAAAGCTTTATTATTTTATCTTCAAAATCCTTATCTTCTGAAACCATCTTATCAACTTTTTGTAAATTTTTATCATGGAGAAGGACAATGTCATCACAAATATCTTTTGCAAGTTGTAGAATATGGGTTGAAAAAATAATTATATGGTCCTTGTGAATATCTCTAATTATTTTTTTCATTTCAAGTTGAACAACTACATCAAGACTTGTAAGCGGCTCATCCATCAAAATTACCTTTGGTCTTAAAATCAAAAACATAAGCATTTGAAGTTTGTTTTTCATTCCTGTTGAATAATCTTGAATTAATCTATCAGCATCTTCCATGTCAAAATCCACAAGAGAAAAATATTCTTCGACAGACTTAAAATCTTTTATAATTTCTTTGTTTGCCTCTACAAAAAATTTTATAAATTCTCGCCCTGTAAGAAATTTTGGAAGATCTGGCTCTGCCACCATAAAAAATACATCCCTAAAATCAAGTTCTTTCTTTTCATTTTCATCAAGAAGATAAATATTTCCAGAATCCTTTTTAATTTGCTCACTAATTAAAGAAAAAAGTGTAGTTTTCCCTGCACCATTTCTTCCCAAAAGAGCATAAACGACTCCTTGGTCAAAAGTGTAATCTATATTTTTTAAAACTTCTTTTTTGCCAAATCTTTTGGAAAGATTTTTTATTTCAAGTTTCATAAAAGCTCCTTTAAGAAAATTTATATTTATTTTATTAATAATATTATTTATTTTATCACTAATCTTTTTCATTATAACAAAAAAATAAGCAAGTACAAAACTTGCTTTTTTAAAAAAATTATGAAATTTTTCCACCAGAAATTTTTAAATCTTCTCCATCATGGTTTATTATGGTTTTTATGGCAATATTTATTGCCTTTAAAGAATTTTCCAAATCCATTGAAGGCGTGTTCGCTTTATTTAAAACTTGTTCTGGCAAATATGGAATATGAATAAATCCTGCCCTTATATTTTTATATTTTTTTGCCAAATACAAGGCTTCATACATCAAATGATTACATACAAAAGTTCCTGCTGAGTTTGAAATTTCTGCTGGAATATTTTCTTTTTTTATCTCTTCTACAATTTTTTTAATTGGAAGATTTGAAAAATAAGCATTTTCTCCGTCAATTCTTATTTTTTCATCAATCGGTTTTTTACCATCATTATCAGCTATTCTTGCATCATCAATATTTATTGCAATTCTTTCAACAGAAATCGCACTTCTTCCACCAGCTTGCCCAATACACAAAATTACATCCGGACTTATTTTTTTAATATTTTCTTCCAAAATTTCTCCAGATTTTTTGAAAACTGTTGGTATTTCTATTTTAAAAATTTGGGCGCCCTCAATTTTTTCTTCAACTTTTTTAACAAGTTCAATTGATGGATTTATTTTGTCTTTATCAAAAGGATCAAATCCTGTAAGCAAAATTTTCATTTTCTATCCTTTCATAATCAATCTTATCAATTTTTTCAATATATTTTACAAAATCTACCATTAGGTCGACTCCTCTTAGCATATCTTTTTCGTTAATATCAAATTCTTCGCTGTGATGGCTGTCTTTTAAATTTGAGCCTAAGATAAAATGAACTGTCTTGCCACCAGCTTTTCTCACTTCATTTAATAAATAAGCAATATCTTCTGAGCCTTTCAAATTTGCATCTACAAGTTTGTAGGATTTTTCTTTATAAAAATTTCTAAGATTTTTTATAAATTCTTCATCATAAGAAATAAGTGATGGAGCTTGTCCCTTTATTTCTATTTCATAAGAACAATCATAAGAGATAGCTGAGCCTTCAACGATTCTATTTACTCCATCGTATAAATAAGAAATTATATTTTCATTTTCTCCCCTAATCTCCATTTCGATTTTCGCCTTATTAGCTATTATATTTCTTCCACTTCCTGCATTTAATTTTCCAACATTAATTCTTGCCTCTCCCATAGAATGTTGAGCAAGGCTATTAAAATTTAAAACTGCACTTGATGCAGCCAAAAGTGCATTGTGACCTTTTTCGGGACTTGCTCCAGCATGAGATGCCTTGCCCTTAAAAATAATATCAATTTTTTTTGTAGCAAGAAAGCCATGACTTCCTACTCCAACTTCTCCACTTTTTACATCCATTCCAATATGCATGCCAGCCAAATAATCAAGTTTATCTATAATAGGATTATTCATTAGAGAATAAGCTCCTCTTACTCCTTCTTCTGCTGGTTGAAAAATAAAAATAATTTTTCCTTTTAATTTATTTATATTTGATGCAAGAATTTTTGCAAGCTCAATTCCAATTGACATGTGAGCATCGTGACCGCAAGCGTGCATAGCAAAAGAATTTTTTGATGAAAAATTTAAAATATTTGGCAGATGTCCAAGTGAATTGCTTTCGCAAAGTTCATTTGCATCTATATCAAACCTAAAGCCAATATTTGGTCCAATTTTTTTCGTATCCAAAACAGCAATAAGACCTGTGTAAGAATCCAAAATTTCTTCCTTTTTGTCAATATTTGAAATAGAAATTGAATTTTTATAAGACTCTAGGATTGATTTTTCTGGAAGTCCCATTCTTTTATTGAAATAAATTTCTTTTCCATAATAAAGGTCGAGATTATAATTTTTCAACTCTTCAATAATTTTTGCAGTAGTCAAAAATTCCATCCAAGCAGGCTCGGCATATTTGTGAAAATGTCTTCTTAATCTAATAAGCTCTTCTTCAATCATTTTATTTCCTTATTTAAAAATCATTTTTTTGTATCACATTAAAAAAATGAGCCTAAACTCATTTTTTAAAAAACATATCTATATCTTCAAAAACTTCAAATCTTTCATCTTCATTTAGAACTTCATGTTTCATGTGATCGTAAGTTTTGAAATATAAATTTTCGTAACCAATAGAAGATAAAATATTTTTTGTATTCAATAGTCCCTTATCTCCACCAGTAACGTCATCATCAACTCCATTAAATGAAGCTATTTGTAAATTTTTATTTTTTAGCTTAAATTTATTTTTCTTGTTTAAATTATTTACAAGAGTAAACAGGCAAACATTACTTCTTGCCAAAAATCCATCAAGGCGCATTGGGTCATTATTTTTAATCCTTACATTTTCTTCATTATAGGAAATCCAAGATGGATCTTTTGATGAAATTCCAGAAAGTTTATCAAGAATTTTAGATTTTCTTTTTTCTCCCAAATAAAATGTTACAATATTTCCAATAAAAATTCCAAGACTTGCTATTGGAATATAAGCTACAGTTCCTGTCAAAACTAATTTATCAATTGTATAATCATATTTTTGCAAATAATTTCTACAAATCAAAGATCCCATAGAATGACCTATCATATAAATTTTTTTGTCCTTGTAATACATTTTAATATATTTATTTATGACATATTGATCGTCAACAAGCTCATCTTTTTCCTTAATAAATCCAGAAGGATGATTTTCAGAAATAGATTTTCCATGTCCCCTATTATCAGAAATGATAACAGCATATCCTCTCTCATTTAAAAATTTGACAAAATGCAAATAATTAAGTGAATGTTCAAGCATACCATGAACAATTTGAACAACAGCTTTTGGATTTTCAACATCAAAACGGTTAGCATAAATATCAAAACCATCAGAATTTGTCAAAACCACCTTACACCTATTGTCATTAATCATACTTTCTTCTTTGATAAAAAATCTTGAACCATTTTTTAAATCAAGATAAGTTTTTTTCCTATACAAATAATAAATTTGAGGAAGAAAAATCAAAAACAAAATCAAAATAAAATATTTCATCTTAACTCCTTTTTTTTACATTAAAGGCAGTATCTCCCCTGCCCAAATCTTTCACATCAAATTCAACCCTTGCACCATTTTCTATAGTTTTATATTCTTTGTCAGAAATTATTTCAGAATAATGGAAAAAATAGTCGCCACTTTCTGATTCTATAAAACCAAATCCTTTTTTTTCATCAAAAAATTTAACTTTTCCTTCCATATTCACTCCTTTTTAGCCTTAAACAAAATTCTCAAAGTATCATCTTTGATTTCTTGCATTGTATCTTCATCAAAAATTTCAATTTCACAAAAATTATTTTCTTTTAAAATTTTTTTCATAAAATCTACAGAATAAATTCTTTCAACTTGATTTTCAATTATTCTTTGGTAAGTTCCGTCATCATTTTCAACAAAAAAGTTTAATTCCATATCAATTATATCGCCATCTTTAATATTATCCCAAGTATAAAAAATATCTTCATACTCATAAATATAAGATTTTGAGCCAAAAACTTCTTCCATTTTATATTCTGAATTTATATCAAAAATCAAAAGTCCATCCTTTTTCAAATTTTTATAAGAATTTTCTATTAATTTTTTCAAATCTTTTTCTTCCAAAATATAATTTATAGAGTCAAGCAAAATCACAATTAAATCATAGGAATTTTCATTTTGAAAATTTACCATATTATAATTATACAAAGATACATTTTCTTCTTGAAATTTTTTCGAAAAAACTTCAAGCATAGATTTTGATAAGTCTAAGGCGTCAATTTTTTCAAAAAAATCAAAAAAATGATTGGTTAGCATGCCCGTTCCGCATGCTAACTCTAACATTTTTTCTTTTTTTATATTATTTTGTCCGACTAAATTCTTGATATTATTTGCATATTTTTCATAATCAAGGTCAAAGGATAATTTATCGTAAATATAAGCAAAATCTTTATACATTATTTATCTTCTATTTCCTTGTAAGATTCTTGAGTTTTTACAAGTAAGTCTTTATATTTTTCTAATTTTTCACGTTCTTCATTTACAACTGCTTCTGGTGCTTTTGAAACAAAGCCTTGATTGTTGAGTTTTCCTTCTGCTCTTTTTATTTCAGATTCTAATTTTTTGATTTCATCTTTTAATCTTTTTCTTTCCTTATCATAATCAATTAAATTTTTCAAAGGAATATAAATTTTAAAATCATTGAAAATCAAACTAACCGCATCTTCAACTTCTTTATCTTCGCTTATAATTGAAATCTCTCCAGATTTTGAAAGATTTACAAATTGTCCCTTTAAAATATCTAAGAATTTTCTAGTATTTTCATCAGATGAGTAAATTATTAAATCTTGTCTTATTTTTGATCCAAGATTTAAACTTTGTCTTTGATTTCTTATAGCTTTTATAGCCTCAATTGCTCCATCAACAACTCTTGCCTCATCATCAAAATTAAAATCATCCCTAACTTGTGGCCAAGATTCAACTATAAGCATATCTTTTTTATTTGGCAATTGCTTATAAATTTCTTCAGTAATAAATGGCATAAATGGATGAAGAAGTGAAATCATATCTTTTAAAACATAAAGCAAAACTTTTTTAACTGTAGCTTTTTTATTTTCATCATCAGAATTTAATCTTTCCTTGGCAAATTCAATATACCAATCGCAAAATTCTTCCCAAATAAAATCTTCAATCCTGCTTGCAGCAAGTCCGATTTCATATTTATCTAAATTTTTAGAAACTTCTTCAACTACATTATTTAATCTTTTTAAAATCCACTTATCTTCAAGACTTAAATCTAAATTTTTAAATTCGATATCATCATTTTCATCAACGTTCATCAATACAAATCTTGTTGCATTCCACAATTTATTGGCAAAATTTCTGCTTGCTACAATTCTTTTTTCATCATAGCGCATGTCATTTCCAGGAGAATTGCCAGTAATTATTGTAAATCTTAAAGCATCTGCTCCGTATTTATTTACAACATCAATAGGATCAACTCCATTTCCAAGAGATTTACTCATTTTTCTTCCTTGAGGATCTCTAATTAGACCTGTGAAAAGTACATGGTCAAATGGAGTTTTATTTGTATTGTAAAGGGAAGAAAATACCATTCTTATAACCCAGAAAAATATAATATCGTAACCTGTTACAAGAATATCTGTTGGGAAGAAATATTTATAATCTTCAGTTTCTTCCGGCCATCCCAATGTTGCAAAAGGCCAAAGTGCTGATGAAAACCAAGTATCTAGAGTATCTTCTTCTTGAGTAACTTTTTTTCCATCCAAATATCCATTTTCATCAGGATCTTCTTCTGAAACAATAATTTCCCCATCTTCTGTATAGAAAACCGGAAGTCTGTGTCCCCACCATAATTGTCTAGAAATACACCAATCTCTAATATTTTCTAGCCAATTCATATAAGTTTTTCCCAAAGAATCTGGGATTAAATTTAAATCTCCATTTTTATAAACTTCGATTGCATCCTTTGCCAAATCTTCCATTTTAACAAACCATTGTTTTGAAATTAATGGTTCAATTACAACATTTGTTCTTTCACTATATCCTACTGCATGCTCAATTGTTTCAGTCTTTACCAAAAGATTTTCTTTTTCTAAATCTTCAATCATTAGTTTTCTAGCATCATACCTATCAAGACCAGAATATTTTCCATACCCTTCTTTAATTTTTGCACCTTCATCAATAACTACGCATTGACCAAGCTTATGTCTTTTTCCAACTTCAAAATCGTTAGGGTCATGAGATGGAGTGATTTTTACACAACCTGTACCAAATTCCATATCAACATAAGAATCTTCAATCAAAGGAATTTTTCTGCCTACAAGTGGCAAAATTAAATTCTTCCCAATTTTATCTTTAAACCTTTCGTCTTCTGGATTTACAGCAACAGCCAAATCTCCAAGCATAGTTTCAGGCCTTGTTGTAGCTATTGTTATAAATTCATCGCTATCTTCAAAGAAATATTTTATATACCACAAATGTCCTTCTTGGTCTTTGTGATAAACTTCTGCATCAGAAAGAGCAGTTTTTGCTTCAGGATCCCAATTTACAATTCTATTTCCCCTATAAATTAATCCCTCATCATACATTTTTTTGAAAACTTTTCTTACAGCTCTTGTAAGATTTTTATCCATAGTAAAAGAATCACGATCCCAATCGCAAGAAACTCCTACAGTTCTTAATTGTCTTTTGATTGTTCCACCGTATTCTTCTGTCCAATCCCAACATTCTTCCAAAAATTTATCACGACCAAGTTCATCTTTTGATTTTCCTTCGTTTTTTATTTTTTCTACAACTTTTGCCTCAGTCGAAATAGATGCGTGATCTGTTCCTGGAATCCAACAAGCTTCATAACCTTGCATTCTTTTATATCTAATAATAATATCTTGAATTGTATTGTTTAGGGCATGACCCAAGTGTAATTTTCCTGTGATATTTGGTGGTGGCATAACAATAGTAAATGGTTTTTTATTTTCATTGACTCTTGCTTTAAAATATCCACCTTCTTCCCATTTTTTATAAATTTCTTTTTCAAATTTTTGTGGTTCGTATTTTGTTTGCATATTTTCTCCTTATTTTCAAAATAAAAAATTAAAAATAAATAATAAAAAAAGTAACACAATTCTCAAGGACGAGATTATCGCGTTACCACCTATCTTCCTTTTTTATAAAAAAGGCTCTTATTTGCATTCATGCATGCTACATTAAACTATTTCAAAACAACCTTCATAGTTTCAATTTAAAGACTTTCACCAGCCGTCTTCTCTCTAAAAAATTTCCCCTACTACTCCTTTTTGTCAAAGTTTATTATTCAATTCTTTTTCTTATTATATTTTAAATTATTTTTTTGTCAATTTCACTTGTAAAAGTTAATGTTGAAAATTCAAATAATATATTTGTAAAATATTAATAATTATTAGTTTTAATGATTGAAAAATGTTTTCAGCTCTTGGATTTTTGATTAAAAATGCTATAATATTAATAGAATCTTATATTAAAGAGGTGACAGGATGAAGCTTAGTGTAAACATTATCTCTGATACAAGTGGATACGCTACAGAAAAAATTGTAAAAGTATCTCTTAGTCAGTTTAATGTTGAATCAATTACAAATATATATCCAGATGTAAGAGATATAGATTCTCTTAAAGATATATTAAATTTTATAATTGAAACTTGCGATAATTTCATTATCTATCACTCATTTCAAGATTCAAGGATGAATGTTTATATCAATGATTTTTGTGAGCTAAATAATATTACTTATGTTGATATAACCGGCTATTCCATAAGGGCTATTTCTAAAAAACTTGAATTAGAACCAAAGTATGCTTTTTCTGAAGAGTCCCTTTATGAAACTGACCGATTTAAAACATTAAATTCATTAGATTTTGCCATCAAATATGACGATGGCAAAGATTTTAGGTCACTTAAAGCTTGTGATATAGCAATAATTGGAGTATCTCGTTCTTCTAAAACGCCATTATCAATTTATATGGCAAGCAAGGGCTATAAAGTTTGTAATATTCCTATACTTTTAAATACTAGCCTGCCCGATGAACTTTTTGAAATTGATAGCAAGAAAATTTTCGGTCTAACTATCGATAAAAATATTTTAAAGTCTTTTAGGCAAGAAAGACTTAAAAGTTTGGGCTTATCTGGAAAAAGTCAATATTCAGATATAAGAGCCATTCAAAAAGAATTGGACTATGCCAAAGCGATTATGGAAGATTTAGATTGTGTAATGATTGATGTTACATATAAATCTATAGAAGAAACGTCTGATATAATAATTAATCATATTAACAGTAGGAAAGGGGAAAAAAATGACTGAAAAATATGTTTACAATTTTAACGAAGGCGACAAGGACATGCGCTCTTTGCTCGGTGGTAAAGGCGCAAATCTAGCAGAAATGACAAATATGGGAATCAATGTCCCATACGGTTTTACGGTTACAACAGAAGCATGTGCAAGATTTTACAAAGAAGATAAAAAAATTTGGGAAGATCTTAAAAAAGAAATAACAAATCACATCAAAGATTTAGAAGAACATAATGGAAAAACATTTGGTTCAACAGAAGATCCACTCCTTGTATCTGTAAGAAGTGGTGCTCCAATTTCTATGCCAGGTATGATGGATACAATTTTAAATCTTGGTTTAAATGATGATGCTGTTATAGGTCTTAGCAAAAAAACAAACAACGAAAGATTCGCTTACGATTCTTACAGAAGATTTATTCAAATGTTTGCTGATGTAGCAATGGGAATCAATAAAAATAATTTTGAAAAGGTTCTTAGTGCAAAAAAAGTTGAAAAAGGCGTAACAGAAGATACTGAACTTGATGCTAACGACTTAAAAGATGTCGTAGAAAAATATAAAAAAGTTTATAAAGATATTGAAGGAGAAGATTTCCCACAAGAGCCAAGAGAACAATTAGACAAAGCTATTACTGCTGTATTTGCATCTTGGAATAATGAACGTGCAATTTTATATAGAAGATTAAATGATATTGATGATTCTATGGGAACTGCTGTAAATGTTCAATCAATGGTATTTGGAAATATGGGAGAAACTTCTGGAACAGGTGTAGCTTTCTCAAGAAACCCTGCAACTGGTGAAAATAAATTATTTGGTGAATATTTAATGAACGCTCAAGGCGAAGACGTTGTAGCTGGAGTTAGAACACCAAAAGAAATTGCAACATTAAAAGATTCATTACCAGAAGTTTTTGATCAATTCCATGATACTGCAGAAAAACTTGAACAACATTACAAAGATATGCAAGATATGGAATTTACAATCCAAGAAGGACAATTATACTTACTTCAAACAAGAAACGGTAAAAGAACTGCTCATGCTGCAGTAAAAGTTGCAGTTGATATGGTTCATGAAGGACTTCTTAATGAAAAAGAAGCAGTTTTAAGAATTGATCCTAAAGATCTTGATGGTTTACTCCACCCTACACTTTCTCAAAAATCTATAAAAGAAAATGAACCTGTTGCTAAAGGTCTTGCAGCAAGTCCAGGAGCTGCTGTAGGTTACATTGCATTTACTGCAAAAGAAGCTAAAAAAAGAGCTGCAAAAGGTATAAATGTAATCTTAGTTCGTGAAGAAACTTCTCCAGAAGATCTTGAAGGAATGGTTTCAGCAGTTGGAATCCTTACAGCAAGAGGCGGTATGACAAGCCACGCTGCTGTAGTTGCTAGAGGAATGGGAAAATGTTGTGTATCTGGTGCTCATGAAATATATGTAAATGAAGATGAAAGATTCGTAAGAATTGATGGTAAAAAATATTCAGACCAAGACATAATTTCAATAGATGGTTCTACTGGAAATATTTACGTTGGAGCTTTAGAAACTGAAAATCCAAAACTTGAAGGTACATTTGGAGAATTTATGAGCTGGGTTGACAAATATCGTGATATGAAAGTAAGAACTAATGCAGATACACCTCACGATGCTAAACAAGCTTTAGAATTTGGTGCTGAAGGAATTGGTTTATGTAGAACTGAACACATGTTCTTTAAGGCTGATAGAATTTTCCAAGTTAGAAAAATGATTTTAGCTCACAATTTCGAAACAAGAAAAGAAGCTTTAGATAAAATTCTTCCAATGCAAGAAGATGATTTCTATCAAATTTATTCTCTAATGGGCGAAAGACCTGTTACTGTAAGACTTCTTGATCCACCTCTTCACGAATTTTTACCAAGAGGACAAGAAGAAATTAGAACTCTTGCTGAAGATTTAAATATGGAAATATCTGAAGTTAAAAAGAGAATCCTAGATCTTGAAGAAGTAAACCCAATGCTTGGATTTAGAGGACTAAGACTTGGTGTAAGATATCCAGAAATTTCAAAAATGCAAGCTCGTGCTATAATTCAAGCTGCAATGCATTGTCATGAAGATGGAATTAATGTTGTTCCAGAAATAATGATTCCACTTTCATCTGATGTTAAAGAACTTGCTTATGTAAAAGCTCAAGTAAGAGAAGAAATTGAAAAAGTATTTGAAGAAAAAGGAAAGAAAATTGACTACTTATTAGGAACAATGATTGAAATTCCTAGAGCTGCTATAACAGCTGATCAAATTGGAGAAATTACTGACTTCTTCTCATTTGGTACAAACGACTTAACACAAATGACTTTTGGTCTTTCAAGAGATGACGCTGGTAAATTCTTGGATCTTTACTTAGATAAAGATATTTTCGCAAAAGATCCATTCCAAGTTCTAGACCAAAAAGGTGTTGGTTTCTTAGTTGAAACTGCTGTTGAACGTGGTAAAAAAGCAAATCCAAATCTTCACTTAGGAATTTGTGGAGAACACGGCGGAGAACCTACTACTGTTAAATATTTATATAATGTAGGGCTTGATTATGTATCATGTTCTCCATTTAGAGTTCCAATTGCAAAACTTGCAGCAGCTCAAGAAGCAATTGAACATCCAAGAAATAAATAATTTAAAATTAATACAAAAATACCAGAGTTTTAAAACTCTGGTATTTTTGATTCATCAAGAAGGATAATATAAATCTAAATTCGAAAATTTTCATTTTCTACATTTTGTCTTTTATTATTTTTTCTATCATTTCTTTTACTTCTTTGTATTTGTCTTCTTTGTCGATCGCTCCTACTATTGGATCTCCAACTATATTTCCTTCGCTATCTACAAGGATTGATGTTGGATATGACATTATTGTTTCTGTGTATTTTTCAAGTTCGCTACCTTTGTCTATAGTAATATTTTTGTATTTTGCCCCTTGTTTTTCTAGGATTTTTTTAGCTTCTTTTATTGTATCTTCCTCGCCTACTTTGGCTTCTGAATTTATTCCTATTACTTGTCCACCCATTTTTTCTATTTCATCGTTTAATTGTTGTAATTTTGGAAGCTCTCCTACGCATGGTGCACAACCATTAAACCAGAAATTTACGAGTGTTAATTTTTTATCTTTGAATATGTCTTTTGTAACATCATTTCCATCAAAATCTTTTGAATTAAATGTTGGGAATTTTTTTAATTCTTTTGTTGAAACTGCTCCATCTTCTTTTTTGTTTGATGCACTTTCGTTTCCTGCTTTTAATTTTGTTATTTCTTCTTCTAATTTTGCAATTTCTTCTACGTCTTTTGTCAAAAGTTCATAGTCTTCTTTGGATAATTCATCTTTTGCTTTTTCTACTAAATCTTTTAAATATGCATCGTATCCTTTATCTTTATTATCTTCTGCACTTGACTTATCTGCTTTTGAAAATGCTACTTGCCATTGCTTATCGTGTGAAGCTAAGATGTCATTTTGTTTTTTCATCAATTCGTCAATTTTAGCTTTATTATCGTCCATCTTGTTTGACTTATTTGAATTGCTTTCAACTTTTTCTACTGATGATGGATTTGAGTTCATATTGTCTTTGTTTTCTTGTTTTGAACAAGCTGTTAATGCTAATACTAATGTTGCTGATAATGCTAATACTTTTACTTTTTTAAATTTCATTTTTTTCTCCTTTAATGTCTTCTTTTAAATTTTCTTTTTTATTTTCTTCTTTTTTCTTATCGAGTCCAAATTGATATTTGAGGGCACAGGTTGGACACGATGTGATACACATTCCACACCTTATACATTCGGTATGGTTTTGGTCTTTTCTAACGTCTACATCCATTTTACAGGCTTTTACGCATTTTTTGCAGGATATGCACTTGTTGTTGTCAAAATTTATTTTGAATAGGGATATTTTATTAAATAGGGCATAAAATGCTCCCAAAGGGCAAATCCATTTGCAAAATGGTCTAAAAAATATTATTGATAGGATTACAGTTATTATCAAAATTGTAAGTTTTAGGTTAAATAATGAACCTAAGCTTGCTCTTATTGATGTGTCTACTAAGGAAAGCGGGATTGCTCCTTCTAGAACTCCTGCTGGGCAAATGTACTTACAAAAATATGGATTGCCCATTCCCAATTCATTTACCACAAGAACTGGCAAAATAATAACGGCAACTACAAGTATCAAATATTTTATGTATCTTAATGGTTTTAATTTTTTTGTTGAAAATTTTTTGCATGGAATCTTGTGTAAAATTTCTTGGATAAAACCAAATGGACACAAAAATCCGCAAACTAGTCTTCCTACCATTACTCCAACAAAAATCAAAAATCCGCTTATATAATAGGAAAATTTGAATTTTGATGAGCCAACTACTGCCTGATATGCTCCTATTGGACAAGCTCCTGTTGCTGCTGGGCAAGAATAGCAATTAAGTCCAGGAACGCAAATCTTTTTTATATTCCCCCTATAAATTACTCCTTTAAAAAAATTAGGAAGGTGAATATTTGTCATAAGACTTGCTAAAATTTGGATTAGCCACCTAAATTTTGCTATAGTTTTTGATCTAATCTTATCCAATTCCAACACACTCCAGACATAATTTTATCGCCTTGCTAAAGACCGTATCTACTTCTCCACGGAAGGCTCCATAAGAAATAAAACCTATTGCAAGGATCAAAAATCCTATTTGTATATTTTTCTTTTTCTTAATTTCTATATCAATCACCTCTTTACAAATTAATAATAACAGATTAGATATAAATTTTCTGTTAAGATTTTCTTAACATATATTTTATTATGATTTGATATAATACTTATAAAGGAGAGAACATGAAAATATTAATAGTAGAAGATGAAAAAATATTAAATAATACAATAAATAAATCTTTAAAAGATGCAGGTTATGAAGTCGAATCCGCTTTTGACGGCTTTGATGCTATGGAAATGATAGAAATCGAATCTTATGATCTTATAGTTTTAGATTTAAATCTTCCAAATATGGATGGAATGGAAATTTTGAAAAATTTGAGAAAAGAAGATGTTGAAACAAAAGTTTTAATTCTATCTGCAAGAAGTCAAATCCAAGATAAGGTCGAAGGTCTTGATGCCGGAGCAAATGATTTTTTGCAAAAGCCATTTCACTTGGACGAATTAAAAGCAAGAGTTAGATCTCTTACAAGAAGAAACTTTATACAAAATAATACAGAGCTTTCTTTTGATAAGATAAAATTTGATAGTAAAAATAGGACGATTTTTATAGACAACAAAGAATTAAAATTGACAAGAAAAGAATCTGGAATTTTGGAATACTTGCTTTTAAATCAAGGAAGACCAGTAAGCCAAGAAGAATTAATTGATCACGTTTGGGATTCTAGCGTTGATTTATTAAGCAATTCAATAAGAGTGCATATATCTGCCCTTAGAAAAAAATTAAAACAAGAACTTGGCTATGATCCAATCGAAAATAGGATTGGAATAGGATATTTGTTGAGGAAAATAAAATGAAAAAAATGTCATTAAGGCTTCGAATCGCCATTTTAACAAGTATTTTGATAGCTCTTACAAGTTTAACCATGAATTTTTTTATGAACAAAACCGCATATTTTTATATAGATTCTTTGGGTGGATATGTCGATAAAATGGAAAACAAAGAAGATTTGTATATAAATATTGACAAGGATAAAATTGGCGATTTTGATACAAATTTTTCAGACCAAGTCACAATTACAAAAAATAATTTTTCAAAAAAATCTTGGATAATAACAAGTTTAGTTACAATTTTTGGAGGAATAATTTCATACTTTCTAAGCGGAAAATTTCTAGAACCCCTTGATAAATTCTCAAATCAAATTGAACAAATCCAGCTTAAAAATATAACCGATTACGAAGTAAAAGAAAATCCAATAAAAGAATTTCAAAAATTAACCAAATCTTTTAACCAAATGCTAGAAAGATTAAACGAATCTTACAAAAACGAAAGAGAATTTACAGCAAGAGCAGCCCACGAGTTGAGAACTCCCCTTACCATAATAAATTCACAAATCGACCTATTCGAAGAAGAAAATATGGATGAGGATGAAATAAAAAATCTTGTAACAATGATAAAAAACGAATCAGATAGACTTTCAAAACTTGTAACAAGCCTTTTAGATTTAAGCGAATTAAGGTCAGTTACAAGAAACGAAAAAATTGAACTATCATCTTTAATTGAAGAGGCTATTCAAGATTTATCATTTATATCCGACAAAAAAAATATAAACATAGAAAATCTTTGCCAAGAAATATATATAGAAGGAAGTGATTTACTAATCTATAGAGTATTTTATAATTTGATAGAAAACGCAATAAAATACAACAACAATAATGGATTTGTAAAAATTTATTCCAAAAAAAATAATGACTTTGCAGAAATTTATGTAGAAGATAGCGGAATAGGAATAGCAAATAGCGAAAAAGAAAATATCTTCAAAGCCTTTTATAGAATAAAAGCAAACGAAGAAATAGGCTCAGGACTAGGACTTTCCCTTGTAAAAGAAACAATAAAACTTCATAGAGGAAAAATTAAAGTTTTAGACAAAGAAAAAGGAAGCCTAATAAAAGTTTCCCTACCAATTTCTAATTTATAAATAATTTTAAGCACAAAAAAACTAGGCACAAAGCCTAGTCAGAACGTCGACAAACCTACTAATAAATTAGGTTTATCGACGCTTTTTCTATCCTTTTAAAATATTATTAAGTTATTCCGTGTTTAAGGGTTCAGCTCAAACTTGGGTTTGTTTTCAGTATTAGCTCTAGAAAACTAGGGCTTAAAATTTTAAAATCTTATTCTTATAATTATTATTTATTATTTAAAGGCTTATCTAATTCTTCGCCATTAGGTCCTTCATATTTTAGACCCCATCCTGTTAAAACAGCTATTAAAAACACTAAAAATAGCATTAATGTATATATAGACCCTTTTGCAACTGTAGATGGTGGTAATCCACTTAGAGCTGATCCAATAAATACGAATACACTTAGGAATGGAATATTATGTGGTATACCATGCGCAAAACCATCAAGAAGATTTGCTCTTCTATAAGGATGTATATCTGCTTTTTCTCCTAGTTTATTTGCTATTGGTCCAAATGTTAAAATAGAAGCACTTGTCACCCCACCAAATAATAGTGTAGTAAGAACTATTCCAATACCAATAGCTAATTCTGTACCCCTCACTGTTTCGCCTAACTTGCTTTCATATATACTATTTACTAATTTATCTAATGCTCCAGAATTTTGCAATACCCCCATGATGCCAAATACTGATATTACTAGAGTTACTGTTCCCATCATATTGGCTACTCCATCAGGTATAAATCCAACTATAGTGCCATCTTTTACGTGAAAAACATCTTCTAAGGTTATTAATCCTGTAGATAGTCCTACTATAGTTCCCAATATTATTCCAGTAGAAACAGATGCGTATATATTACTTGTTTTAATTGCTACTATTATTAGAATTACAACAGGTATTAGCATTAAAAGTGGTTTTGGATCAACTAAAATCTCAGACGCTTCATTTATTCCTCCATCTCTGCCACCTAATAATGCAAATAATACAAGTGTTATAGAGCCAGCAACAAGAGAGTATTTTAATCTACTCCCCACAACACCTGTAACATCAGCCGGCATTCTATTATGCTTAAATGTTTGAGTGTTTGATGATGCTATAGTTGTGTCAGATATAGGTGCGAGGTTATCTCCGAAAATACATCCACCCATTAATGCTCCTGCTAAAAACATTGGGTTTGCTCCTAAAGACACACCTGATTCATAGAATATAGGAAAAGCTGCAAATAAAGTTCCTATAGAAGAACCTGTCGCTGTTGAAAGAATGCAGCATGAAAGAAATGAAAAAGCTACAAATATTCCACCTTTCATTCCTATCTTTTCAGATAACCAAAGAAATCCTCCAGAAACATTTGTTGATTTCATCAATTGTGAAAAAATCCCAATTATAAAGAGAATTACAACTACTTCAATAGAAGTTCTACTAGATACACCATCAACTACAGAGTTCCAAAATTTATTAAAGTTTTCAAAATCTTTGACAAACATACTTCCAATTATTAAACCTATAAACCCACCAGCTGCAAGAACATGCATATCAAACACTTTAAATATTACAAATACAATCATGCATATTGCAAAAAATATTAACATTGGTATGAAGCTTAAAGTCCAGGAAATTTTAAACTCTAATTTATCTTTCATAATCAATCTCCTTTTATTTTAGTTTAGTTTTACCAAGCTCTATCAAAGCTTGTCTTATTTTGTGTAAAGCTTCTCTTGCTTCGTCATCATCTAAAATAGCTCCACTAACTATCCTTAAATAGCCTTCTCCTTCAGAACCATATGGTGATCCCTCATTTACTAAAATTTTTGCATTTTCAAGAATATAATTATAAACTTCATTAGAAGTTCCTAATTGTTTTACATTTATCCATGTTAACATACCACTTTCTGTAGGTAGTAATTTTGTTCCCGGGATATTTCCTAATTCTTCCTCAACTATATCTTTTCTTCTTTTTAATTTTTCATAAATTTCTGGTAAAATATTATCATCTTCTAAAGCAGCTATAGCTCCGAAGGATGATGCGGTAGATGTTGCTCCAACAACGCTAACTGCACTTCCATATAAAACATCCATTATATGATCATTCGTATAAATATATCCTACTCTGTAGCCACTTAGGCCTAGTCCTTTTGATAGAGAACATACTGTAATAGTTCTTTCCCACATTCCTGGAAGTGTACAAGGATGTACAAACTCAATTCCATCATATATATGGTCTTCAAAAGCTTGGTCAGAAACTAAAATTAGATTATTATCTATAATAAACTTACTCAAAGCCTCTAAAGACTCCCTTCTAAAAACAGTTGTAGTTGGATTGTTTGGATGTGTGATCAGTACCATTTTTGTCTTATCAGTTAAACGCTTTTTAAATTCCTTTATATCAAATTGATAATTGTTTTCTTCATAAATAGGTACTGATACTGTTTTTGCTCCTAGTAGTTTAGGATTTAAAGAATTATTAGGATAACTTGGATTTGGAACCATTACTTCATCACCTTTATCCAAAAAAGGCATCATTGCAAAAATTAATCCAGAGTCTGATCCTGGTGTTACTATGACATTTCTGCCTGGATCTATATTCAGTCCTGTTTGCTTGCTAACTTTTTTTGCTATTGATCCTCTTAGTTCTTTTAATCCAATTGGCATACTGTAGTGCGAAGGAAAACCAGTGTTTATAGCATCTACAGTAGCCTTCATAACTGATTCTGGAATTGCTGGATCAGGGTAAAACACATCAGCCCAAGCCATAATTTTAACACCATTATCCAATAATTTTCCAACATTATCTCCTACGTCTGCTTTGCTGACTTCTCCAAATAATCCACCTTCTACGTCCTTAAAAGCATCTGTCATTAAATTTTTAATGTTCATAAACCACTCCTCCTTAAAACGTTTTCTTATAATTAATTACATACTTCCTAATTTTTGAATATATCTATAGATAGTTTGAGGTGATAAATTAAATAGATTTGCCACACTATTAACAGAATCCTTTATATTAAAAATCCCTAATTTATACATAATGTTGATTGGATTTTTAATATTTTCAACTTCATTAATAGGTACATCTGAATCAGATTCCAGAATGCATCTTCTAATCGAATCATCTAGAAATTTATCTACTGAATCATTCTTATGATTGCTAAAATTTTCTAAAATATTGTCATCTTCAATATCATTATTGAGGTTAATAAGATAGTCTATATCATTTTTCATCTTTAACAGTTTAGAAATGTCATAATTTACACATAGAAGACCAATTAATTCCCCATTGTCATCTTTTATATAATAAGTACTTGACCTTGTAATTTTTCCTTCATTACTTCTTCCAATATAATTTACCACAGAATCTTTTGTTCTATAATTATCTTTAGTTATTATTGATAATGCATAATCGGTTATCCCTCCTCCAACTTCTCTACCAGTAATATGACCATTAGCTACAAAAATAATTGATTCTTTAATATTTTTTAAGTCATGAACTAAAACCTCACAATCTGGTCCGTTAATGTCTGCTATAAATTTTGCTATCCTAATATATTTTTTGAGTATCATTTGATTTTTTATATTATTTTCCATGACTTTATTTTATAATAATATTTTCTCATTGTCAACTATTTTTGATAATTTTTTCTCTCAATTGGCTTTTTACATAATAAGAATATAAATTTTAATCAAGTATGAGCTAATTTATAGCCCCTCTCACACCACTCGTGCGTACCGTTTGGTATACGGCGGTCCAATATTTTCTTGTATCATAATATTTATTACTGATGTATCTATTTAACTTTATTCTTTTTGTATCTGAACCTTGAAAGATGAATACTTCATTCCTTATGTTCCATCAAGTCATAGTACATCCTTTTCAAATATTAAAATAAATATCGTTCCCCTCTTCACTCTATTTCCGTTACAGAAACTTCTTTGCTACTATGGGTTCGCTGAATTCTAACTATTCATTATTACTACTATTTAGCTAGTGAGACCTCAAAGGATAAGCCCAATACTTTCATCGTTTACTTGTGGAATTTATGCTTTGGGTTTCCGGTTAACTTTTGGATCTTTATTATCTTATGCTAGCTTGACAACCTTTACTCCTTATATTCTGTTACTGTTAGTCAAGGCACAATTTCGATATTGCTTCTTCTCTCCTAGGTGTGACCATCTAAAACTTGAAAGTTGCTATTAGATACGTTGATAACTAAGATCTGTAGGATTTTCATCCCAGCACTAGAACATGCCAGTCATACATAAAAACAAACCATAAAAAATTGAGCTGAACCCTTACATCCATATTCCGGATTTTGGGATTCAGCTCAGAGCCTAGTTTTTTAATTAAATTTCTTCAGCATTTATAATTTCATCATTGAAACCGTCTTTGTAGTCATCATTTTTAACTATATGTTTATTAAATATTTTATCTATACCAACTGAGATTGCTGTATCTCCTGATATATTTGCAGCGGTTCCAAATGAATCTTGAGTTAGATATAGTGTAATCAATAATGATGCAAGCTCTCCTTCTGAAGGAATTCCTACAACTGGTAAAAATGGTAGTGCACTCATTACAGCTCCACCTGGTGCTCCAGGGGCAGCAACCATAGCTATTCCCAAAATTGCCATATATCTTAACATTAATAAATAAGAATGATCCATTCCATACATGGTTAAAATTGTAAATGTACAAGCAGTGATTGTAATCATTGAGCCTGGCATGTGAACTGTAGCTCCAAGAGGAATTACAAAATCTCTTATTCCCTTACTAACACTATTTGACTTAGCACATTCTAAGTTTACAGGAATTGTTGCAACAGATGATTGAGTTCCAACTGCTGTTAAATATCCTTTGATTTGGTTTTTGATTAAAACAAGAGGATTTTTCTTTGTATAAAGACCATTTATTATAAATAAAGCAGATATGTATAATAAGTGAAGAGCAATTACACACAAAAATATTTTCCAGAAAATTGAAAGAACTGCAAATACAGAGCCAGTAAATGCCATTTTTGAGAAATTACCAAAAATAAAAAATGGTAATAATGGAACAATAGCTGTTGATAAAACTTTTGTAATTATCTCATTAAATTCTCCAATTAAACCATAAGAATATTCTCCCTTACCATGTTTTCTTAACCAAGAAATTGAAATTCCCATCATAAAGGCAAAAATAATTGCTGATGTAACATCAAAAAATGGTGTGATAGGCACTTCAAAAAATGGATTAACTTCAATTTCACTTGAAGCTTGGATTTTAGCAACTTGATCTTGACTAATAAAAGCTGGGAAAATATTTGAACTCATTAAATAAGATAATGAACCACCAACTATAGTTGATGTATAAGCAATAAGAACAGTTACAGCAAGTAACCTTCCAGCTCCTTCTCCAAGATCTGCTATTCCTTTAGTAACAAAAGCGATTATCATAAGTGGGATAACAAAGTTTAAAAATGCACCGAAAATTGATGAGAATGTAACTGCAATTCTTACAAACCATTCAGGCAAATATAAACCAGCTAAAGTACCTAAGGCAATCGCTATCAATAATTTAGGTATTAAACCAAGTTTTTTCTTTTCAGATTTACTCATAAAAATTTAAACACTCCTTTTTTAGCTATATTTTTATGTAAAATATATAGCTCGTAACGTGACTACCTATCCATTATAGGACATAAAGAAAAAAAGTGCAAATAAAATTGCACTTTTTTAACAAATTATTATCAATTTTTCTTATTTTTGGTTATATTTTCTTTGAAGTTCAGAAATTAAATTATTATCATCAAAATAATTTATGCCCATAGCGTCTTTTACTTGTTCAAGTTTCATTTTTCCATAAGCACTTGCTTCTTTCGAACCATTTTCCATAATTTCAAATAATTTGGAAATATCTTTTTCATAATAAGCTCTTTTTTCTCTAACCGGAACAAGAAAATCTTCCAAAACTTTATTTAAGAATTTTTTTATTTTTACATCGCCGAGTCCACCACGTCTATAATGATCTTTTAATTCATCTAAATTTTTATATTCTGGCAAATATTTTTCAAAATGATAATCTTCACAAAAAGCATCAAGATAAGTAAATACAGAATTTCCCTCAACCTTTCCAGGATCTGTAATTTTTATATGTCCTGGATCTGTAAACATTGACATTACTTTTTTCTTTACTTCTTCTTTTGAATCTGATAAGTAAATACAATTATCCAAAGACTTGCTCATTTTTGCATTCCCATCAATTCCTGGAAGTCTTCTACAAACTTTATTTTCTGGAATTACTGCTTTAGGTTCTCTAAAAATTTCTTTGTAAGTACTATTAAATGAACGAACCAATTCTCTAGCTTGTTCAAGCATTGGCTCTTGGTCTTCTCCAACTGGAACAATATTTGAATCAAACAAAATAATATCTGAAGTTTGGCTAACAGGATAAATTAAAAATCCAGTTGGAAGACTTGTTTCAAAATTTTTAGATTTTATTTCGCTTTTTACTGTAGGATTTCTTTCAAGCCTTGATAGGGTAACTAAATTTAATAAATAAAAAGTTAATTCTGTAAGCTCTTTTACATAAGATTGAACAAAAAATGTCACCTTATTTGGATCAAGTCCAACTGATAAATAATCAAGCATAACTTCTGTAATATTTTCTCTGATTTTTTTTGGATTATCAAAATTATCTGTTAGGGCTTGAGCATCGGCAATCATAACATACATTTTGTCATAATTTCCTTCATTTTGCATTTTAACCCTATTTTTTAATGAGCCAACATAATGGCCCAAGTGAAGTTTTCCTGTTGGTCTATCTCCAGTTAAAATTATATTTTTCATTTTTTCTCCTTTTTAATAAAAAATAAGGGAAAGATTATTCCCTTCCCTTATTAGCTAAATATTCATCTATAAATCCGTCAATATCTCCATCCATTACGCTTTCAACATTTCCAACTTCAAAATTTGTTCTATGATCTTTAACCAAAGTGTATGGATGAAATACATAAGATCTTATTTGATTTCCCCAAGCTATTTGGGTGTAATTTCCTTGAATATCTTCAATTTTTTCCCTGTGTTCTTCTTCTTTAATTTGAGTAAGTTTTGCCAAAAGAAGTTTCATTGCTGTTTCTTTATTTTGAGTTTGGCTTCTTTCAGCCTGACTTGATGCTATAACTCCTGTTGGGATGTGAGTAATTCTTACAGCAGAATCAGTTTTATTAACATGTTGTCCACCAGCTCCACTTGCCCTATAAGTATCAATCCTCAAATCTTTTGGATCAATTTCTACACTCATATCATCATTTAATTCAGGAAAAATATCAACTGATGCAAAAGAAGTGTGGCGTCTTTTTGAAGAATCAAAAGGAGAAATCCTTACAAGCCTGTGAACGCCTTTTTCTCCTTTTAAATATCCATAAGCAAAAGAGCCTTTTACATGAATTGTTGCAGATTTTATACCACCAGCTTCTTCGTTATTTAAATCTGTCACATCAAATTTAAAATTTCTTTTTTCGAAAAATCTTGTGTACATTCTCATAAGCATTTCAGCCCAATCAGTAGCTTCAAGACCACCAGCTCCAGCATGTATTACAAGATAGGCATTATTTTTGTCGTATTCTCCATCAAGCTCAGTTTTTATTTTAAAAGAACCTATTTCTTTTTTTAATGAATTTAAAATTTCTTCAATTTCATTCAAACTTTCTAAATCTTCATTGCTTTCTTCAATTATATCCAAAAGATCAGATTGGTCTTTTAATTCTTCTTCAAAGCTTGTAAAAGTTTTAAAATTATCTTTTTTATCTGACAAATCTGCCATTATTTCTTGAGCTTTTTGGCTGTCATCCCAAAAATTTTCTTCTAGAGTTTGTTGTTCAATTTGTTTTATTTCTGTATTTAGCTTTTCTGGGTTAAGATGAGAGCCAATCATATCAAGATTTTTATCAAGTTCTTTAATGATTTCTCTTAGCTCATAAATTTCTGCCATCTAATTACCCTTGATGTGTCCTTTTTTGGCTTCTCTTTTTAATCTTCTTCTTTCAGCCCTGTTTGTTGCTTCTTCTGGATTTTCAGGATTTTCAAATCCTTCTTCATCAGGTTTTAAAACTTGTTTTCTTTCAATATTTTGTCTGATTTCAACACCCATCATAAGTCTTACAGTTTCTTCTTGGATGGCATTAGTCATTTCTTCATACATATCAAAACCAGTATTTGTGTAAGCTCTTACAGGATCATCATTTCCCATTGCCCTTACACCAATTTCTTTTCTCATTTGATCCATTGAATCGATATGTTCCATCCATTTTGTATCAATTACTCTAAGTAAAACAACTCTTTCAACTTCTCTCATGTTTTCTTCGCCAAATTGTTTTTCCTTATTTTCATATTTTTCTAAGCTTGTTTGGTAAATATAATCTATAAGTTTTTCTTGAGTAAAATCATTTATATTTTCAAACTTCAATAATTCAACAGGAATTGCAATTGATTTTAAATGGTTTAATAAAGCTACCATTTCCCAATTTTCTGGTTTTACTTGTGGATTTGTAAATGAATATACGGATTGTGAGATTGAATCTTTTATCATTCCAAGGATTGAATCTCTCATATTTTCTCCGTAAAGAACTTGTTTTCTTTCGTTATAGATTATTGTTCTTTGTTTGTTCATTACATCGTCGTATTGAAGAACTCTTTTTCTTGTTGCAAAGTTATTTGCTTCAACTCTTGTTTGAGCTTTTTCAATTGACCTTGTAACCATTTTTGAAACAATTGGTTCATCTTCTGGATAATTGTAGTTTTCTACAAATTTTGAAATTTGTTCTCCAACATTAAGCCTAATCAAGTCATCTTTTAATGAAATGAAAAATCTTGATTTTCCTGGATCTCCTTGCCTTCCAGAACGACCTCTCAACTGATTATCAATTCTTCGTGATTCGTGTCTTTCTGAACCAATTATATAAAGTCCACCGACTTCTCTAACTTTTTTGGCTTCTTCATCTATGCCAGGTTTTACTAGAGATTTGTAGTGTTTATATTTTTTTCTTGCTTCTAATATTTCTTGGTTATCTGTTTCTTGGAAGGAGTCAACTTGTTCAAGCAATTCTTCTGAAATTCCTTCTCTTTTCAATCTTTGTTTTGCCATATGATCTGCATTTCCACCAAGCATAATATCAGTACCACGGCCTGCCATATTTGTTGCAATTGTTACAGAATTTAATCTTCCTGCTTGAGCAACTATATCAGCTTCTCTTTCGTGGTTTTTTGCATTTAATACAACGTGTTTTATTTTTTCTTTTTTAAGAGCATTTGATAATTTTTCAGAATTTTCTATTGAAATTGTACCTACAAGGATTGGTTGACCTGTTGCATGTACTCTTTTAATTTCTTCAATTATCGCATTATATTTTCCATTTTCATTTATATAAACATAATCTACATCATCAACTCTTTGAATTGGTTTATTTGTAGGAATTTCTACAACGTCTAGATTATAAATTTCTGAAAATTCTTCTTCTTCTGTTTTTGCAGTACCAGTCATTCCTGATAATTTATCATACATTCTAAAGTAATTTTGGAAGGTAATTGTTGCAAGAGTTTTTGATTCTGATTGAACTTCAACGCCTTCTTTTGCTTCAATTGCTTGATGAAGACCATCTGAATATCTTCTTCCTTGCATAATACGTCCAGTAAATTCATCTACAATCATAACTTCGCCATTATTTACAACATAATCAATATCTCTTGTCATTGTAGTGTTTGCTTTTAGGGCATTGTTGATGTAGTGAGCAAGTTCAAGATGTTCTGGATCTGATAAATTTTCAATTCCAAAGAATTTTTCTGCCTTTGCTGTACCTTGTTCTGTAAGGTTTGATGATTTTCTTTTTTCATCAACTAAGAAATCCACTTTTTCTACAACAAATTCCCTATCAAATGGATCTTGATCTAAATCTTCATTTGGATCTAAAATTCTTCCTTCAAGGCCTTTTATAAATTCATCCGCTTTTACATAAGTATCAGTTGATTCATCGCCTTCTCCAGAAATGATAAGTGGTGTTCTAGCTTCATCTATTAAAATTGAGTCAACCTCATCGACTATGGCATAGTGAAGTCCTCTTTGAACCATATTATCCTTATAAATAACCATGTTATCTCTTAGATAATCAAAACCAAATTGGTTGTTTGTTCCATAAGTTATATCACAGTTATAATTTTTTTGTCTTTCTGAATTTGTAAGTCCATAAATTATACAACCTACTGTAAGACCTAAAAATGAATAAACTTTTCCCATCCACTCTTGGTCACGCTTTGCAAGATAATCATTTACTGTAACTATGTGAACGCCTTTTCCATCAAGGGCATTTAAATAAGCAGGAAGAGTTTCAACCAAAGTTTTTCCTTCTCCTGTTTTCATCTCTGCAATTTGTCCATTATGTAGAACAATTCCTCCAAGTAATTGAACAGGATAGTGTTTCATACCCAAAACCCTATCACTTGCTTCTCTTACTGTTGCAAATGCCTCTACCAATAAATCATCAAGACTTTCTCCCTTGTTTAATCTTTCTTTAAATTCATTAGTTTTATCTTGTAACTGTTTATCTGTTAATTTTTGCATATCTTCATCTAGTGCCAAAATTTTATCAACCAATTTTTGGTTGTTATCAATTTCTTTTTGACTAAATGATTTAAATATATTTAATAACGCCAAATCTTTCACCTCTAATTCTCTGTATATCCTACCCTTTTTATAAGCTTTTGGCAATAAGTTAGGATTAAACTATCACAAATATAATATTAAATGAAAATCAACAAATTGTAAAATAAATTTACAAATTTATTTATCATAATTTTCTTTTAAAAAATCAATCGCTTCTATATAACCATCAAAGCCCTTGCCTTTAATAGTTTTTTTGGCAAAATATGAAACATAGGATATTTTTCTAAAATCTTCTCTTTTATTTACATCTGTCAAATGCACTTCAACTGTTGGAATATTTACAGCTTTTAGTGCATCCAAAATTGCAATTGATGTATGGGTATAAGCTGCTGGATTTATTACGATTCCATCATACAAATTATAAGCTTCTTGAATTTTATTTATAATTTGTCCTTCAGAATTTGATTGGTATATTTCAATTTCAATGTCCTTTTCTTTAGTGTATTCTTTTATATATTTTATTAAATCTTTATAATTTTTTGAGCCATAAATATTTTTTTCTCTAATTCCAAGCATATTTATATTTGGTCCGTTAATTATCAATATTCTCATAAAATTTCACCTCAATTTCCTTAGCACATTCCAGCAAATTATTATTTTCCACCTCAAAATCTTTAAAACTGTCATATAATTTTTTTCTCTTTTTATATAAATCAAATAAATTATATTTTTTTGAAATAGGTCTTCCCTCTGTTTCTAGATTTTCTAAATTTCTTTTTACTTCTACTATTAGAGAATTTTCTTTTAGGAAATAATAATTTTCTTTTCTTTCAACAACACCTCCGCCACAACTTATAATAAGAGAAGTTTTTTTTGAAATTTCTTTTATTATTTCACTTTCTTTTCTTCTAAATTCGTCTTCCCCATATTTATTAAAAAATTCTTCAATATTGCCATATTTTTTTACAAATTCTAAATCAATATCGACAAGTTTTCTATTCATATTTTTTGCTAAAATTTTTCCAAGACTGGTTTTACCTACTGCTGGCATACCTATTAGGGCAATATTTATTTTTTCTTTATAAATTGATTTTTTTATTTTTTCAATCAGCGATTCATCAATTTTTTTATCTAAAAACAATTCGCTTGCTTTTACTGCTTGAGCAAGCAACATATCAAAACCTGTTGCATATTTTATATTTTTTTCTTTGGCACAAGCTATAATTTTTGTCATATATGGATTGTAAATTAAATCTACAACTGCCTCCAAATTTTTAAAATCATCAAGCTTAATTTCTTTTAAATATTTTCCATTATTTGGATACATTCCAACAGGAGTTGTATTTATTATAATTTCAAAATCAAAATAATCTTTTACATCTTTAAAATAAGGTTTATATTTTCTTGACAAAAATACTATTTTTTTCGCACCTTCATCTTTTAAAACTTGGATTACAGTTTTTGATGAGGCGCCTTTACCTAAAATTAAGCATTTTTTATCTTTTACATTTATTTTATTTTTTCTCAAATTATAAGAAAATCCATAATAATCAGTATTGTAGCCGTAAAGTTTTCCATTTTTATTTACAATTGTATTTACTGCTCCAATTTTTTCTGCTTTTTTTGAAACAAAATCTAGATACTTCATTACTGTTTTTTTATAAGGAATTGTTACATTTATGCCTTTAAAATCTTTTCTTTCAAAAAAATAATCTAATTCTTCTTCTTTTTTTTCAAAATATTGGTAATCATAAAAGGCTATTTTTTCGTGAATTATTTTTGAATAAGAATGAGCTAAACTTTTTCCCAAAAGTCCATATTTTTCTTCTTCCTTTTGTAAATTTTTCGATTGATCCATAATTTCTTGGAAAATAGGAAGAAAATATTCTCCGTATTCAGGGCTTTCCTCTTTTATTTTTTTTAAAATTTCTCGCTCTCTTTTTGGATCGTAAATTTTTTTATTATGGGAAATCTTGTAGGCTCTAACTTTTTTTGAAAGGTCAAATCTTTTTTCTAATAATTTTATAATTTCTTCATCAATTTTATTAATTTGATTTCTAATCTCTTTTAAATCTTCCATTTAAGCTCCTAAATACTCAATTTTCCCTCCTAATTTTTCAAAAGTTTTAAAAAATGAAGGATAGGATTTGTTTACTGCCTTATAATTTTTTATAATAATATCATCTTTTGCCATTAAGGAAGCGATGCTTGCTGCCATTACAATTCTGTGATCGTTAAATGAGTCGACTGTTCCAGATTTTATTTTCCCTGAAATTTTTAGATTATCTCCAACAATTTCGCATTTCGCTCCCAAATCATTTAGCATTTTTGAAGTTGATTCAAGCCTATCGCTTTCTTTAAGCCTCAATCTTTTTCCATTTGTAATGTAGGAAGTTTTATCTAGGTATGTTAGAAGAACTGCAAGTATTGGACAAAGATCTGGAATTTGAGAAATATCTATTTCAAGTGTCTTATTTTCATTTTTGCAAAGTTTTATTTTTTTTATAATATTTACAATTTCCCTATCTTTTTGCAAGGAATCTTCTTTCAAATTGTTAATTTTTATTTGAGAATTTATAAGATTTGCCCCATAAAAAAAGGCAGCATTTGACCAATCGCCTTCTACATAATAATTATTTGGCGATTTTATTCGTGGATTTTCTATAAAATAAGAATTATTTTCTTCTTTTACATCTACATTAAAATCTTTTAAAACTTCTCTGCTTATGTCAATATAGCCAAGCGATTCGGGTTTTTCTTTTAATTTTATCGATGTTTTTCCAGATAATTTGCTTGACGCAAGCATAATTGCGGTAATATATTGACTGGATTTATTTTCAAAAAATTCAAAATCGCCACCTTGTAAATTTCCTCTCATTGTATAAGGAATTTTATCAGATGAAATTTCAAGACCATGCTTTCTCAAATTTTTTATTAATTCATAATTTGGTCTTTGACTTAATCTTTCCTCTCCAATAATTTTTACCTCTTTTGCAAAATGATTTGCCACAGCTGTAAAAAATCTTAGTGAAGAACCCGACTCGTACATATCTATTGTGGCTTTTTCTATTTTTTCTTTTGGAGGAGTAACTTTTACAAAATTTTCAAATTTTTCAATCCCAACTCCCAAATTTATTAAAGCATCAATAGTTACATTTATATCTTTTGAAAATTCATTAATATAAATATTTGTAGGATTTTCGCAAAGACCTGCCAAAATCAAAGCCCTATGTCCATATGATTTTGAGGAAATGGCGTCAATTTCTCCTTCAAGCCTTGATGGATGAATTAAAATATTATCTGTTTTCATAAATTTTCCTCAAATCCTTTAAATCTATATTTAAAATTTCGCAAGTTCCAAGATTTCTCACAACAATTATATTTATCCTGTCATTTCTTGATTTTTTATCAACCATGCAAACTTTTAATATTTTTTCTGTATCAAAATCAATTTCTTTATCAAGATTATATTTTTTTAACACTTTTATAAAATCATCGTAAAAACTTTCGTAAAAATTTTTAACCATAATTTTCATACCAAGAGCAACCGCATGGCCATGGCTTATTTCAAAATTTGAATTTTTCTCTATAGCATGAGCAAATGTGTGGCCATAATTTAAAATTTGCCTAATACCAAAATCTTTTTCATCATCTTTAACCACATCTTTTTTTATATCCAAGCATTTTTTTATAATTGATGGGAGATTTTCGTAAGTTTTACTTACATTTTCTTTTGAAATTTCATCAAAAATAGACTTGTCCCTAATCATTCCATATTTTATAGCCTCAGCCAAACCATCATTAAAATAATAATCCGATAGAGTTTTTAAAAAATCTGTATCTATAAAAACTTTTTTGGGTTGGTAAAAAGTTCCACACAAATTTTTTCCTGCCTTCAAATTCACAGCAGTTTTTCCTCCAACTGATGAATCAATTGCTGATAAAAAAGTAGTTGGAATTGAAATGTAATCAATTCCTCTAAGATACAAAGATGCAACAAGTCCAGAAATATCTCCTACAACTCCTCCACCAAAAGCAATTACTAAATCAGACCTTCTATATTGATTTTGTGCAGCAAATTCTAAAATTTTTATCAAATTTTCTGTCGATTTAGAATTTTCTCCGTTTTTTATTATAAATTCTTTATAAAAAAATCCATCAAGCTCTTTAATTATTTTTTCTTTGTGGATTTTATAAACTAAGTCATCGCTTATAATTAAAATTTTTGAATTTTTATAATTTTCTTTTAAATATGTATTTAATTTTTTTATAATATTTGAGCCTATTTCTATTTCATAGGGATTTATCAAATCTACACTTAATTTCATTACCACATCTTCTTTCTTGTGTCATTTCCTTTTTTTAGTTGGGCTTTTAATTTATCTACGTCGTTATTTTTCAAATCATTTTTTAATTCTTCCAAGTTTTCCATCATTGTATTTATGTCCTCAATCAAAAAATCCTTGTTTAATAAAAATAATTCTGACCATAAGTTTTCATCAATCTTTGAAACTCTTGTCATATCTTTTAAACTCCCAGCAGAAAATCCATCATGGTAAATGCTTTTTTGATTTAATACATAAGCATTAGAAATCACATGACATAGTTGAGATGTAAAAGAAATCATTTCATCGTGTTTTTTGGGACTTGCCTTTACAAATTTATTAAATCCAATTTTTTTAAATAAAGAAATTTCCTCATCATCTAAATCATCAACATAAATCATCGAAGCATTTTTGTATAAATCTTTTAAAGAAGATTCAAAGCCATAAACTTCTCTACCAGCCATAGGATGAATTGATTTATATACGAAAGAATATTTTTCTGATAATTTTTTTATATATGGATACAAATTATTTTTTACTCCAGAAATTTCCATAACAGTTTTGGATAAGTATTTATAATTTTTTCCAACAAAATTTTTTATGGTTAATGGATTTAAACAAATAATTGTAAGATCCATTTTTTTTAATTCATTCTTATCTTCAATTATTTTTATACCAAAATTCTTGGCCGATTTTTTTGTTTTTTCATCAATATCATAGCCATAAACTATATTATCACTATACTCTATAAAAGCCTTAGCAAAAGAACCGCCCATTAATCCTAAACCAACTATAGCAATTTTTTTCATTATTTATCCCTCATATTTAAATATTTTTATTTATATTATATCAAAAATATTTTTAGTGAACACAAAAATACTGCTGCAAAATAATTTGCAGCAGCTAATTTATTTTATTCGGGAATAATTAATCCGTAATGTCCATCTTTTCTTTTATATACAAGTCTTGTTTTCATTTCTTCATCATCTAAGTATATAAAGAAATCGTGATTTAATAATTCCATTTGCATACAAGCTTCTTCATCGCTCATAGGTCTTAGAACTATTTCTTTTTGTCTTTTAATTTTTGGAATATTTTCTTCTTTTCCTTCTTCAATGTTATCAAAGGATTCAAATTTAATTGATTCACCATTTCTTCTATTTCTTTGTAATTTTGTCTTTTGTTTTCTAATTTGACGAACCAAAGCATCTATTACTTTATCAATTCCTGTTGAGAAATTATCATTTACTTCCTCAGCTCTTAAAATTGTTCCGCCTTTAAGAAAAATGGTTGATTCAACTTTTTTTAAATTACCTTCAGTAGAAAATTTGAGGTCCATTTCTTCTTCCTTGTTGAAATATTTGTCAAGCCTATCAAATTTTTCCTTAGCTTCTTCTTTTAAGCTTTCATAAACATTGATGTTTTTACCTTTAATATTTAATTTCATATTGAACCTCCGTCCTTTTGATATTATATATATACCCCCGTAAGTTTAATGTAAACCTTTAGTTTTTTCTTTATTAAAATTTATTGTATAATGAGATAAATGCAAGGAGGAAAAATGGAAAAAACAAAAATTAATGATATTTTAACTTATGATTTTTATTCAAGTCTTGAAATATCTAATGACGAAAAATATTTGGCTTTTTTAAAAACAAATGCTAATTTAGATGAAAATAAATACATTTCTTATCTTTATCTTTTTGATATAGAAAAAAATAAAAAATATAAAGTTTCTGATAATAAAAATATTGGAATTTTTATTTTTGATGAAGATGATAATTTAATTTACAAGGAAAAATCCGACGATAAATTTGATTATTTTTATAAAAAAGATAGGTCAATGGGAGTTGGAAGTTTAGAATTTAAAATTGATAAAAATGTTTCATATATCAAAGATTTAAAAAACGGATATTATTTGATAAAAGCTTCTGACAAATTAAGTGAGGACGAAAAGAAAAAACAAAAGGAAAATTCTTTTTATAAGGAAGTTACCAAATTGCCTTTTTGGTTTAATTGCATAGGTTATATAGATAATCAAAAACAAAGTCTTTACCTTTACAAAAAAGAAGATAAAAGTCTTCAAAAAATAAGAGATTTTGAAAATGAAAGTCTAAATGCTTTTGCAATAAATAAAAACGCAAATAAATTAGCTCTAGTTTTGGGAAAAAATGATAATAAAGTTTCAAGGCTTAGAGATGATTTGATAATTTTAGATTTAGAAAATAAGGAAGAAAAAATTATAATCGAAAATGAATTTGCCTATTACGATATATTTTTTAATGAAAAAGATGAAATTATTTTTGTGGCAAGTGATATGAAAAAAGGCGGAATAAATGAAGACGCCTTTATTTACAAAGGAAATTTATCTGGAGAATATAAAAAAATAAGTCCTGATGATTTTGATAAATCTTTTGGAAATTCAATTGGAAGCGATGCAAGGCATGAAGCTTATAGGACTTTTTTTTACAAAAACAATAAATTTTATTTTGTAGTTACAGAAAAAGAAGAATCAAAACTTTATTCCTTAGATGAAAATGAAAATATAAAACTTGAAATTTCTGATTGTGTTGAAGATTTTGCAATAGCAAATGATAATATTTATTATTTTGCCATGACAGAAGATAGAATTTCCCACTTAAAAGAAAAGAAAAATGGCAAAATTTTACTTGATAATAAAATAAATTCATCACTTGGAAAAATTGAAGAATTTTTCTATGAATCAAATGGTGATAAAATTAGAGGATTTGTTCTTTTGCCAGTAGATTTTGATAAAAACAAAAAATATCCTACCATTTTATCAATCCACGGCGGACCAAAAACAGAATTTTCAAATATTTTCCACCACGAGCACCAAGTTTTTGCAAATGATGGATATATAATTATTTATACAAATCCACACGGTTCAAGTGGAAATGGTGTAAAATATTCTGATATTAGAGGAAAATATGGAACTATTGACTATGAAGATTTGATGAATTTTACAGATTTTGCTATAAAAAAATATCCACAAATTGATGAAAATAATATGGGAGTTTATGGCGGATCTTATGGTGGATTTATGACAAATTGGATTGTTTCACACACGAACAGATTTAAGGCTGCAAATTCTCAAAGATCAATTTCAAATTGGACTTCATTCTATGGAGTTTCTGATATAGGATATTATTTTGCACCTGACCAAACAGGAGCAAATCCTTGGGATAATTTAGAAAAAATGTGGGAGCAATCTCCTATTAAGCATGCAAAAAATGTAAAAACTCCAACAATGTTTATTCATTCTGACGAAGATTATAGATGTCCATTAGAGCAAGGTCTTCAAATGTATACAAGAATAAAAGAAAATGGCGTTGATACAAAAATGTATATTTTTCACGGAGAAAATCACGAATTGTCAAGATCTGGAAAGCCAAAAGCAAGAATAAAAAGACTAGAAAAAATTAAAGAATGGTTTGATGGGTACTTGAAATGAAAGGAAAAATAAAATCAAAAAAAACTAAAAAATTTATTTTTACCCTAATCGAAAGAGCAAAGTCCCACGATATTATGACCTTGGCGTCTTCTCTTTCCTATTATTTTTTGTCAGCTGCAATTCCCATGCTTTTGGTTTTATTAAATCTTGTTACAAAATATATGAAAGGTAACGAAGATGTGATTGTAGAATTTATTGAGCTTTTGCCAGAAACAATAAGAGGTGTAATTTTGATGCTTGTAAAATCAATCATTAATTCATCATCAGTTTCCACACTTTCTACAATTACTTTAATATTTGCTCTTTGGTCAGCATCAAAAGGAGTTTCAAAAATAATTCTTGCAATAAATGTAGCTTACGGGCTTGAAGATGATCATTCCATGATAAAAAATAAAATATTTGGATTCTTATATACCTTTATCCTTATTTTTATCCTAATATTTTTATTTTTGCTAAGAATTTATTCAAATGGAATTTTAAACTTAATAGAAAATGTATTGCAACTTGTAAATTCTTCATTTTCTCTAGAAAAATTTACTTGGCTAATCAATTTAGTTTCTGGAATACTTCCGCCAATAATTTTAATTCTTGGCCTAAGCCTTTTATACAAGTGTGCACCTTACAATAATTCAATAAAAATAAGCTTCAAAGACGCCTTTGTCGGCTCAATTTCTACAACAATTATGATTACCATAACAAGCTTTGCCTATTCATTTTTCTTAAATAATATGAGCAATATGTCTGTTATTTACGGAGCTTTGGCAGGAATTATAGCCTTATTAGTTTGGATGCTTTTATTTTCATTGACAATAATTTTGGGAGCAGAAATCATTGCAGCCTATATGAAAACAAAAAATAAATTTACAGGATTAAATTAAGAAAAAAAATTTTAAAATTATTGAATCATAATATAAAAGATTTTGGAGTGATTTAATGAAAAAAGAACTAAGACGTTATTTTATAAATAACAGAAAAAAAATCCCAAAAAACGATAAAAAAAATTGGGATGAAAAAATAAAAAATAAACTTTTAAAAAGCGATTATTATAAAAATGCCAAGTCGATTTTTATTTATTATTCAACAGAAGATGAAATTGATACAAAAAAAATAATAAAACAAGCATTTTTAGATAAAAAGGAAGTTTATATACCAAAAATTATAAAAAAATCTGAAATGATTCCAGTTTTGCTCACTTCATTTGACGATCTTATTGATGGAGCATATAAAATAAAAACATCAAAACTTGAAAAAAGTTTGGAAAAAATAGACCTTACCATAGTCCCAGGACTTTCCTTTGACAAAAATAAATACAGACTTGGCTACGGCGGAGGATATTATGATTATTACATAAAAAATCATAAGTCCTTTTACATCGGTTTATTTTACCAAATAAATAAATCTTTCAAATTAAATTTCGATAATTTTGATCAAAAATTAGATTTAATAATTACTGATAAAAATATATTCTAAAGAAAAAACTCTAAAGTTTTATTTAAGACTTTAGAGTTTTTGTTTATATTTTAAAAAATTATAGATACTATAGAAAATATAGAAGCACAAATTATAAGTAAATTCCAAAATAAAGATTTGTTTTTATATACCAAAACAAAATTTACAAAAAATATAATATAAAAAACAAGCATAATGAACTTAGCTAAATTTTCAGGCACATTATATCCAAAATAAGAACTAACTATAATGAAAATCATAGCTATAGCGAAAATCGCCCTTATAGTTTTATAGTATAAATTATCCTTTAACATTTCAAAATTCATATCATTTCCCCTCGTTACGAAAAATTTTTGAGTATTTATTCTTGATTTATATTGTAATTTTATTATAAAGAAAATCGTAATCATTATCAATAGCTTTTTTAAAAATTTCTATTTAGCTTCTAATAAAATTTTTTAGTAAATTTCTGCTAGAATTTTTTATTTTAAAATTCAAAATAAAAAAAGACAGCAAAGATAATTTTCTACTTAACTCTACTGCCTTTTTAATTTAAAATCTTAATATTTATTTTTTATTTTTTGGAACAAGTTTTTCCATTCCGCCCATATACATTTGTAATGGTTTTGGAATTTTAACTGATCCGTCTTCTTGTAATAAGTTTTCTAAAAATGCAATTAACATTCTTGGAGGAGCTACTACTGTGTTATTTAATGTGTGAGCAAAATAATTTCCTTTTTCTCCTCTTAATCTTATTTTAAGTCTTCTTGCTTGTGCATCTCCAAGATTTGAACATGAACCTACTTCAAAATATTTTCCTTGTCTTGGGCTCCACGCTTCAACGTCGCAAGATTTTACTTTTAAATCTGCCAAGTCTCCTGAACAACATTCGAGTGTTCTTACAGGAATTTCTAATGATCTAAAAAATTCTACTGTATTTTTCCATAATTCATCGTAAAATTTCTTTGAATCTTCTGGTTTACAAATTATAACCATTTCTTGCTTTTCAAATTGGTGGATTCTATAAACTCCACGCTCTTCAATTCCGTGAGCTCCAACTTCTTTTCTAAAACATGGAGAATATGATGTCATTCTTAGTGGCATTTCATTTTCATCTGTGATTGAATTTATAAATTTACCAATCATTGAGTGCTCACTTGTTCCGATTAAATATAAATCTTCGCCTTCGATTTTATACATCATATCTTCCATTTCAGCAAAACTCATTACGCCTGTAACAACGTCAGATCTAATCATAAATGGTGGAATGTGATATTCATATCCCTTGTCAATCATAAAATCTCTTGCATAAGAAAGAATTGCTGAATGAAGTCTTGCAATATCTCCTTTTAAATAATAAAAACCTGCTCCTGATGTATCTCTTGCAGAATCTAAATCAATTCCATTAAAGCTTTCCATAATATCAACGTGATAAGGAACTTCAAAATCTGGAGTTACATTTTCGCCAAATCTTTCAATTTCTACATTTTCGCTGTCATCTTTTCCTATTGGAACTGAATCGTCAATTATTTGTGGGATAACTTGCATTTTTTCTTTTAATTGGTCTTGGAATTTTCTTGTATCTTCTTCGATTTGAACAAGTCTATCATTTATATCTGAAACTTCTTCTTTTACTTTTTCAGCTTCATCTTTTTTTCCTTGGCCCATAAGAGCACCAATTTGTTTTGAAGTTTTATTTCTTTTTGCCCTTAAATTATCTCCCTCAGTTTTTACATCTCTTAATTTTTCATCAAGCTCAATTACTTCATCAACCAAAACTAATTTTTCATCTTGAAATTTTTTCTTGATATTTTCTTTTACAAAATCTGGGTTTTCTCTTACAAATTTTATGTCTAACATATTTCCTCCTAATTTTTTTACAATAAAAAAATCTCATCCCAAAAGGGACGAGATTATCGCGGTACCACCCAATTTAATGAAATAAATTCATTCACTTTAAATTTATAAGCTCAAAGACGGATTCATTAACTTTCGCCAAAGATTTTCACCAACCATCTTCTCTCTAAAGGTTATTTTTAATTACTACTTCTTATCACAGCTTTATTCAATTAATAGTAATATACTTTTATTTTTATTTTTTTCAAACATTAACAAATTTTTCAATAGCAATTTGAGGAAGTCCTATATCACAAACTACAGTTTTATCCCTAAAATAATTATCTTCATAAAGACCTTTTTTTAAAATTTGCATACAAACAATTAAGTCGCTATCAACATAAGATCCATAATTATTTTCCCCATTTGCATCAAAACCTGATGGCAAATCAATAGAAATCGTGTAAATATTTTTTTCATTTATCAAATCAATTATATTTGCATAAATTCCAGAAACAGGTCTATTTAAACCAGTTCCAAATATTCCATCAACAATCGTATTTACCCTATCAAGATTTTTTCTTAAAAAATTCATATCTTCAATCGTTTCAATCGAATAAATATTTTCTGTAAGATTTTTGCAAGCATTATAATTTATTATAAAATCTTTGCTTGCTTTGTTTTTATTTCCAATAATATAAATATCACAATCTTTAGAAAGGGCAAGCAAATTTCTAGCAAGAGCAAGTCCATCAGCTCCGTTGTTTCCACAAGAAACAATAAGAGCAAAAGAGTGTCTTATATCAAGATTAATATTTTCCATCACAGAAAGTGCTGCTCTTTCAACCAAACACAAAGACGGAATTTTAATTTCATTTATTGCATAGCTGTCAATATTTTGCATGGTTTCACGATCTACTAAAAGCATATTTTACTCCTAAAATAAAAGTCTTAAATCTTCTCCAAAAATTTCCATTACATGGCTTGAACCAATAATTCTTGAAAAAATCCTATCTCCATAAAACTCCATTAGCTCATCTTCAGAATAATTTGATGAAAAAATAATTGGTTTTTTATTAATCATCCTATCATTAACAATTTCAAAAAGATTTGATTCATTAGAATTTCTGTCATTTTCGCTTCCCAAATCATCAATAATTAAAAGGTCAGATTCAAAAATCAAATCATATCTTTCTTTTAATTCCTCTTTTCTTTCAGAAAAAGCATACAAATAATCATTCATAAATGAAAATAATTTTGTAGCTGTAAGATAAAGAACTGAATAATTTCTATCCAAAATTTCCTTAGCAATAGAATTTATCAAAAAAGTTTTGCCCCTTCCAACATCTCCAAATATATAAAGATTTTTATAATTTTTTGAGAAATTTTCAACATACATTTTTGCATCATTTTGAATTCTAATTATGTTTTCATAGGGACTAATTGGATAATCTTTGTAAAGATTTTTAGAATATAAATTTGCGTTAAATGTTCTAAAATTTTCTCTTTGAACAAGCCTACTAATATTTGATTGGGAATATTTTTTCTCTATTATAAGTTTTTTTCTACACCTACAAATTTGTGTATTTACAAAACCTGTATCCTTACATATATCACAATGATAATGGATTTTTAAATAGTCTTTTGGGTAAGAATTTTCAAGTAAAATTTCTTCCTTTTGTCTATCAAGCTCTTTTAATTTTTTCTTTAATTCATCTACATTAATTCCTTCTTGAGCCTTTGTTATTGCCATTTGCCCAAGCGATGCAATAGTTTTGTCAATAACTTTAATTCTTGGAAATTTTTCATATATTTCTTTTTTTCTTTTTTCTTGTTCTTCTTTATTTTTTATTCTTCTTTTTTCAATTATTCTTGAAATATTGTCATTGGGACTCATCTTATATCCCCTCCTTCAAGAATTTTTTTAAATCTTTCTTCCCTTGCCTTTTGGGCATAAGATTTTTCATTTGGATTTTTATTTTTTGACCTATAAACTTTTTTTGCACTCTTATATTTTCTTGGAGATTTTTCTCTCATTAATTTCGCTCTTTCTTCTTTTATTTTTAAGTCATTTAAGGAAAAAATACTTTGATCTCTCCAAGTTTTTAAAAATCCCATTACATATTTTACATCAACATTATTTACTTCTTTTGCTTGCCTAAAAGCTTCTGTAACAAGCTCAGGATCTTGTTTATATTCATCTAAAGTTTCGTGAATCCTTCTAATATCTTGTGGAGTAAGCTGTCTTTGAATAATTCTTTCAACCTGATTAAACATTACAGATTTTCTTTTTGAAGTATCAAGCATATTTTCGCTTGCATTTTCCTTTGAATTTCCAAAATAAGCTTGTCTTAGAGAAATTATTTCAAGATAAAAAGTCCCATCGCCCCTATCTTTTTTTCTAAATACTCCCATATTTGTCCAATATGAAATTATTTCGTTCATTTTTTCATCATCAAAGGCAAGTTGTCTTTTTATTTTTTCTAAATCAACTTCTCCACTAGATTTTAAATCCTTATATAAAAGCAAAAAAACTTTTAGGCTATCTCCGTCTGCCATGGGTACGTATGTATTTAAAAACATATTTTCAAATGATGTTTCTCCCATATCCAAACTCAAATTTTGAATTTTAAATTCCAAATTATTACCTTCCATCTTTTCTTATTTTCATTTTTGTAATAAAACTATAAATTTTGCCATTTTTCATTAAAAAATATTTATCGTCAGGATATATTTCTTGATTTTCAAAAATTTCTATTGTATCGCCACATTTTTTAAATCCTAATTTTTCATACAAAGAAATCGCTCTTTTATTAAAATTATTTACATCAAGATAAAGTTCATTAAATTTTAAATCCTCAAAATAATAATCAAGTAAGATTTTCATAGCCTTAAAACCATAACCTCTTGAAGTATATTGTGGATCAAAAACAATTCCCAATTCACTTTTTCTTAAAATCGGATTATAATTTTTTAGACCGATAAAGGCAATAAAACTATCATCGTCAATTTTTCTTACTGCAAAATATCTTTTCCTATAAATATTTACATTCATAAACCAAACTTCGCAATCAATTTGAGAAAAATTTCCATAATTATAGCCTTTTAATCTTTCATCCTCATTCATTGACCATTTTCTTAATTCATAAGCATCATCTAAGTCTAATTTTTTTAAATATATCTTATCGTCTTTACCAATTATTTTCATTTTATTTTTCATCATGACTTAGGTCTTTAAAAGTTGTGCATTGTTTGTGGAAAAATAATTCCATAAGACCAGTTGGACCATTTCTGTGTTTTGCCAAAATTACTTTTGCCACATTAGGATTATCATCTACGTCATAATAATCTTCCCTATACAAAAGCATAACAACATCAGCATCTTGCTCGATTGCTCCTGATTCACGAAGATCTGATAAAATTGGCTTGTGATCAGATCTTTTGTCAGCCTCACGCGATAGTTGGGCAAGTGATAAAACTGGGCAATTTATTTCTTTTGACAAAGATTTTAAACCTCTAGAAATTTGTGCAATTTCTTGTTGCCTATTATCAAATCTTCCCTCGCCAGTCATAAGTTGCAAATAATCAATTACAATTAAATCAAGTCCTTCTTCTGCCTTTAATCTTTTACATTTACTTCTAAGCTCTGACAAAGTAATTCCTGCAGTTTCATCTACATAGATTTCTTTTTCTTTAATTTTTGTGATTGCATTTATAATTTCAATCCACTCGTCAGCTTCCAAATTTCCTGTAATAATTTTTTCAAGATCAATCATAGAAACCATAGAAATTAATCTTTGATTTAATTGATAAGTTGACATTTCTAATGAAAAAAACGCAACAGATTTGCCAGCGTTTGCCGCATTCCATGCCATAGTAAGACCAAGAGCAGTCTTTCCCATCGCAGGTCTTGCAGCAAGTAAAATTAATTGGGAATTTTGAAGACCTGACAGTTTATCATCAACACTTGAAATTCCTGTCGTAACTCCAGTTATTTTTCCTTCATTTAGACTTAAAAGTTCAAGTTGTTTTATTGTTTCATCCATAGTTTCAGAAACTCTTACAAGGCCCTTATCAAGATTTTTTTGGCTTATTTCAAAAATTTTTGATTCTGCCATTTCTATAACTTCTTTAGCATCTTTTTTTTGCTCGTAAGATTTTCCAACTATTTCATCACACGCGCTTATTAATGCTCTAAGGAGAGCTTTTTCTTTGACATTCTCACAGTATTGATCCATGTTTGGAGTATAAAATGAGGAGAGTGTTATCTCTACAATAAACTGCTCTCCTCCAACTTCCTCCAAGATGTTTTCTGATTTTAATTTTGATATAAGACTTACTTCATCTATTTTTATATCTTTTTGATACATATTAACTAAAGTCTTATAAATTCTTTGGCATCTTGAATCATAAAACTCATAAGGCTTTACTAATTGTATAGCCTGATCTATGGTTTCACTTTTTGTAATTATACAACCAATTATGGCCATCTCTGAAGAAATATCACTAGGCATTTGCCTAAGATTTTCTTCCATTATTCTGCCTCAACCTTCACTTTTAATTTTGCAGAAACTTGTTGGTAAAGCTTAATTGTAACTTCATAATCTCCAAGTGAATCAATGTCAGCCTTGTCGATTTTTTTCTTATCTACTTCAATATTTTTTTCATCAAGAGCTTTTTTAATATCCATATTTGTAATTGAACCAAATAATTTTCCATTTTCTCCAGCTTTTACCTTGATTATAACTTCTGTTTTTTCAATTTTTTCTTTATTTTCCATTGCAGCTTTTATGTTTTCATCTTCTTCTTTTTTTAGTTGTTTAAGATGTTCATCAAGCTTTGCTAAATTTTCTTTATTTGCTTCTACTCCAAGATTATTTGGTAAAATATAATTTCTAAAGTAACCTTGCTTTACATTTACAACTTCGCCTTTTTTGCCGATTTTTTTAACATCTTCAGTTAATATTATCTTCATTTTTTTCAACTTCCTCCTCTAAATATTCTTTTATAGCTTTTTTAAGCATAACTTCTGCTTCTTCTATACTCATATCAAGTTGGGTTGCAGCTGAAGTTAAATGTCCTCCTCCGCCAATTCTTTCCAAAATTAATTGAACTGAAATATCTCCCAAACTTCTTCCTGATATATGGATTTTATCATTTGATCTTGTCAAAACAAAACTTGCTTTAACACCTTTTATATTTAATAAATCATCAGCAGCTTGACTTGCTATTAAAGTTGAGCCATCCATTTCTCTATTAAAATGACCTATTGCAATAAAATCATTTACCACTGTCGAATCAGCTATTACTTCTGATTTGTATTTTACTATTTCAAAATCATCTTTGAACATTCTTTTTATTATAATTGAATCTGCTCCCCATCTTTTTAAAATTGATGCGGCTTCGAAAGTTCTTACTCCTGTTTGATAAACGAAATTTTTTGTATCAACAGTAAGTCCTGCAAGAAGGGCTTCTGCAACTGGAACTCTTGCCTTAAATGATTCATCAAAATAATTTAAAATTTCTGTTACAAGCTCGCTTGCACTTGATGCATAAGGCTCAATATAAGAAATTGTTGCATTTCTTATATAGTCATTTCCCCTTCTGTGATGATCAATTATTACAATTTGTTCTGTCTTATCAATTAATGATGGAGCTTCTGTAGAATTTTTTCTGTGATTGTCTGTCACAATTACCAAAGAGCCTTGATCCATCAATTCCAAAGCTTTTATTTCTGTAACAACATTTTCTCTAAATCCTTCCAAATCTTCAACAGTTCTATTGTAAATATTTTCTATTGGTTTGTTTACTTCATTTAAAACAAAATAACATTCTTTGCCAATACTTTTTATTCCTTCATAAATTCCAAGAGCTGAACCAAAAGAATCCATGTCTGGATTGTTATGTCCCATTACAAAAACTTTTGATGATGTTTCTACCATTCTTTTTAAAGCTTGAGATATAACACGACTTCTTACTTTTGAAATTTTTTCTGTTGCTTTTGATTTGCCACCAAAATATTCGTAATTATCGCCTTCTTTTATTACAACTTGATCGCCACCACGCGAAAGAGCAATATCTATTGAAATTCTAGATTCCTCGTAAATATCAATAGGTTTTGAACCTGATAAACCTACACCAACAGAAAGAGTTGGTTGAATAGAATTTCCTTTTTTAACTTCTCTTACCAAATCCAAAATTTTAAATTTACTATCATAAATTTTTTTGTAATCATCATAATGAATCATTACCATGTACCTATCATTTTCATATTTTCTTACCATGGCACCATATTTTTCAAAATAATTCATTATAATTCTATCAATTTCTCCAGTTAAAGATGATCTATCACTTGCCTTTGTAGATTGTCTTAAATCATCAAAGTTGTCAATATACATTGTCAAAACAACAAGGCGTCTGTCTTTAAATATTTTTTTGATATTCTCATCAGATGTATTATCAATTCCATAAACAAAAGTAAGCTCATCATCAAATTTTTCTCTTTTTATTGTAGAATAATAAAATTCATAAACCTTATCGTAAATATCAACAGTTATAGGATCCGTTGATTGTTTAGAAAAATCTATTTGGCTAAAATCTGTTATAAAATTATTTACACTTTTCCCTATTAAATTTTTCGCCTCAAACAATTCCTTAAAATTAGAATTATGCCACTTAATTGTTTTTCCATCTTCTAAAATAACAATAGGAAATGGCATTTGAAATACAACGTTTTTAGTTATTTCATCAAAAGAATAATCCAACTCATCAATATATGCTTGGAAAAAATCCTCATTATTATCATCTATTTTTTTAATATAAAAATATAATAAAACTACAAGGATAAGTCCTATAGTTGCAAAAATTTTCTCATAAAAAAACAAGATTATCGAAATAATTAGAGGTAAGATTAGTATAAAAATATAATTTTCTTTCGTAAAATACCTTAATTTTTCCTTCATGCTATCCTCGCTTTTCTTCTTAAATTCAAAAATACATCAATAAAACCTATTATGGCTATAATTTCTGATATGTAAGCAAATAATATAAATAATAAAAACCAATTAATTATTCTTGCTGCTTTGCTTTTCCTTAGCGATACAAAATAATCAATCAACAAAACCCCATTTACACAAAATAATAATTTAAAAGCCATAATTGAATTTAACAAAATAAATTCATTTGAAAAAGATAAAATTTTACATAATATTACTGAAATAATTAGGCAAATAAAAATATCTCTTAAATCTTTTATATCAATTCTAATTGTGTTAATTCTTCTTAAATCCCTTATATTTTCATTTTTATAATTCAAATAATTTCTAACAAGTTTTAGTGAAATCATGCTGTAAATCAAAGAAAAGAAAACAAAAACCAAAGGTATTGCTTTAAGACTTTTTCTTATTATTACTTTATTTATTTTGAAATTTTGATCTTTAAATATTTTTTCTGTCGCATCTACTAAAAAATTAAAATTAATATCTGACTTAGAGTAAAGATACCCAATAATTGTCAAAGATAAAACTGAAAAAATTATAGTAAGTACTTTCAAACTATACTTATCAGTTTTATTTTTCTTAATTAAATCATATAAAACATTTCCATAAATTATCATAGGAGACATTAAAAAAATAGTCATCCTTATATTTAAAATTGCAGAAAATAAACCTGTCGTAAATAAAAATATCATTTTATTTTTATCATTTAATTCCCACAATTTTATGGCAGTAAAAATTGGAATAAAAAATGCAAATACCAAAAAACGCGTTGATAAAAATGCTAAAACAACATTTATTAAACCAAAAATTATTGCTCCTAATTTTTTATTTTTCTTTAAATAATCATTCATAAAAATCCTTTCTATTTTTTAGGATGTTTATCACATAGATTATACGATTTTTGAAAAAAAAAGCTAACATTAAAAATCAAATAACCCCTAAAAATACAAAATGAAAATTTTGAATTTCAGGGGTTGATTTATGATTTTAATTAATTATTTTTATTTGATTTATAGTAAATATGGATCGTCTTCTGGTTTTATAAATTTTTTAGGATCATAGTCTGTTTTTATTTCTTTCCATTCTTTCATAGATAAATCTTTGCTAGGTTTATCCAATTCTTTATGAGCATTGTTTGCTTTATAATTTGCTTGTCTTGAATCCCTTTTACTTAATTCTAAATCAACATCGTTAATGTCAATTTCTAAAACCTTAGCAAGTCTTTCTCCATAATCTTTATCTGCTTGATAGCAATGATTTATCCATCTATGTTTAATTTGTAGCGTAGTATCTTTCATGTGTCTTGCAGTATTTTCACATAAAACTTCTTTTTGATCGTCTGTCATTGCTCTATAAAGCATTCCTGGTTGAGTGTAATAATCTTGATCTTCTTTTCTATAATCATATCTATAAACATCTCCACCATCTTGTTTTGGCTCATATCCCCTAGGATCTTCTTCCCAATTTCCATAAGAATTTGGTTCATAGTGATTTTCTCCACCAAGATTTCCATCAATTCTCATAAGACCATCTCTATGCCAAGGATGATAATCTTTTTTATTCATTCCCTTTGGAGAATTTACTGGAATTTGATTGTGATTAATTCCAAGTCTATATCTTTGTGCATCTCCATACATCAAAATTCTTGATTGCAGCATCCTATCTGGAGAAAATGAAATTCCTGGAACATTATTTCCTGGACTAAATGCAGATTGTTCTACATCTTGAAAATAATTTTCTGGATTTTTATTTAATTCAAATTCTCCAACTTCGATGAATGGATGATCTTTTTTTAACCACATCTTTGTTAAATCAAATGGATTTACTTCCATATTATTAGCTTCATCTTCACTCATAACTTGAATATACATCTTCCACTTAGGATATTTCTTTTTTTCTATAGCCTCAAAAAGATCTCTTTGATGTGAATCCGGATCCATTCCTTTTACTTTTTCAGCTTCTTGGTCTGTAAGATTTTGAATTCCTTGTTGGGATCTAAAATGAAATTTTACCCAAGTTCTTTCATTATCTTCATTAATTAAAGAATAAGTGTGAGAACCAAACCCATGCATATATCTATAAGATGATGGAATTCCTCTGTCACTCATTGTAATTGTTACTTGAAGAAGAGATTCTGGCAACGAAGACCAAAAATCCCAATTGCTATTAGGACTTCTCATGTTATTTTTTGGATCTCTTTTTACAACGCGATTTAAATCTATAAATTTCATAGGATCTCTAAAGAAAAATACTGGAGTATTATTTCCAACTAAATCCCAGTTACCTTCTTCTGTATAAAATTTTAGAGCAAATCCTCTAATATCTCTATCTGCATCTGCAAATCCTCTTTCTCCTGCAACAAGAGAAAATCTTGCAAACATTTCTGTTTTCTTTCCTACTTTAGAAAAAATTTTTGCCTTAGTATATTTGCTTATATCATTTGTAACTGTAAAAGTTCCAAAAGCTCCTGAACCTTTTGCGTGCATTCTTCTTTCAGGAATAACTTCTCTATTAAAATGAGCATTTTTTTCAAAAAGCCAAGTATCTTCAAAAACTATTGGACCTCTTCTTCCTGCTGTCATTGAATCTTGATTATTTTCTACTGGAGCTCCAGAAGCTCTTGTAATTTTAGGATTTTCGCCTTTAGTATTATTTCTACTAGGTAAGTTGTCTCCTAAATTATTTTTATCCATTGGATTTTTTTTCATATTCCCTCCTTCTTAATAAAATATTTTCATCTATTTTAAATATACCCTAAGAAGAACCTTTGAAACTTAGAAGATTAGAAGAAATATCTTTTAATAATTTAAAATATTTAAAATTTTATTTCTGTATTCAATAAATTTATCACTTGTCCTATCTCTTGGATAGTCCAAATTTATATCTACAACTTCTTTTACCCTACCAGCTCTTGGCTCCATTATTATAATTTTTGTAGACATATAAACAGCTTCTTCTACATCGTGAGTTACCATAATCATTAAATTTTTAATTTCTTGCCACAAATTTAAAATTTCATCTTGCAAATTCATTCTTGTAAAAGCATCAAGGCTTCCCAAAGGCTCATCAAGTAAAAATATTTCTGGTTTTGAAATCATAGTTCTAATCAACGAAACTCTTTGTGCCATTCCACCTGATAATTCTTTTGGATAAGAATTTTTAAATTCTATTAGTCCGACTTTTTTTAGCATTTTATCAATTTCTTTCTCATCAATTTTCTCTTCGTTTTTTAATGATCCAGAAAATCCTACATTTTCTCCAACGCTTAGCCAAGGAAAAAGCCTAGGTTTTTGAAAGACCATGCCCTTTCTTGATGACGGTTTATCAATAATTTTTTTATCTAATAAAATTTCCCCTTGGCTTGGTTTTATTAAACCAGAAATTAATTGTTTTTTTATTATGAAATCAATTATACGAATTCCTATTAATTTAGTAAAAATTAATTTTAAATTTTTTCCAAATAAAATTAATAATTGCAAATCAAAAAAGGATCTAAAATTTATAATTCAATATTTCTCCTTATTTTTATTTTTTACTTATGGTATATTAAAATTAAGAAAAAGGAAATGATAGTATGGAAAATAATAAAAAAATAAGCCTAAGCATTCTTTCTGATATTCATATTTTAGCAAGATCTTTGATGGCTAATAACAAAGAATTTAATATGGCTATCAAATACGATAGAAAATTTTTGGTTGAAGGCGAAGGGCTTTTGAAAAAAGCATTAGAGCTTGCAAGTCTTAATGATAGCAAATATATAATAATTCCTGGCGATTTGACAAAAGATGGAGAAAAAAAATCTCATCTTGAAGTTATGGAAATTTTAAAATCATGGACCTATAAAAATCCACAAAGAAAAATATTTTTAATTCCAGGAAATCATGATATAAATAACAAGCAAGCTTTTGATTATAAAAATCTCAAAAAGACTGATTATATTGAACCTAGAGAATTTTTTGAAATATATGATTTTTTGTACAAAGATAAGGTTTTGGAATTTTATAAAAATTCTAATATTTTCAAATCTCATCTAGATTTTGTAAATAAAAGATTTAACAGAGATTTTAAATATTCTTATTATTGCCAAGGATATGGATCTTATCTTGCAAGAATTGATAATAATTTAGAAAATAAAAATTCTCTAACTTTACTTTTTATTGACACTTCGATTTATTCTTGTGATTATGAACAAAATCATAAGGATGGCAAAACAAATGTGGTTGGAGCCCTTGATAAAAATGTTATGAAATGGGCGATTGAAAAAATTGATGAGGCAAAAGCTAGAAAAGATATGATTTTTGTAATATCTCATCATGCTTTTATTCCAAATTTTAGAGATCAAAGACTCGTCTTGGGACCTTTTATAATAAAAAATTGGAATGAAAAATATATTGACGATGATCCTAGAATAAATGATAAGCTTCCAATTGAAGTTTTAGCAGATATGGGCGTAAAATTTTTATTTACAGGTCACTTGCATGAAAATGGAACTGCAAAATATAAATCTGTTTTGGGAAATGAAATATTTAATATTCAAACTGGTTCAACCGTAACCTATCCTCTACCAATAAGACACATAAATGTTTTGGATGATATAGAAGAATTTAATGGATTTTCTGTTGATTTAAAAACTCAATTAATCAAATCTTTTTCTTACGAAAATTTATCAGGAGAAACCATAAAAATAGAAAATTCAATTGCCTACGCTTTAGAAAATCAATTATCACTAAAAGATGTTTTGTTTAATTATGTTCATTCCATGGCAAAAAATCCTATGATTTTTGAAATGAATATTAAAAAATTTTTAATTGATAGGATAAACACAGCTTTAAAAATAAATCTTCCAAAAAAAGGATATATAGGAGAAATTTTAAAATTTTACAAGGATAAATTCCCAATTCATATTGAAAAATTAGGCTTTATAAATATTTATGATGCAGATGGGGAAATGTTTATAAAAATTGATTCATACAGGTCTCACGCCATAATAAAAGCAAAAGATTTGGAAGAATGCCTAGAGATTTTGATTGAGCAATTTGAAGAAAAAATAATGACAACAGACAATATAATTTATTATTATGATAAGCTTATGAAAAAAGGTATTTCTATGCCAATTTCAAAAGACGGACATAGCTTATATGATTTTTCAAATTATATTTACCAATACAAGGCGCTTGATGAAAAGACAACTCCATCTTATGTAGTTGAATTTATGGCAAAATTAAATAATCCAAATTATTCAATCACAGACCAAATAATTGATTATTGCCAAGATGAAATTAATGAAATTTTTGAATTTTTAACAAAAAATATAAGATTTGAAATTGATGGTTCAAAAGATAAATTTTTTGATAAATTAGTTTCTATAAAGGGAATATTTTTTAATAGCTCACTTAGATATTTAAAAAGAAAATCAAATAATTTGTTCGACCTTCTAACTTTTATTTCCAAATTTATTTTGAAAAAAAGAAGGGTTGAAGGCGTCGACCTTGCAAAGTATATAGTAAATTATAAAAAAATCACAAATATAAAACAAAATTTAGGTAAAAAAATGCTCGGAAGAGCAAATCTTAGATCATATATAATAGATTTAGTAAAATCAATCAACAACGAAGTAATTGAAACTTACGAAAATGAAGATTTAAATGAAAGAGATCATTATTTTTCTTATGTGGAATACGAAGATGAATAAAAAATGGGGCTTTTGTAGAAATAATTTAATCCTACAAAAGCCCCTAATTTTTTTAATTAAAAATCAGATAAATCTGCTTTTCTTTTTTCAAGGAAAGCTGTCATGCCTTCTTTTTTGTCGTGAGTTTCAAAAGTTGATGCGAAAGTATTTGCTTCTAATTGAATTCCTGTGTGAAGGTCAGATTCTACTCCAAGATTTATAACTTGTTTTGCAAGTGTTACAGCGTAAGATGCTTTTGAAATAATTTTTTCTGCCATTTTTGTACAATAATCAATTAATTCTTCTTTTTCAACAACGTGATTTACAAGACCAATTCTGTAAGCTTCGTCAGCTTTTATAGAATCTGTTGTAAAAATTAATTCTTTTGCAATTCCTTTTCCAACAAGTCTTGGAAGTCTTTGAGTTCCACCAAATCCTGGAATTATTCCAAGACCAACTTCTGGTTGACCAAATAGAGCATTTTTAGATGCAACTCTAATATCACAAGCCATAGAAATTTCACAACCGCCACCAAGAGCAAAGCCATTTACAGCTGCAATTGTAACTTGTGGCATTTCTTCAAGCATATTAAAAGTTTCATAAGCAAGCATACTCATAGCTCTTCCTTCTTGTGGTGTAGCATTTACCATTTCAGAAATATCAGCGCCAGCTACAAAAGATTTTTCTCCGCCACCTGTAAGAATTAAAACTTTTACATCTTTTCTATCTCTTATATCTGAAAAAGTTTCATTTAATTCTTTTAAAGTTTCTGAATTTAAAGCATTTAAAGCTTTTGGTCTATCAATAGTTACATAAGCAATTTCATTTTTTACATCTACTTTTACGTTATTCATATTTTCTCCTTTAAGATTTTTTTAAAAACGCTTTCTATAAATTCATCTTATAACATTGATTAATTTTTGTCAAGCAAATATAGTAAATAGAATTATAAATTAATTCGAATTTTTTAAAAATTTGCAAATAAAAAATCCCCTTATCGGGGAATTTCTTAAATATTTAAATATCCTTGTGATAAAACTGGATCTTGGGTGAAATTAAAGTGCATTTTTAAAAGAGTCTTTTTGTCGCTGTCGTTTAAAATTATTGTTGAGTGAGCATCAAGTCCTTTTAGCTTATTTAAATTTTCTAGTGCCAAATGACTTACTGGATTTGTTGTTGCTGATATTGAAAGAGCTATCAATACATCGTCAACTGATAAGGACTCCTCTTTTTGTTTTAAAATATCTTCTTTTAATTTCAAAACTGGCTCTAATATATGTGGAGATATTAATGGAATTTCGTCATTTATTCCAGAAATTTCTTTTAAGGCATTTAAAATACATGCAGCTGGAGATGACATTAATTTTGATTTTTTGCCTGTAACAATTTTTCCGCAGTCAAGCTCAATTGCAAAAATTTCTGAATTTTTTTCTTTTTGTTTTTCTCTAGCTTTTATGGCAACTATCCTATCTGATGATTCTAAATTTAGTCCGCTCATCAAAATTTCTATTTTTTCTACAGGTTTAAAGTCGGATTTTGCAAGTTTAAAATCTACTAGGGCATTGTAATATCTTCTTATTATTTCATTTTCACAGGCCTTTATTGTTTCTTTCTCATCGTCGATACAAAAACCAACCATATTTACTCCCATATCAGTTGGAGATTTGTAAGGGCAAACTCCTGAAATTTTTTCAAACATTTGTTTTAAAATAGGAAAAGCTTCAACGTCCCTATTATAATTTACCGTTGTTTTTCCATAAGCTTCAAGATGATATGGATCAATCATATTTACATCGTTTAAATCGGCTGTAGCTGCTTCGTAGGCAATATTTACTGGATGTTTTAAAGGAAGGTTCCACACTGGAAAAGTTTCAAATTTTGCATAGCCTGCGTTTATTCCTCTTTCATTTTCCAAATACATTTGTGAAAGACAAGTTGCAAGCTTTCCACTTCCAGGTCCTGGCCCTGTTATAACTACCAAGTCCCTACTTGTTTGTATATAATCATTTTTTCCAAAACCATCTTTGCTTATAATATGAGGAATATTATTTGGATAACCCTCAATGTCATAAGTCTTATAATTTTTTATATTTAAACTATCAAGATATTTTCCATATTTTATAGCTGATGGTTGGTTATCGAATTGAGTTATTACTATTGAATTTACAAAAAATCCCAAATCCTCAAAAGAAGTTTTTAGCCTTAAAACTTCTGTATCATAACCTATATCAAGATCTGATCTGATTTTATTTGATTCAATATCATTTGCATTTATTACGATTACAATTTCTGTAATATCTTTTAATTTTTTTAACATTTGTAATTTAGAATCAGGCAAAAATCCTGGCAAAACTCTTGATGCGTGAGAATCATCAAATAATTTTCCACCAAATTCAAGATACAACTTATCAAATTCTTTTATTCTTTCCTCTATTTTTTCCGACTGGATTTTTATATATTTATCATTATTAAAAGCTTTTTTTATCATTCCTACCTCCTAAATACAGATTATATTATATACTAGATGAAAAAATTTTTGAATATTTTTATAAAAAAAAGATGCGAAATATCGCATCACAGATTCTTTACAAAATATACAAATCCTCATGCTAAGAATATCATACGGAAAAAATTGATTTGATTTCAAATTTTAAAATTCGTCAAAAAAACGCACTGTTTGAGCGTTAGCGAGTTTGCGTTTTTAGAATTTTGGAATTTAGAAATCAACAATTTTTGAAGTCCGATATTCGTGCTTGAGGGTTTGTATATGATTTAAAATGCGAAATATCGCATTAAATTTTTTATTTTATTTTTCTTTTACTTCGTATTTGTCCCAATTTTCAGTTTTAAATGTATTGCCATCTTTGTCAATCCAATAAGCTTCTGCATTAAATTTTTTGACTAATTCTTTTCCTTCTTCCAAATCTTTTATAAAAAGAGCTGTTGAAAGGGCATCTGCATAGGCAATATTATCTGTTATTACTGAAACAGATTTAAATTTTGTTGATGGATAATTTGTATCTGGATCTATAATGTGATGATATTTTTTTCCATCAATTTCAAAATATCTTTCATAATCTCCACTTGTTACAACTGATGTGTTATTTACAGAAACTACTGAAGCGTAAGGATGATCTTCTGATAGTGATGGATCTTTTATTGCAATTTTAAATTTCCCCGATGGTCTTGTAGGATTTTTTCCAATTATTGCAACGTCGCCACCAACTGATAAAATTCCAGTTTGAAGTCCTTTTTCCATCAATTCTTTTTTTATTAATTCAGTTGCGTAGCCTTTTCCAATTCCACCAATATCAATTTGAACATTTTTATCATTAATGTATGCTGTTTGATTTTTTTCATCTATTTCTATGGCATCTATATTTCTATATTTTCCTGATTCTTCGAGCTGTTTGTCTGATGGAAGTTTTATATTTTCTGGATCTTTTTCACTTTTTTCTCTTAAATCAAGCCATATTTTTAAAACTCTGCCGTATGCAATGTTTATATCGCCATCAGTTTCCTTGTACCATTTTTTTCCTTCTTTTAAAATATCAATTATTTTTTTGTCAACTTTGACTTTTTCTTTTCCAGCATTTTCGTTTATAGTGGAAAAATTATTTATCTTATCAAATTTATCATAATTATTAAATAATTTATGATATTCTGCCATTCTTTGTTCAACTATATCTTTGTATTTGTTAAATTCTTCTTCATTTTTGCAATAAGCAGTAAAAGTTGTTATTGTGTCAAAGTATTCATAAATTGTTGTATCAAATTTTTTCAATTGATTTTCGTCAATATTATTTGAATTGTTTGAAGAAATTTTCTTATCAGCACTCATTTCACTTTTAATATTGCTTTTTGCTTCTGGTTTAACTTTTTCAATTTTTTTATTACATGATGAAAGTGCTAAACATAAGCCTAGCACCACACAAGTCATTTTTATTTTTTTATTTTTCAAAATCTAATCCCTATTATATAAATCTATTACTACCATATCTTTATTTACTTTAATATCTTCTTCATTTGCCCAATTTAATAAAATAGCTCCAGCAATTTTTTCTCTAAATTCTTGGAGTTTATTTTCAAGTCCTAGCTCATAAATCAAATCCAAAAATTCCTCGTCAGCTGAGTATTCATTATAATTTTCAAAAAGCCTATCCCTATCGACGCTTCCCAAATAATCCATAAAAACTTCTCTTGCAAGTTTTTTATTTACAGCTTCACGACCAGGCATACAAACAAATTCGTCCATATTATTTTCAATATCAATATAAGATTCTTCTATATCGTCATTGTTATCCATATCATCATTTATTCTTATCAAATCCAAAGTATCAAGATTTAACCAAATATTTTTTAAATATGAATTATCCCAAATTGTCCATTTTTCTACCAACCAAGAAAGATTGATAGCCTCTTTGTTTCTACTCATTTTCTTTTATTTCAAAAACTACAGCCTCATATTCCCAAAGCTCTAGCTCAAGATTTTCCCCCTTATTAATTTTTATATTTTCTCTTTTATATTTATCTCCACCATATTTTTCAGAAAGACTATTAATTTTTTCAACAAAAATCAAATTTTCATCATAAAAAATCGGATAAGATTTTTTGTAAGTATTAGTCATATTTAATACTACCAAAAATCTTTTATCATCTGCAAGTCTTTCGTAGGCAAAAACAGAATTTATGTTGTCATCAACAACTTTCCACAAAAATCCTTTTTCATCAAAATCATTTTTGTAAAAACTTGGATTGTCCTTGTAAAGGAAATTTAAATCTTTCACAAAATTTTTAAAATCTGAATGTATTGGAAATTTTAAAATATCCCAATTTAAAGATTCATTTTCATTCCATTCATCAAAAGTTGCAAATTCATTGCCCATAAAATTTAATTTTTTGCCAGGATGAGTCATTTGATAAGTATTTAATAATTTTAATTGTTTAAACCTATCTTCATAAAAACCGTTCATTTTATTTATCATAGGTTTTTTTAGATGAACTACTTCGTCATGGCTTAATGGTAAAAGAAAATTTTCTCTGTAAAAATAAAACATAGAAAAATTAATTTTTCCTTGATACATATGTCTGTTTATTGAATCAACTTCAAAATATTTGCAAGTATCATTCATCCATCCCAAATCCCACTTGTAATCAAAACCAAGACTATCTTGTGAATTTTTTCCTGTTACAAATTCATAAGATGATGAATCTTCTGCAATTTTCATGAAATTTGGATAATCATTTGAAAGATCTCTGTTTAATTCTTTTAAAAATTTAATATTATTAGGATTTACTCCCCTATTTTTATTTCCATCATAATAAATCATATTAGAAACTGCATCAATTCTTATTCCATCGAAATGACAATTTTCTATCCAAAAATTAATAGCAGATTTCATAAAACTTCTCACATGACCTTTTGAATAATCAAAATTCAAACTTCCCCATTCAGAATATTGCAAATCTTTATAATCAGATTCGTAAAGACTTGTTCCATCAAAATATTTAAGGGCATAATAATCTTCTGCAAAATGAACAATTACAAAATCAAAAATTACTCCAATATCATTTTGGTGGCAAATTTCTACAAATTTTTGCAAATCTTTTATAGAACCATATCTTGATGACATAGCAAAAAATCCTGAAACTTGATAGCCCCAAGAAGGATAATAAGGGTGTTCTGTAATTGGCATAAGCTCTATGTGAGTATAGCCCATATCTTTTACGTAAGAAATTAATTTATCAACTATATCCAAAATATTTGGCATAGAATTATACCTTAACCAGCTTCCCAAATGAATTTCATAAATATTTACTGGTTTATCAAAATTTTTTTCTCTTTTTTTCATCCATTTTTCATCAGAAAAATCATAAGATGTATCAATAATTTTTGTAGCAAATTCTGGAGACATATCAAAATATTTTCCATAAGGATCAAATTTTTCAAATCTATTTCCTTGGCTTTCTATAACATATTTATAGTAATCGCCCTCTTTTGCCTTAATAAATTTATAAAAATATCCATACTTTTCATTTTTAAACATAGGAATTTCTTGCCAATTTGAAAAATCCCCTTTGATTAAAACCCTATCAGCTTTTGGAGCATACAATCTAAAAACATATCCATCATCTTTTTTTATTGATCCAAAAATTTTATGGCCTAACTTGGAATCGCCATTTAAGTAGGATTCTATTTTTTTATAATCTACATCAAGTAACTTCACTTCCATTTTATTCCTCAATCAAATCTTCGATATGCTTAATTAAAATATCTATTCCTCTAGTATTTTTTGCTCCTCTTGGAATTATTATATCTGCATATTTTTTTGTTGGCTCAACATATTTTTCGTGCATTGGCTTTACTTGTTTTATATATTGAGTCAAAACCGATTCCAAACTCCTAGATCTTTCTTTAGTATCTCTTAGAATTCTTCTTTGAAGTCTTACGTCACTATCCGCATCAATAAAAACGCAAGTATCCAAAATATTTCTTATTCTCTCATCATACAAAACCAAAATTCCTTCAATAAGAATTATTTTTTTGGGAACAACATGAATAGTTTCTTTGCTTCTAGTATGAATATTATAATCATAGGTTGGCATATCAATTTCTTTTCCAGCCTTTAAAGCCAAAAGATCCTTTAAAAACATTTCATTGTCAAAAGATTCTGGTTTATCATAATTTAATTTTTCCCTATCTTCAAAACTAAGATCATCATGTGATTTGTAATAATTGTCATGTCCAATTACATATAAATCTTTAGAAAAATAATTTTTTATATATTCAACAATAGAAGATTTTCCACTAGCAGATCCGCCTGCTATCGCTATAATTTTTGTATCCATAATTAATTTACTTTATTTACGATTTTGCCATCAAGAAACTTATATAAATTATCAAAAACAATCTCACATCTAATATCCATAGCTTCTTGAGTTAAAAATCCTACATGATTTGTAAGCACTGTGTTTTTTGCATTTCTAAGCGGATAATTTTTATCAATCGGAGGTTCCATATCAAAAACATCAATGCCAGCCCTTAACTTGTCTTCATTTAATAATTTTGCCAAATAATCATTGTCAACAATTGGTCCCCTTGCACAATTTATCAAAATTGCCTTATCTTTCATAAGATCAAGCTCATTTTTTCCAATAAAACCACAAGTTTCTTTGTTTTGAGGAAGATGAATTGTAACAATATCAGAATTTTTCAAAAGCTCATCAAGGCTAACATACTTTGCGCCAAGATTTTTCACTTCATCTTTTTCACTTCGACTATATGCCAAAATATTTGCCCCAAAAGCCTTAAATAATTCAATAACTCTTATTCCAATTTTTCCTGTGCCAACAACTCCAACAGTTTTTCCTTTTATAATTTGACCAATGAGCTTAAAAGATTCATCTTCATACATATTTTTTCTGTTTTCATTAAATTTTCTCATAAGAGAAATTGCAAGACCAAGCACAAGCTCAGCGACAGAATCATCAGAATATCCGCTGGCATTTTCTACGATAATATTTTTTTCATTACAAGCATCAATATCAACATGATTAAAGCCAGTAAATGCCACATCAATTAATTTTAAATTTGTATTTTCAATTACATTTTTTGAAAATTTATTATTTGTAATTATAGCTACATCGCTGTCTTTTAATCTTTCAATTATTTTTTCATCATCAGATGCGCTTTTTTTGAAATATTGAAATTCATGACCAAGTTTTTCTATTTTTTTCTTATGACTTTCAATTATTTTATCATCAACGAGCAAAGGATCTATTAAAGAAATCTTCATTTACGCCCCCTTTATATTTTATTAATAATTTTTTATCTTGATATTATTATACTATTATGTTAAATTTAATTAAAGAAAGGAATTTAATATGGCAGTTGGTATATCATTTAAAAATGGAAAATGCTTGGAGGCTATTGAATATTATTGCGATATGTTTGACCTTGATCCGCCCGAAAAAATAATCAGATATTCTGACTTTGAACAGTATAACTTTCCCGAAGAAATCCGAGATCGAATTTATAATTCAAAATTAGAAATTTATGGAAATAATGTATATTTATTTGACACAACTGATGATAAGCATTGGACAAGTGGAAATAATGGAAGGGTTGTTATTGAAACAAACAGCGAAAATTTATATAAGGCTTATTCAAAACTTGAAAAGGAATCAAAGGTATTAATGCAACCCCAAACAATTAATAAGAAATTATTTACAACCTTGATCGATAAATACAAGGTATTTTGGCAAATTATTGCTACAATTTAATTTATTTTAAAAAAGATTCTTAACCTTTATTGGCAAGAATCTTTTTTCTTTTTATTTCTCAATTTTTTAAAAAAACTTTGCAAAAGCTCTAGGCTTTCTTCTTTCATCAAACCAAATTCTGCATCTAAATAATGCAGTTGGCTTCTGTCTCCTGTAATATTTGTGTTTGAACCGCAAGCTCCTCTTTTTACATCGGCAAGACCTATAACTAATCTTTTTATTCTTGAATTTATTATTGCTCCAGCACACATGGAACAAGGCTCCATTGTTACATACATTGTGCAATCTTCTAATCTAAAATCTCCAACATACTTGCTCGCCTTATCAATCGCAAGAATTTCTGCGTGCTTTAATGCAGATTTTCCTTTGTAAGTATAGTTGTGACTTCTTGCAATTATTTTTTCATCTTTTACAATCACACAACCAATTGGAACTTCATCTTCTAATCTTGCAAGTTTTGCCTCGTTTATGGCTTCTTTCATATAAAAAATATCATCCATTTATTTCTCCACGATTTTAAAATATTTTAAAGTTTTATTCAACAAAAAAAGCTATCGCTCATTTTTTAAAAATTTGCAATAGCTAAAAATATTTGGCGTCCTGAAGAGGATTCGAACCTCCGACACCCGCCTTAGGAGGGCGGTGCTCTATCCAGCTGAGCTACCAGGACCTACCTCAATAGTATAGCAGAAAAGATAGAAAAAGTAAAACTTTTTCTATCTAGCTATAATACATTCTACCAAAAAATTACAAGCATCTGATACTGTTCTTTTTACTCTAGTAAAGTTAGATGCCTTTTGTTGATCTTTTTTGCTTATCAAATTAACTTCGTATGATTTGTCCTTATATTTTATGTAAGCCTTGCCGAGTTTTTCATTTTTTTTGATTGGTGCTTTTATGTCTTTATTAATTTTAATTTTTACACTTGGCATTGCTTTGTCTTTAATTATAAAGCCAACTGTTTTTTCTGGATATAATTCTACATATCCTTCTTTTACAGAATTAACTTTTATTGAATCGCTAGGCAAATCTTTATCTGTAAGTTTTTTATAATTAAAATATCTTGAAACGTAATAGATTAAATCGGTCATAGCTGAATTTCTAAATTCATTTTCTTCAGCTCCCATCACAATTCCTATTGCCCTAAATTCATTTTTTGGATCAAATTTGTTCATATCGATGGTTGTTGTAAGACAATGACCAGCTTCTTCTGTTGTTCCTGTTTTTAATCCATCAACGCCTTTTATTTCGTCCCTAAGTGGAATAGTTGATTTTTTGTGAATATCTTTTTTATTATCATTAATCTCATTTATTTTTGAATATTCTAAAACATCTGGATACTTGTCAACAATTATTCTTGTAAGTTCAAATAAATCTTTTGCAGATGATGAATTTTGTTTATCATCTTCCGTATTTATTCCTGATGCATTGTAATATTTTTGACTTTTCAAATTTAATTCTTGGGCTTTTTTATTCATTTCATTGGCAAAATTAGCTTCACTTCCTGAAATTGTACTTGCCAAAAGATTTGCACAATCATTGCCACTAACTACCATAAGACCTGTGAGCAATTCTTTTATTGTGTATTGTTCGCCTTCTTTAATTCCCATTGCAGAATATTCTGGCCCTGTTAAGTCTTCGGCTTCCTTAGTTCCCTTAACCTTTGTATCAAAAGAAATTTTTCCACTTTCGATTGCATCTCTTGCAAGTAAAAATGTCATAAGCTTACTCATTGATGCTATTGGATAAGTTTGATCTGCATTTTTTTGATAAAAAATATCTCCACTTTCTTGATTTCCAATCAAGTACGCCTTTACAAATTTATCAGCACCAACAATATTATCTCCTTCTTTTGCTACCGTATCATCAGCAAAAGTTTTGATTGGAGAAAATATAAACAAAAACGCCAATAAAAATGCTATAATTTTTTTCCTTTTCATTCATCCCCCTAAACTTGTAGCGATTCCATTTTTTTATAATTTTTTCTCAAAAGCTTTAGTGTATAAACATCATCTTTTTTTGGATAAGAAAAATCGAATTTTTCAGAAAGTTGCATACCAATTTTTCTAAACAATTGGCAAGCTGCAAAAATTGCCCCATAAATTTCAGTAATATCATTTGTTTTAAAGGTCAATAACAATTCTTCCTTAATATCAGCTTCCAAAGTATGAATTAAATTTTGTCCATACTCCCCAGCATCTTTGCCCTTATTAAATTTGTCAATTATATACCAATTTAATAATTTATATAGATAATCCCTTACACTTTGCATTCTATAACCTGCACTAATAAGATCTCTTGACATAAGATTAAAAGAAACATCCAAACAGCTTGAAAAAAAGTTCTTACAACACTCATCAAATTCAAATTCACGAGCAAGACTATAAACAATATTTTTCTCACCAATTTCTTCTTCTAAATTCATTTTATCACAAATAAATTCAATACTTCCCGGACACAATTTTATAAAATCATTTGCCTTATCTTCCACAATTAAATTTATGGAAATTTTTGTAGAATCATTAGTATAAAGTTCGAACTTTGTAAATTGTTGATTTTTTTTATCAAGCTCAAAAGAATCTTTTCTTTTATTAATCATTGCATAATCATCAAAAATATTTTCCAAATCCTCTTTGATTTTTGAAATAATAATATCACTCAAAACAAGATAAATATTTGCAAAATATTCATTATTATTATCTTCCTTTACAAAAAAAATCGCCTTGACTTTTTCATTAGATTTGGAATAATCTTTTAATTTTTCTATAATATAACTTTTCATAACCACATCTTTCTTTCTTACAAACAATTCTCCTATAAACTAATTTTACCACAAATTATAAATCTTTATAAGAAATAATTATTTATAAAATTTCAAAAAATCTTTCAAAACATTTGCAGTCATTCCCCATATAACAGGTTTTGTATTATAAAAATAAAAAGTATGGTACCTTTGCCAAAAATTATAATTTTTTCCATTAGGAATTTTTTCAAAAGGAAAATCATCTGGCAAATCCATTTTGAGTTTTGCCGTATATTTTTCTGGAGGATTTTTTTTCAAATAATCAATAGAAACCGTAAAAATAGAATCAACTTCCATATTATAAGAAATATTTTCAAAATTTTTATTAATTCTTCCATAATAAGCTTTGATTAGCCTATTTGAAGATGATAAAATCATAGAAGAATAACCAATCAAAGAAATATCTTTTTCGTCCAAATTTAATTCTTCCCTACATTCCCTAATGGCAGCCATCTCAAATTTTTCGCCTTCATTTACTCCACCACCTGGAAAAGAAACTTCGCCAGCTTGGGAAATAAGATTACTCCTAACTTCAAATAAAATATGGTCTTTTCCATCAATATTTATTATAGGAATAAAAACAGCATATTTAGATAATTTTTTATAAAATTCATCATCAACTTGTAAATTTTTCATAATTTTTTTCTCCTTGTAATCACTATACTATTTTTAAAATATTTTCTATCCTACACATTTATAAAAATATTGGTATAATGAAAACAAATAAGAAATAAGGAGATATTATGTGGAAAGAATTTAAAGAATTTATTTCAAAAGGAAATGTAGTTGACTTGGCAATAGGTCTTATCATGGGATCTGCTTTTACTGCAATTGTAAGTGCAGTTGTAGATGGAATTTTGATGCCAATTATTTCAGGACTTACAGCAGGAGTTGATTACGAAGATTTGGCAGTTAATTTTTTTGGAGCAAAATTACAAATAGGTAGCGTTATAAATGCAATTATTACATTTTTAATTATTTCATTATTCCTATTTTTAATTGTAAAAGCATTGAATAAGGCAAAAAAAGAAGAAGTTGTAGAAGCTACAACAAAAATTTGCCCTCACTGTAAATCAGAAATTAATATAGAAGCAACAAGATGTCCAAATTGTACATCAAAACTTGAAGGATTTTCTGAAGAAATTAAATAATTTTTAAAAAATAAAGCAGGCATAAAGCCTGCTCAGACTGTAGACAAAGTAGATGAAAAATGCA
>NZ_KV803745.1:0-314 GCF_001811125.1 Anaerococcus sp. HMSC068A02 | reverse complement strand
ATTTTTGCAGATGGTTCAAAGCAAACTGCTACATTTAAAGGAACATTTGAAAAGGCGGTTTCAGACGCTTATGCATATGCAGATATATTAAAAGAAACAAATGGCGACTATACAGTAGATGTTGAAGACAAAGGATATACTCTTAACTTTAAGTTTGCAGGAAAAGAAAAACCAGCAGAACCAAAAGAAGAAACAATAAAAGTAAACTTAATTTTTGCAAATGGTTCAATTCAAAATGCAACATTTAAAGGAACATTTGAAGAAGCAACAGCACAAGCTTACAGATATGCTGATTTATTAAAAGAAGAAAATGG
>NZ_KV803744.1:0-22278 GCF_001811125.1 Anaerococcus sp. HMSC068A02 | reverse complement strand
CTGATTTATTAGTGGGTTTGTCGACGCTCTGAGCAGGCATAAAGCCTGCTTTTTTAATAAAAAATTTTATCTTCTTTTTTCTTTAACGTAATCACAAGAATTACATTTTATTTCATCAGTTGATCTATTTTTTTTATGAACTAAAAGGTCTCCGCATTTTGGACATTTCTCTCCTGTTGGTGGATCCCATGTTGCGTAATCACATTTTGGAAAATTTGAACAGCCGTAAAATCTTTTGCCCTTCTTAGAAACTTTTTCTATTATTTCTCCATTTTCACATTCTGGACATTTTACTCCAGTTGTTTTTATAATTGATTTTGTAAAATCGCATTCTGGGAAATTTGTACATCCAATAAATTTTCCATTTCTTCCGTGCTTTTCTGCAAGCGGATGGCCACACTTTGGACACTTTTCATCCAAAATTTTATCTTTTACCTTATAATCTGTCCTATCTTTTGAAACTTGTTTTAAATCTTTTTCAAATCCTTCATAAAAAGACTTTAAAACATCTTTCCAATAAACTTCATCTTGAGCAATTTTATCTAGCTCATCTTCCATTTTTGCTGTGAATTCTACATTTATTATGTCGTCAAAACTTTCTTGCAAGAAATCATTAACTCTAATCCCAAGTTTTGTTGGAATAATTTTTCTTTGTTCAAATTCTACATAATTTCTAGAAATAATTGAAGCTATTGTTGATGAATAGGTTGATGGTCTTCCTATTCCATATTCTTCCAAAGTTTTTACAAGACTTGCCTCTGTGTAATTTGCTGGTGGTTTGGTAAAATGTTGGTCTTTATTAATATCAAGTGCTTTTATAATATCTCCCTTTTTTAAATCTGGTAGGATATTTTCATTTTCTTTTGCATTTGATACTTTCATAAATCCATCAAACAAGGTTATTTTTCCATTTGTTTTAAAAATTACTCCATTTGAATCAAATGAAAGAGATGTTGACAAATATTCGTAATCAGTCATTTGACTTGCAACAACTCTTGTCCAAATTAATTTGTAGAGTTTATATTGTTGGTCTGTTAAATATTCTTTTACACTTATTGGATCATTGTAAATTGAAGTAGGTCTTATTGCCTCGTGAGCATCTTGACTTGTTTTTGATTTTTTGGAATAAGAATTTCCTTTTGATGCGTATTTTTCTCCAAATTTTTCCTTAATATAGGATAAACTTTCTCCAATAATTTCATTTGAAAGTCTTGTAGCATCTGTTCTCATATAAGTTATAAGTCCAACTCTTCCCTTATCTCCAAGATCAATTCCTTCAAATAATTGTTGGGCAAGAGACATGGTATATTTGGTAGAAAATCCTAATTTATTTGAGGCATCTTGTTGTAAAGTTGAAGTTGTGTATGGCTTTTGTGGTTTTCTTTTCTTTTTTGTTTTTTGAATATCAAAAACTTCAAACTTGTTCTTATCAATCCTATTTAGGATTTTTTCTGCCCCATTTTCATTTGAAATTTTCATTTTTTTGGATTTTGATCCATAAAATTCCGATTCAAATTCGATTTTATCTTCTTTGTGCTTGGCTGTAATTGTCCAATATTCTTCAGGAACAAAAGAATCTATTTCTCTTTGCTTATCTACAATTAGTTTTAAAGCAACTGATTGGACTCTTCCTGCAGATAGACCAGATTTTACTCTTTTCCACAAAATTGGAGAAATTTCATAACCTACTATCCTATCCATAATTCTTCTTGCTTGTTGGCTATCTACCAAATTTTGGTCGATTTTTCTTGGATTTTTGATAGCATTTTTTACATTATTTTTTGTTATCTCATGAAATTCTACTCTGTTTAATTCATTTTTATCAAGTCCCAAAAGATATTGCAAATGCCAGCTTATTGCCTCACCTTCCCTATCAGGGTCTGTTGCAAGATAAACTTTGTCCACGCTTTCTGCTTCTTTTTTTAAGGCATTAATTGTTTTTGCCTTTCCACGAACTTTTATATATTTTGGTTCAAAATCATCTTCTATATCAACTCCAAGTTTTGACTTTGGCAAATCTCTAAGATGTCCATAAGTTGCTCTTACCTTATAATTTGAACCTAGCATCCTAGTGATTGACTTAGCCTTGGTTGGAGATTCTACAATTACTAAATTTTTTGCCATTTAATCCCCTTTACTTACGTATTCATTATTTCCCATATTTTCTATGTAATCATTTAATTCCAAAAATATTAAAATATAATTTACCTCTTCAATCGACATACAAAGATTTTGAGAAATCTCATCTGCATTTGAAGATGGCTTATCGATTATATACTTTACTACATTTAGCGTATCTTTATCAAGTCCATCAAGACTTAATTTTGTTTTTTTCTCATTTATATTTTTAAAATCTTCAATTTCATCAATTATATCAGACGCATCCATCACAAGCTTTGAGCCTTCTTGAATTAATTTATTACAACCTTTTGAATAAATTGAATTTATATTTCCAGGTAGGCAAAAAACTTCTCTGCCTTGATCTAGGGCGAAATTTGTTGTAATCATAGTTCCAGATTTTTCTTTTGCTTCAATTACACAAACTCCCTTGCTAAGACCTGAAATTATCCTATTTCTTCTTGGAAAATTGTAGGCATTTGGTGGAGTTTCTAAAGGAAATTCTGAAATAATTACACCTTTTTCTTCAATTTTTTCGTACAAATACTTATTTGCCTTAGGATAAATTATATCAAGACCTGACCCAATTACCCCAATAGTTTTAATATTATTTTCAAGACTTACCTTGTGGCTAATTGCATCAATTCCATAAGCAAGACCTGATACAGTCCTAATATTTGTATCCTTAAAGCCTTCTACGATTTTTTTACAAGCCCATTTTCCATAATCAGTGCATTTTCTTGCCCCAACAAAGGCTATGGCATTTTTGTCCTCTTTTTCCAAATTCCCCTTGTAATAAAAAAGAGCCGGCCTGTCATCTATGTAGGATAAATTTATCGGATAATTATCATCGTATATGGTAGAAATTTTATAAGGACCATTAAAAACTTTTTGTCTATAAGCTTTAAAATTTTCTAAATTCTTAGAAGAAAATATCTTTTCTTTATTTATCTTAGATAAATTTTCAAATATTTTCCTATCAAGGTCAAAAAAATTATCCATATCAAGATTTTCGCAAAAATCCAAAATTATTTTATTTTGTAAATTTATAAAATTAAAATATAATAACAAATCTTTTTTGTCCATCTAATCACCAAAAGCGTTTTTTATGTAATGAATTGTTTTATTTTCAAGATAAACTTCGCACACATCAAAAGAGATCAAAAATTCGCCCAAATCTTTTTCCATAATATAGGCTTGGGCTGTTTTTTTGATTCTTTCTTGTTTATAATAATCAACATCCAAACTTGCAGGCTTAAATTCATCATTTTTTCTAGTTTTAACTTCCACAAAGGTCAAAATATCATCTTTTATTGCAATAATATCAATTTCTCCGTAGTGTTTTAGGAAATTTCTATCCAGAATTTGATAACCTTTTTTCTCCAAATATTTTAAGGCTATCTCTTCCCCAAAATCTCCTATTGTTCTTTTTTTGCTTTTCATAGAAAAGATAATTGCCTTTCATAAAATTTTCTTAAAAAAGTTTTTCTATGAATTGGACATTCTCCAAATTTTTCAAGGCCTTCATAGTGTTTTTTTGTTCCATAGCCTGCATTTGTTTCAAAAGAATAATAAGGATAAATTTTTGAGAAATTTTCCATTATTTTATCCCTTCTAACCTTAGCAAGAATTGATGCACATGAAATAGAATATTCATACAAATCGCCCTTTACTATATTTAATTGCTTAATATTTGTATCTATCCTTTCAGCATCAATCAAAACAATTTGCGGTTTTTTTTGAAGTCCTTCAAGAGCATCTTTCATAGAAAGCCTTGTTGCCTCTTTTATATTTATCTTATCAATAAGGATATTATTTGCATAACCAAAAGAATAAGAAATCGTATCATCTATAATTTTTTGGTAGAGTTCTTTCATTTTCTTTTTTGATAATTTTTTGGAATCTGTGACTCCTTCAATATGGGAATCTTTTTTCATTATAACTGCACAAGCCACAACAGGTCCTGCCAAAGGACCCCTTCCAACTTCATCGATTCCTGCAATCAATTCATATTTTTTATGAATTTCATTTTTTATTTTATCATTAAATTCAGAATATCTAGGCTTTTTCAATTGTTATCCTTCCAAGTTTTCCACTTCTAAAATCATTAAAAATTAAATTTGCACATCTTGTATAATCAACTTCGCCTTTTCTAATAATTGCCCCTCTTTTTATCCCGATTTCTTCATAAATTTCAAGAGCAGTTTTATTAGAATCTATCTTATACCTTTCTTCCAAATTTTTTGGATAAAATTCTTTCATAAATTCAATAAATTTAAGGCACAATTCCTCAATATTTAAAATTTCATCCTTAATTGCATTTGTAAAAGACAAATTAAGTCCTGTTTGCCCATCAAATTTTGGCCACAAAACACCAGGTGTATCCAAAAGCAAAATATTTTCTTTTGTTTTTATCCATTGTTTTTGTTGAGTAACTCCAGGTCTATTTCCAACCCTTGCTCCCTTTCTTTTTGCAATATTATTTATAAAAGTAGATTTCCCAGAATTTGGAATTCCTACAACCATCATCCTAATATTTTCATTTTCAATATTTTTTTCTTCATTTTTTTTAAATTTTTCTGAAAGAATTTCTTTTTCTATATTATAAATTTCTTTTGTATTTATTTTTTCTTTTGCATTCATCTTTATTGCTTTTATTCCATCATCAGCAAATTTTTTTATCCATTTTTCATTTTCAACTGGATCTGAAAGATCAGTTTTATTCATTATAATAATTCTATCTTTTTTTTCAGTTATTTCAGTAATCAATGGATTTCTTGAAGATTTTGGAATTCTTGCATCTATTACTTCTAAAACTATATCAACAAGTTTTAAAGAATTTTTAATTTCTTCTTTGGTCTTTTTCATATGACCCGGATACCAATTTATATTCATATATCCTCCTAATCTTTATCTTATATTTTATCACAAATATTTGTGTTTATATAAAATAAAAAAGAGCCTTTCGGCCCTTATTTTTAATAATTTGTTTTTTCTTTAACTTTTGCAGCCTTACCTTGACGTCCTCTTAGGTAATTTAGTTTTGCACGTCTTACCTTACCACGTCTAACGATTTTGAATGCTTCAAGTCTTGGTGAATGATAAAGGAATGTTCTTTCTACTCCTACACCATAAGAAAGTCTTCTAAGTGTGAAAGTTTTTCCAAGATTTCCTTCATTTATTTTGATTACTACTCCTTCAAAGTCTTGGAGTCTTGTTTTGTCTCCTTCTTTGATTCTGTAGCTTACTCTTACAGTATCTCCAACTCTAAAGTCTGGATTATCTTCACGTAGTTGTTCATTTTCTATTTTTTTGATTAATTCCATCGTGATCCTCCTTGATATATCTATCGTATAAATCTCTTCTTACTCTTTTGGTTTTTTGAAGAGATGATTTCATCTTCCACTCTTCTACCTTTTTATGATCTCCACTATAAAGTTCTTTTGGAACCATATACCCATTAAAATTTCTAGGTTTTGTGTACTCATCATATTGAAGTAGACCATTATAGTGTGAATCTGTAACTAATGATTCTTTTTTCCCAACAACTCCTCCAATAAATCTTGAAAGAGAATCTATTAATACCATGGCAGGGATTTCGCCACCGGTTAAAACATAATCTCCAATTGAAACTTCATAATCAACATAGTGATTGGTAATTCTTGCATCAATTCCTTCGTAATGACCGCAAATAATTATCAAGTCTTCAAAATCTGCAAATTTGATTGCTAATTTTTGGTTTAGGATTTCTCCTGCTGCAGACATGTAGACTACTTTTGATTTTGAACTTTTATTTGCTATTAGAGCATCATAAATCGGCTGAGGCCTCATAAGCATTCCTGCTGCCCCACCAAAAACTGTATCATCAACCCTGTTGTGTTTGTCCTTGCTATAATCTCTTATATCAACAAGATTAATTTCAATTAGTCCTTTTTCAATTGCCTTTCCTATGACTCCATAGCTTTTTAGAAATTCGAAAGATTTAGGAAAAAGTGTAAGTATAGTTATTTTATTCATAATCTTTGAAGTTTTCTACTTCTATTTTTTTATTTTCTAAGTCAACATTTTTTACTGTAGCATTTAAGGCAGGAAAATAAATTTCTTTTCCGTCTTTTTCTATTACATAGATGTCGTTTGGATAAACTCCAGTGATAACATCTTTTATAAAACCAAGTTCTTGATTTTTTTCATAAACTTTTAGGCCAATCAAATCAAACAAATAATATTCTCCATCATTTAATTTTTCTAAGTCCTTATCTTCGATAGTAAGTTCGTGTCCAATAAACTTTTCTACCTCATTAATATCATCATATCCCTTGAGTTTTATGATGATACTACCCTTATGCTTAAAAGATGATTCGATTGTAACTAAATTTCCATCAAGTAAAAGTTTTGATCCTTTTTCAAATCTTTTTTCATTGTCTGAATAAGATTTTATTTTTAGATTTCCTTTTATCCCGTGTGTTGTAAGTATCTCTGCTACAGTTATTTTCATATTCTTATATTAACCTTAACATCTTCTTTGACTGCACAAGCACGAGCAATAGTTCTAATGGAATTAATAATATTTCCACCCTTTCCTATAACTCTTCCCTTGTCTTTTTCTGCCACGTTAATTTTTATGTTAACTTCTCCGTTGTCTTCTTCTAATATTATTCCTACAGCATCTTTGTCTTCGACAAGTTCTGTAACTATTAGCTTGACTAATTCTTTCATTTTTCTTATGCTAAAACGTTGTTGTCGTTAAATAATTTTTCAACAATAGAAGTTGGTTTTGCACCGTTTTTGATCCATTGTTTAGCTTTTTCGTTGTCAATTTTAAATTCTTTTGGTTCAGATACTGGATTGTATGTTCCGATTTCTTCGATGAATTTTCCATCTCTTGGACTTCTAGAATCTGCTACAACTACTCTGTAAAATGGTCTTTTCTTTTGTCCCATTCTTTTTAATCTAATTTTAACTGCCATCATAACCTCCGTATTTTTTTAGAAGAAAGGCATATTGAATTTTCTTTTGCCTTTTCTTCCCTTTTTCATATTAGTAAATTGTTTCATCATTTTCTTTAGTTCTTTGAATTGCTTTAATAATTTATTTAATTCATTCATATCAACCCCAGAGCCTTTGGCAATTCTTTCCTTACGACTTTTGCCAATTATCTCAGGTTTTTCTCTTTCTTCTTTTGTCATAGAAGATATTAAAGCTTCAATCCTTACAAATCCTTTTTCATCAACATTTACATTTTTTAGCATTTTGTTGTTTACTCCAGGAATCATAGCAAGTAAATCTTCAAGCGGTCCCATATTTCTTATTTGATTTATTTGTTCAACAAAATCATCAAGAGTATAGGATTGGTTTCGCATTTTTTCTTCAAGCTCTCTTGCATCTTTCAAAGAAACTTGCTTTTCTGCCTTTTCAATTAGGGATAAGACATCTCCCATACCAAGAATTCTTGATGCCATCCTGTCTGGATGAAAGGCTTCAAGATCATCAAGCTTTTCACCTGTACCAATAAATTTAATTGGTTTTCCTACAACTTGTCTAATTGAAAGGGCTGCTCCACCTCTTGCATCTCCGTCAAGTTTTGTTAGAATAACACCAGTAATGTCAAGATATTCATCAAATGTTTTTGCAACATTCACAGATTCTTGTCCAACCATAGCATCAACTACCAAAAGTATCTCGTCAGGTTTTACAACTTTTTTAATATTTTTAAGCTCATCCATCAAATCTTCATCGATTTGAAGTCGTCCAGCCGTATCCATTACAACAACATCATTGTTATTTCTTCTAGCATATTCTTTTGCTTCATTTGCAGTTTGTACAGGATCTTGTTTGCCTTTTTCAAAAACTTCAACCTCAGCTTGTTTGCCCACAACTTTCAATTGCTCAATAGCCGCAGGTCTATAAACATCAAGAGCTACCAAAAGAGGATTTCTGCCTTCTTTTATTAATTTCCTAACAAGTTTTCCAGAGTGAGTTGTCTTACCTGAACCTTGCAAACCTACCATCAACACAACGTGAGGAGTAGATCCTTTTAGCTCAAGTTTAGAATTTTCCTTACCCATAAGATTAGTAAGTTCTTCATTTACAATCTTAATTACAGTTTGACCTGGAGTAAGAGATTCCATGACATCTTGACCCATAGCTCTTTCTTTGATTTTTTTGACAAACTCCTTAACTACTTTGTAATTAACGTCAGCCTCAAGCAAAGAAAGTTTTATTTCTCTGGCTACATTGTCGATGTCTTTTTCGCTTAATTTTCCTTTTCCTGTAAGTTTTCCTAAAGATTCTTGTAACTTCTCAGAAAGATTTGAAAAAATCATATTTTCACATCCTAAATTTTATTTATCATTTCATCGATCATATCCATAGCTTCACTTTGATTTGAACTTTCGATCAACTCTCTTAACAAAGACAAATCTTCTCTTAATTGATTTTTTTTCTTTATTAAAGAAAGCTCATTTTCAAACTCAAATAACTTGTCAACAGACCTTTGAATCATATCAGAAATTGCCTGCTTTGATTTATTGTTATTTTCTGCTATCTCGTTTAATGATAAATCTTCATTGTAATAACAATTTATGACGTCTTTTTGTTTTTCATTCAAAAGAGAGCCATAAGTGTCAAACAATCTTGCAACTTGTACTAATTTTTCCATATTCTCACCCGTCAAGTATTTTTCTTGACCTATAAAGTATACTAGCAATTCAATCTAATGTCAAGACTTTTTCTTGACTATTTTTTTCTTGAATTTTCAATCTTAAATGAAATTTTTTCAAGCAAATTTAATTTAAAATTTGAAAATATTTTTAATTCGAAAAATTTTCAAAATATTTTCAAATTTTAAATAAAAAATTCCCCAAAAGCGTAGATAAAACCTCAAGCACGAATATCTGACTGCAAAAATTATTGATTTTTAAATTTTAAAATTCAAATCAAAACAATTATTTCCGTATGATATTCTTCGCATGAGTATTTTTATAATTTGTCAAAAGTCTGATTCCCTATTTATTTTTACAAATTTTATTTTGTACAATTATTTTTTATTATTATTTTCAATAAAAAACAATATTTTGATATTCAAAGAAAAAAATTTTTGTTATCATAGTTATGATAATGATTATTGTTATGAATTGTTTCCTTTGAATTTTTATTTTTAAATTTGCTTTTTTAATTTTTTTTATTTAAATGATTAGAGATTTAAAAAATTACTATTCAAATGAGAATCAAATAATCATTATTTATTAAATTATAATTTAATAGAAAAAATTTAACATTATGGAGGTTTAAATTTTGAAAAAGAATAAAAAATTTGCTACTGCCCTAATTTTAGCTATGGGCTTGGGGGTTGTTAATCCTGTTTATAATTCATACGCATCTAATAATGATGAAAATATGGTAGAATATAGAGAAAATTCTACTGGCTTTGCTGATAATTTAAATGAAAAAAATCTTGAAAATGAACTTAGTAAGGCACAAAAAGAATTAGATATTGCAAATGAAAATTTAAAAGCTAAAGAAAATGAAAAAATAGAACTTGATAAAAAAGTTTTATCTTTACAAAATGAACTTAATAAAGCCAGTGAAAATAAGAAAAAAGCTGATAATGATTTTATTTCTGCTTACAAAAAACAAAGTGAGGCAAGCGACGACTATATAAATCTTAACGAAAAAAAGAATAAACAAGTTGAGGCTGACAAAAATTTAGCCAAAGCAAAAGAAGAACTTAATATTGCTAAAAATCAACAAGAAAAAGCAAAAGAGAATTTAAATTTAGCTCAAAAAAATGCTGACGAAAAGAAAAAAGCCCTAGACTTGGCAAATAATAAGCTTGAAGAGGCTAAGAAAAATGAGAAAGCTCAAGAAGATATTTATGAGAATCAAGCAAAGAAAAAAGCAAGCGATGCCTTGGAGAAAAAAGATAAGGCAAAAAAAGATTTAGACCAAGCGCAAAAAAATTCTGACGATTATTTGGAAAATGAAAAAGAAGATTTGACAGAAAAAAATCAAAATTATGATAATTTAAAATCAAAAGTTGATGATTCACGCAATTCTTTAAATTCTCAAAATGAAGATTTGGATAAACTCTATGCGTCTATTAAAAATTATGAAAAAGACAAGACTGATATAAGCGATAAAAAGTCAGAACTTAAACAAAATTTGCTAGAAGCCAAAGAAAATATTAAATGGCTTCAGCCGAATAGTGATGGGTATAAGGCAAAACAAAATGAAATTGATGATTTAAATAAGCAAATAGAAGAAATTGATAAAATTTGCAAAAAAATTACCGAAGATTACAAAAATTTATATAAAGAGGCTGAAAAAGAATTTGACATATTTAGAAATTATAATACTAATTTCAATGATCTCAAAGAAAATATCAAAGAAAAAAGCCAAGCAAATGCCAAAAATATTGTAATACAAGAAATTTTAGATGGAAAATTAAACAAGGATAATCTAGAAGAAAAAGCTAAAGCTGCAAATAATAAATTAGGTGACTTGTATTTAAAAAGAAATGGCAAAGGACATGATTACGAAATGATTAATGATGAATTCCACAAGGCTTGGATGAATTTATCACATGCATGTGAAGTTTTGCAAGAGCAAAAAAATATTGCTTACGATTCAAGTAGAGATGAGATTTTCAAAAAAGAAGCCAAAAAACTTATAAAAAAATATTCCGAAGAATTTGAAAATAATCTTGCAATATTAAAGGAAAAACTTCCTCTATTAAAAGAGAAAGCTGATATTTATTTAGAGTCTTTGGAAGAAGTTGAACAAGCAGAAGCTTATGCAAAAGCTTTAGAAAGTGCAAATATTTTGCTTGAACAAGTAGATAAAAATAAAGAAAATCTTAAAAATTTAACCGATTCTTTCAACCAAGCTAATGCCCAATACGAAAAAGCACAAAAAGAATTAGAAGAAGCAAAAAATCTCCTAGATTCTAAGAAAAAAGAAATTGAAGCAAATAAAAATTTGATAGCAAAGGCAAACGAAGACCTAAACACAGCCAGCGAAAATTTGAATAAAACAAAAATCCAAAAAGATCAAGCTGACAAAAAGGTCAAAGAACTTGAAGATTTGATAAAAAATCTTACAAATAATTTGCCAGAAAAAATAGACGATGAAAAAATAAATGAAGCTAAGGAAAAATATAATAAAGCAAAAAACGAAGCTCAAAAAGCTCAAGAAATGCTTGAAAAAGCACAAAAAGAAGAAGATGAAATCAAAGCTAGACTTAATAAAGCACATGATGAAAAAACACAATTGCAAAAAGATATAGACAAGGCAAAAGATAACCTTGATTTAGCAAAAGATAATCTTAAAAATAAAAAAGACGCCCTAAGCTTACAAAAAGAAAAAGAATCTATCCAAAAAGCAAAAGCGTCGCTTGAAAATTTATTAAAAACTAGCAAGAAAATAAATGATAAAAATTTAAATAAGGTAATTGAAGAAATAGAAAAAGCCCTTAAAGGCGAAAATCTAACAATAAATGATATTCTTTCATTAAATAACAAATTAACCGATGCCCTAAATAATGTAAAATTAAAGGCAAAAGATGAAAGCACTAAACCACAAGATAGTGATAAGGTAAAAAACAAAAATATTCAAAAAGATAAAAATAAAAATATTCAAAACAATGAACACAATAGAAAAACTCAAGGAAAAACCCCTCCAAAAACAGGAATTGAAAGCCTATCCTTTGTTGGAACTTCCTTGGCACTTTCCCTATCAGCTCTTTTTGCTTTAAAAAAGAAAAGAAAATAAACTCACAAACTATTTAATATATTTTAAAAAAATAAGTATCAACCAAGGTCTTAAAGGCAAGGTTGATACTCATTTTTGAATTTTTGCATTTTTAAATTTTATTATTTTCAAGACTATGTAAATTAAGATAAGCTCTTTTACTAAAAATTGACAAATATTGATACACAAAATTATTTACAGAACCATAAGAATTTATATTTAGATTTGAGTTTTTAAAAAATATTATCAATCAATTTTTCCTTTAAAGTAGGTTCTTATTTAATGCAATAATTTTTATAAAAAATGAGTATAAACCCAAGTCATAAAGACAAGGTCCATACTCATTTTTTCATTTTTAAATTTTTAAAATATTAAATTTTATTATTTTCTTTTGCTTTTAAATAAGCCTAGGCTTGATGCTCCTAATAAGCCCAAAATTGCTGAAAGGCTACCAACTCCTGTTTGTACATTTTCTCCAGCATTATTTACTTTATTGCCTGTATTTGCTGTGTTTGCTGTATTTGTTGTACCAGTTTTTTTATTTTTTCTGTCAGGATTTTTTTGACTTGGATTTTGTGGTTTTTGATTTGCCATATCGTCTATGATTTTTACTAAATCCCCATCATAAGCATCTTTTTCGCCCTTCATTTCCAAAAGTTCCCTTGCGAAAACTTCTTTACTATAACCAAGTATTTTTGCCATTTCGTCCCAAGTTGTAGCTTTTTGTAATTTTTCATATTGACGTCTCATAGCATCAACTGTTTCTTCACCAATAGAACTATCTTTTGCAGATTGCATAATTTCAAATCCTAATATGCCTAAATGTGCTTGCTTACTTTTTTCAAAAGCACCCTTTTCATTTAAAAGTTCACTCATTTTATATTCTTTAGGTTTTACTTTCTTTTCGTCTGGTTTTTCTTCGTCAGTTTCTGAATTTTCTGTTTTGTCATCTGGTTTTTCTTCTTTATCAGCTCCTGTTTCTTCTTTGCCAGCTCCTGTTTCCTCTTTGTCAGTTCCTGTTTCTTCTTTGTCAGCTCCTGTTTCTTCTTTGTCAGATTCTGTTTCTTTTTTGCCAGCTTCTGTTTCTTCTTTGCCAGATTCTGTTTCTTCTTTATCAGCTTCTGTTTCTTCTTTGCCAGATTCTGTTTCTTTTTTGCCAGCTTCTTTTTCGCCTTCTTTTACTGGAACTTTATTTATAGTGATTTTTTCATTTACAACAGCTGATTTTTCTTCCGGTTTTGCTGTTTCACTTGTTTTAACTGGCTCTTTTAAGGCTTTTTCTAGTGTTTTTTCTTCATTTGCTTTTGCATTAGGAATTAATAAGCTTACTCCAAGTGCCAAGACTAGACTAGCGCTTATTATTTTCTTATTTTTGTTCATAAATTTTCTCCTTTTGTTTATTTTTTTAAATATTCTTTCACTAAACATTATATATATATATATATATATTGTCAAATATTTTAAATATTTATCCATAAAATTAAATTTGAAAATTTCGAAACTATTTCCAATAAAAAACATGGGCAAATTAATCAATTTTACCCATGTTTTTGGTGTTTATTTTTTATGGTCTTAGCCAATCTGGCAATTGTTGACCTTCTTTTTCTTCTTTACTTTCTTCTTTTTTTGGATTTGCCTCTTTAAATTCTTCGACGTTTGATGAATCCATTGTAAATTTGAAATCTATTTCTTTTTTCTCTCCTGCTCTTACAATTTGAATTTTGCAAGTATCTCCTACGCTATAATTTAATAGAATCTTTTTGAGGTTGGACATATCTTTTACTTTTTGTCCATCTATTCCTGTAATTATATCGCCCTTTCTAAAATAATTTTTTGCATCATCTGAGATTGATTGTACAAATACTCCGTCTTCACTTCCTACGTTTTTGCTATCTATATTATTGTATTGTAAAAGCAAATCTAAATTTATTCCTGTAATTCCCAAATATACTGAATTAAATTTGCCGTTTTTGGCAATTTCATTGATTACTTTTTTTGCCAAATTTACTGGAATTGCAAATCCTATTCCATCAGAATTTCCTGCTTTTGCTGTATTAATTCCTATAAGTTGTCCTTTTGAATTTAATAAAGCTCCTCCTGAGTTTCCAGAATTTATTGCAGCGTCTGTTTGCATTAATCCATCCATTTGTGCTCCATTTTGGAATGAAACTGTCCTATCAAGTCCTGAAATTATTCCGCTTGTAACTGTTGATTGTAATTGAAGTCCTAATGGATTACCTATTGCTACTGATTTATCTCCTACTTTTACTGTATCGCTATCGCCTAAGTCGATTGGTTTTAAATTATTTGCCTCAACTTTTATAACTGCAAGGTCCAAGGTTGTATCATTCCAAACAAGTTTTGCTTTTTTTGTTTTATTATTTGAAAACAAAACATTAATTTCGCTTGCATCTCCATTGCTTACAACGTGTGAATTTGTCAAAATATATCCATCTTTTGTAACGATTGAGCCTGAGCCTACTCCTTCAACATAGCCTGTTTGTTGACCCAAAATTGTATTTTGTGTAGTTTTTGTTTTTGTTGTAATTCCTACAACAGAATCTATACTTTTTTCGACAACTGCTCTTTCCATTGTCGTCTCATCGTTTGTTGTTATATTCACTACATTATTTTTTTTGGTATTTGAATTTGTATTAGCTTCTTTTTTATTATTATCTGATGTTTTTAATGAGCTACCCAAAAGTGAAAAAACTAAAAATCCACCCAAAACAGCTCCTATTAGTCCTGAAAGAAAATTAGAAAATCCACCAGAACCACGATTTCTTCTAGCCATCTATTCCTCCTTATTATTCTTTCCTATATTATTATATAAAAAATTGTAAATAATATGTTATAGATAAGTAGAAATTTGATTTTGTAAATTTCTTTAAGTGATTTCTAGAATTATTTTTAATTTTTTATAATTAGTTTCTTATTTATTTTTCTTTGAAATAAAAAACAAACCCAGAAAAAATCTGAGTTTGTTAGTTTTGTTTTTATTACATTACAGCCATTGCAATTGAAAGAATTACAATATTTGCAATCATTACTATAAAGAATGGTTTCTTTACCCATTTCAAATATGTTGAGTATTCTACTCTTGCTGCTGCTAGTCCACCCATTACAACTCCTGATGTTGGTGTAACAAAGTTTACAAGTCCACAAGCACCACAGAAAATCATGATCATTATGTTAGGGTCATATCCTAATTGATGAGCAAGAGATCCCATGATTGGAATTGATAATGCTGCAAGTCCTGATGTTGATGGTACTAAGAATGATAGTAACATGTAAATCAAGTATGCAAGTGGTGCAAATACAAATGGAGAAACTCCTCTTAGTAATTTAGCTGAATTTTGTAGGATGTAGAAATCTAAGTGAGTAGAGCTCATTACTACTGTAATTCCTCTTGCTACTGCTATGATTAAACCTACTGATAATAAATCAGCAGCTCCTGCGATAAATCCATCTACAAATTCTTTTTCGCCAATTTTTGCAACTATAGCTATTACTATACTAGATAGGGTAAATAGTGCTGCTAAGTCTTTGAAGTACCAATATCCTAATGGAGATCCTGTCAAGAAATCTGACCAACCAAATGCTTTCAAGTAAGCTTCTTCGTCTCCGTGGAAATTGATATCTACATAAGAAATTAATGATATAATCATTATTGCAAATGTTATAGCAAAAACTGTTAATACAGCTTTGTGTGTTCCAGTAAATTCTAATTCTTCTCCGTTATCGTTAGAGAAATATTCTTCCATAGCGTTTTTTTCATCAGCGCTTAGAATGGAAGATTCTTTGTTTTCTAATAATTTTTTAGCATAATTCAATACAAATTTTATAACGATTAAATCTGTTGATAACCAAAGTATAACGCCTATAATCATTACTGTTGTTGCATTAGATTTTATACCAACTGATTCTAATGCTCCCATAGCTGCTGATGTAGCGAATGGGTTGATTGTAGAACCTAGTACTCCGGCTCCAGCTCCAAGTAGAACTGTTCCTACTGCTACCATTGTATCAAGTCCAGCTGCTACCATTGCTGCTGTGATTAATGGATAAAAACCAATTGTTTCTTCTGCCATTCCGTATGTTGATCCACCAACTGAGAATAGGAACATTAATACTGCAATTAGTCTTCCTTCTTTACCTTTGTTTTTTCTTACTAAGGAACGAATTCCTGCTTCCATAGCACCAGTACTCATTACTATACCGATGAATCCACCAATACATAAAATAAATATAATTAGATCTGCGGCATCCATAAATCCATTTGGAATAGCCATAATAAAGTCACTTAAACTAGCACTTTGTACAGTAACTGTTTCTCCAGCCTTAACTGCATTTATAAGATCTTCATATTTGCCTGGGTCTAATGATTTAATAATATCTGAATCGATTGCTTGACCATTAGCTAATAAAGTTATTAAACATACAGCAGCTAGAACTATCATCAAGATAGAAAATGCACTTAGTGATTTTTTCTTACCTTTTTTCATAGTATTCTCCTATTTTTTTATTATAGTACCTGTCTTTCCTTCTAATGCTTCAGCTGCTTTTTCTAAAGATGTAATTAGTGCAAGACCTTGTTCTGATTTTTCAACAAATTCTAAACAAGCTTCTACTTTTGGTAACATTGAACCAGGAGCAAAGTGTCCTTCTTCAATATATTTTTTAGCTTCATTAACAGTCATTTCTTTAATTTCTTCTTGATTTGGTTTGTTGAAATTGATCATAACTCTATCAACTGCTGTTAATATTACTAACATATCAGCATTTAATTCTTTTGCTAATAATGCAGATGATCTATCTTTATCTATTACAGCTGGCACACCTTGTAATCCTTCTTCTGTATCTATTACCGGTACACCACCTCCACCAACTGTTATTACTATATTACCATTTGAAACCAAATTTTCCACAACATTTATTTCAATGATTTCTTTAGGTATTGGGCTTGCTACAACTCTTCTGTATCCCCTACCTGCATCTTCTACGTATTCGTAGCCGTTTTCTTCGTGTTTGGCTTCAGCTTCTTCTTTTGTTAAGAAACTTCCTATTGGTTTAGTTGGTTTATTGAAAGCTTCATCATCTTTGTCAACTAAAACTTGTGTAACAACGCAAGCTATTTCAGAATCTTTGCCTCTGTTTTTTAATTCATTTCTTATTGATTGTGATAAATGATAACCAATGTATCCTTGGCTCATTGCACCACATTCTGGAAATGGCATTTCAGGTGTATTGCCACCTTTGTTTGCTGAAAATTCCATTGCGTTATTTATCATTCCTACTTGTGGACCATTTCCATGTCCTACTGCTACATCGTAGTTTTCTGATAAATCTACTATTGTTTTAGCTGTCTTTTTTACTAATTCTAATTGCTCTTGAGGGGTATTGCCTAAAGCATTACCCCCCAAAGCGATAACTAATCTTTTTTTTGTCATCTGTTAAATATATCCGTTTCTGTTTCTATTTTTTCTATTTTAATGTTGCATACATGATTGCTTTGATTGTATGCATTCTGTTTTCTGCTTGATCAAATACTTTACTTTGTTTTCCTAGGAATACTTCGTCTTTTACTTCCATTCCATCAAGGTCATATTTGTCTCCGAATTTTTCGTTTACATCAATACCTGTTGTTGTGTGAAGATCGTGGAATGATGGTAGGCAGTGTAAGAAGATTGCATCATCATCTGCTAAATCCATAACTTTTTGGTTTACTTGGAATGGATGAAGTAATTCAATTCTCTTTTCCCAAACTTCTTTTGGTTCTCCCATTGATACCCAAATGTCTGTATAAACTGCGTGAGCACCTTTTGCTGCTTCTTCTACGTTTTCTGTAAATTCTACTTTAGAACCGTGAACTTTTGCAAATTCTTTTGCTTCTGCAATTAATTTTTCATCTGCCCATAATTCTTTTGGACCGCAACCTGTGTAGTTGATTCCAAGTTTAGCACATGCTACCATTAATGAGTTGCTTACGTTGTTTCTGCAATCGCCCATGAATACAAAGTTTAATCCTTTTAGGTAACCAAAGTTTTCTTTGATTGTAAGCATATCAGCAATCATTTGTGTTGGGTGGAAATCGTCTGTAAGACCATTCCATACTGGAACTCCTGAATATTTAGCTAATTTTTCTACTAATTCTTGGTCAAATCCTCTATATTCGATTCCATCATAAAATCTTCCCAATACTTTTGCTGTATCTTCGATTGATTCTTTGTGTCCCATTTGGCTTGAACCTGGATCAAGATATGTTACTCCCATTCCTAAGTCCATTCCAGCTACTTCAAATGAACAACGTGTTCTTGTTGAAGTTTTTTCGAATAATAATACTATATTTTTTCCTTCTAGATATTTGTGTGGTGTTCTTGTTAATTTTAATTTTTTGAATTGTTCACCTAGATCTATTAGGTATTTGATTTCATCTTCTGTTAGGAATTTTAATCCTAGTATACTTTGTCCTTGTAAATTTACTGGCATATTGTTTTCTCCTTATTTTTGTTTTTCAATATTAATTTTATTTTGTGACTAACTTACTTCTTATAGTTCTCTTTCTAATGGCATTGACATACATCTTGGACCACCACGACCTACTGTTAGGTTTGATGCATCTAATTCTAATACTTCAATACCTTCTTTTCTTAGTACTTCGTTTGTTACTGTATTTCTCTTGTAAACTAAAACTTTTCCTGGAGCAAGTGTTAATGTGTTTGAACCATCATTCCATTGTTCTCTTTCTGCAGCTATTGGGTCTCCACCACCACATGGGATTAGACGTACTTTTTCGATTCCTAGTGCTTTTGCTAAGATTTCGTCTAATTTTCCTGAAGCTGTTTCAATGTGTAAATCATTGTTTGCTTCATCTTTTGTTATGATTTTAACTTCCATTTCTTTGATTATAGCTGGATGGTATGTGAATGCATCATAATCGATTTGTGTAAATACTGTATCTAAGTGCATAAATGCTCTGTTTTCATCGATTTTTAAAGCATAGATTTTTTCAATCTTGTTTTCATTTTCTCCAAAGAATAATTTTTTAGCTAATACTTTGATTGCTTCATATTGTGTTCTTTGTGAAATACCAATTAATAGTGTAGTTTCATTACCGTTGAATGTATCTCCACCTTCTATATGGTATTCATTATCTCTACCATAAAGATTTGGAACATTTCCTTTGTATTCTGGGTGGAATCTAAAGATATAATCACAGTATATTGTTTCTCTATTTCTTGTTACAGAATACATTCTATTGATAACTGCACCGTTTCCTACTGATGCAAATGGATCTCTTGTAAAGTATAGGTTTGGCATTGGGTTAATTGCAAGATATGATTGTCCTACAACCATTTCATGAAGATCTTCTTCTTTGAATAGGCCTAGTTCTTTTAATGTCAAACCAGCCATTGTTTTTTCAACAAATTCTTTTGTATCTTCAATTTTTTCTAAATATTCTTTAGCTTTTGCAAGGATTTCTTTGTCTTCGCATCCTGTTTCACTTAAATATTGTTCTAAGAAAGTTTCTCTTAATCCTTCATTAGCATCTAATGTTTCAGCCATTAAATCTTCAAGATAAACAACTTCTACTCCATTATCTCTCATGATATTTGTAAATCTATCATGTTCTTCTTGAGCTAATGCTAGATCTGGAATATCATCGAATAATAGTTCTTCAAGAGTTGATGGAGTTAAATTTAATAATTCATCTCCTGGTCTGTGAACCAAAACTCTTTTTAGTGGTTTAATCTCGCTTGTTACTTGAATCTTTTTCATAATTCCTCCTAAAATATATATAAATAGAGTGTATCTCTTTACTTGAATAAAGTTTCGTTTTGATTTTTTCATTCAAGATAAATTTTAGAGCCACTCATATCGTTTACATCAATAGTATACTCTAACCGTTTCATTTTTACACGACAAATTTCGGATAGTTTATTGTAAATTATATTCAAATGAAAATGTTTTTATAAGTGTTTTTATGAAAAATTATTAATAAATGGCTAAAAATTAGTAAATTAGCTTAAAATATTATATAATATAAGTATATATCAAACTAAAATTAAAGAGGTTATTTATGGTTATAAGTAATATACAAACCAAAATTTCTGCAATTTCAGATCTATCAAAAATATGTAATTTTGAAGTAGAATTTCAAGACAGTTCTACCACAACTTTAATTCACAGTACAGCAAGACTTCTCTTGTTCAAAAAAGGCAAGGGGAAATTTATGATAAACGGGGTTGAATATCTAATCGAAAAAAATACCATGATTTCTATTCTTCCTTGGGATATTACAACTATCACTGATGTTACAGAAGATTTGGAATTTTACAAAATCGTATACAATTTTCAAATTATAAATGACGATTTGAAAAATATTTGTAATTTTAGGAAAAATCAAATTAATTCTATAGAAGTTTTGTCAAAAAATCCTATAAAAATTCTTGATAGCAAGGCTTTTCATGATATGAAAAATTCCTTTATTGAAATCAAAGATGAAGTAGGAAATGACTCTTTCCAAGAAGAAATTGATGAAAAACCATATTCTGATGAATATCTTATTTCATCAATTATAAGAATTTTAATTAAATTTTTAAGATTTGAAAACAAAAATGAAATAAGTACCAAGCAAAATTATGAACATCAAATTCAAATTAATCAAATTCTTAGGTATATGTATTCACACATGAGCGAAAAGCTTACACTTGACAGGCTTGCATCTACATTTTTCATTAGCAAATCAGGTCTTACAAAATATTTAGAAGAAAACATTGGCTTTACTTTCTCTGAATTATTAAATAGGATTAGATTTTCAAAAGCAATAGACTTACTCATGTTTTCTGAAAAAAGTCTAAATGAAATTGCAAAAAGCGTTGGTTACACCGATTCATCACACTTTACAAAAATATTTGAAAATACTGAAGGAATCAATCCTGGCGAATTTAGAAATTATTACAATATTAAACAAGTTAGTCTAAAACAATCTGAGGCAAAACTTCTTGATAGTGTAATAAATTATGAAATCAAAAACTATACTGACGCAGATCTTACAATTGGAAAAGTAGCCAAAGAATTTGGCATTTCAACATCTGAAGTAAATAGATTAATTTATTTCCAATTTGAAAAAAATTTCTACGAATATTTAGATTTTCTTAGGATTTCAAAAGCATGTGAAATGTTAAAAACGACAGATTTAAAAATAATAGATATAGCAATGAAAGTTGGGTATAATTCAACAAGAACATTCCAAAGAGCCTTTAGTAGAATAATTGGTGTATCCCCTAATAAATTTAGGACAACAATAAACTACCAAGACTCTGAAGGAAATATAATATAGTAGGAAAAAAAGAAAAGGAGAAAATTATGAAATTTATAGCAAGCGAATCTTTTTGGGATTTATTCCCTGAAGCAGAAATAGGACTTATCCTATTTAAAGACATAAAAATGGAAGAAAAATCAAGTAGAGAAATAAGAGACAAACTTGATAATGCAAACGAAAAAGCCCTAGATTATCTAACAAAACCAGTATTTAGCGAAAATCCAGTAATAAAAGTGTGGAGAGATGCCTTTAAATTATTCAAAACAAAAAAAGGAGCACGCTGTTCAATAGAAGCCTTATTAAAAAGAGTTGCAAAAGACAAAGACGTTGGAAGTATCAATCCCCTAGTTGACATTTACAATGCTGCATCATTAAATTATGCTCTACCATGCGGAGCTGAAGATATAGACAAATTTGTAGGCGATGTAAAACTTGAAATTACAGAAGGAAATGACCCTTTCCAAGCTATAGGAGATGACAAAGACTCCCCAACCCTAGAAGGCGAATTATGCTATAGAGATGAAAAAGGAGCAATTTGTAGATGTTTTAATTGGAGAGATTGCCAAAGAACAATGATAACAGAAGATACAAAAAACGCAATACTTTTTATGGAAAACATAGATCCAGATAGAAAAGAAGATTTGAAAGAAGCAATAAACTATCTAGCAGAAAATCTAAAAACCCACCTAGAAGGAAATATTCAAATTCACTTTTTAACAAAAGATAATCCAAGCATAGAAATCAAATAGAAAAAAATATCTGTTGCAAAATAAAAATAATCAATAATAAGAGAAATTCAAAATTTCAAAGACTTAATATTGATTATAAAAAAATTTTGCAGCAGTTTTTTTATGCAAATTTACAAAAAATAAATCAACGCATATAAAGATAAAAACAAAATAAATTGGGAAAAAAAGCAATAAAAAAGACCTCTAGCAAAACTAAAGATCTAAAATTCTGGCGCGGCATTGAGGATTCGAACCCCAGGCCTACTGGTCCGTAGCCAGTCGCTCTATCCAACTGAGCTAATACCGCTCAATATTTTTTATAAAAATATTGGCGCGCCTGAGAGGAGTCGAACCTCTGAC
>NZ_KV803743.1:0-2199 GCF_001811125.1 Anaerococcus sp. HMSC068A02 | reverse complement strand
CAGAAGAAATAAAAGCAATGAACAATGAAGAAGTGCAGATATTATATTCCAACATGAAAAACTATCTATCAGATAAAAGAACACACACAAACTACTAAAGGTGGAAAAGCAAAATAAGAGCAGAAAAACAAGAAAAGGTACAAATACCTAAGTAAACTATAAAAACATCTAAAATAAGCATTCCACCACCAAGAACAATAAAATAAAAACAATCAAAGGGAAGTATAGAAAAATTAAAGCCTATACTTCCCTTTTTTTAATTCAAACAAAGGGGAGAAAAGCATGATAAACGAAGAAATAAGCAAAGAAGCGGGTCAAGCAGCACAAACCATAATAACATACACAATAAAGGCATCAAAAGAATCAATCAACTTAGACAAAGAAATAAGAAAAAAGATGAATGATACAATATAGTAGACTATATAAAATAGAAGATGAGGTTAGAAAATATGTGGATGTATTATTGTGATTAATATCAAGAGCATAAAGAGCAAGATAAGAAGTCTGGCAGAGAAGAAAAATAGTATAAACATTTGATGCTATAATAATTGTATTAGCATTATCGGGTATAATTTAATAAATCCTTGTACAATTTAAATGAAAGGTGGTAGAAATATGGATATAATGAAATCTTTTAACTTAGCAATAGACTATATTGAAGAAAACTTAACTGATGAACTTGATGAAAAAGAAATAACACGGATAACAGGATATTCATTTCCAATGTTTTCAAGAATATTTTCAATCGTATCAGGATATTCATTATCTGAATATATAAGATTAAGAAAGATGACAAATGCTGCAATTGATTTAAAAAATTCAGATAAAAGAATTATAGACATCGCAATAAAATATGGTTATAATTCTCAGGATTCTTTTGCCTTAGCTTTTAAAAGTTTTCATAAGCTAACTCCAGGTCAAGTAAAAAAAGGAGAAAAGTATCAATATTTCCCAAGAATCTACTTTTCAATTTCAGTTCAAGGAGGAAATCAAATGGATATTAAAATTGAGAAAAAGAAAGCGTTTAAAATAGCTGGTATTAAATCAGATGTAACTAAAAGTTCAAATTTCCCAAAAGTTTGGGATAGACTGGTTGAAAAAGTACCAAGAGAAAAATTTGAAGAGTTTGGTAGTGGTCAAATCTTTGGCGTAGGATATGACTATATAATGGATGAAGAAGATTCATTTATATATTTAGCTGGTTTTGATTTAACGGATGAAGTAAAAGCTAAAGAGTTAGGTTTGGATACGCTTAGCATTCCTGAAAAAGAGTATGCTATTGTAAGCTTACAAGGACCTATACCAAAGTGCATTCACGAAGGTTGGAAGTATATTATTTCATATTTCTTCCCTAAAGAAGGATATAGACATGATGAAAGTCCCGACTTTGAAGTATATGGAGATGGAGACCCTAATTCAGAAGACTATAAAATGGAATTATGGGTTCCTATAGTAAAAGAATAATTTAAATTTGTTTAGCGGCATCTATCAAAATGGTAGGTGCTTTTTTGATTGCTATTAATAAAAATAGTAATGAGTAAAAAGTCCCAGAAACTTGATCTAATAACAGGAGATGCAATAACACCAAGGGAAAAAGAACACACCTATCCATGTATCTTTAGCAAAGAAAATATAAAAATAATGGTATACCCATTAGAAACAATTTTAGCTGAAAAATATGAAACCATAATTAGAAGAAATATATCAACCACACGAATGAGAGACTTCTATGACCTATACCTTGAAAATAAGTATATTGGAGATCTGACCTTTGATAAGGTTGTTGGTGTAGTGAGAATTATTTCAAATAGAATTAATGAGATGTAATTTAACAGACACTGTTTGGAAAATTATAGACAAGTAAATATTAAGTAAAAGAGAAGTGGAATTATTCTACTTCTTTTTTTGTTTCAAAATATGCTATAGAATATGATCTTTTGTGTTTTCATAAATTGAATATGGGCAGTAGATGGATTACATTTAAATGAAGATACCAAGACTTTTTCATCAGTTTTTTCACTCTTAGTTATATAATCTATTGCCAAATTTAGAGTTGATTTTATTGTATGTATTTTTGTAATTGCCATACTAATCACCAGAACTTTCCTTTGATTTATTAAGAAGTAGGGAATGGATCTGCCATATTTCTTTTGATAATTTTTCTATCTGTTTATTCATTGATTCAATTTCATTTTTGTA
>NZ_KV803742.1:0-385 GCF_001811125.1 Anaerococcus sp. HMSC068A02 | reverse complement strand
ATTATGCGTTTTAATTTGTCTTGCATTGTTTCCGTTGCATTTTCATTAAAGTGAACAACAACCTCATAGGTTGCTTTACCAATTTTCTTTATAGTTTTTGTTCCTGTATTCTGTTCATTTTTATTTTCGTGCATATATTTTTCCTCCTGTTTGTTTCGATAAAAAAGACGATTAGATTTTTAATTTTCTAATCGCCTTTTAAGTGTCATATTTGTATTTTTATTATATCTGGCATACTTTTATACCTTTTCATACTTAAAGTCTTTAATAGTGGCTTTCCACCTCTTTTTATCTATAAAGATTCTCCTACATCATAGTTCATTTTTTTATTTCCTCCTTGATGTCTTAGTTTTTCTTTATCTTCTTCATACCATTTTAAGATTGT
>NZ_KV803741.1:0-977 GCF_001811125.1 Anaerococcus sp. HMSC068A02 | reverse complement strand
TTCTTCCTCTGTCAGTTCTTCAAAATCATCATTTGCATTTTCCTCTTTAAGATTTGGATTTTCTTCTAAAGAGATTTCTTTTTCTTTTAAATGAATTTCTGTAAGTTCTTTTAGCTTTTCTCTATTTCGATTATCGGAAAGTACATAATCTAAAAAGGCATAGATTAAATCATTATCTGTATTTTCTTCTGCTCCGGTTATCTGTTTTTCAAATTTCTCAAACACGCCTCCTTTTTCTACTTTTCGTTTCGTGTCCGCCTTTCTTTTTAGCTGTGATTTCTTTTGTCTTAGTTGCTTAATTTTGTTTTCTACCTGTTCTTTTTTCTTAGTTTCTTTTTCCAACTGGCTCATTACATTTTCTAACTCTTTCATTTTTCATTCCTCCATTTCAATATTGTTGTGTTCCAAACAAAGAAAGGCTAAGCACCTTTCTTTGATACTTAACCTTTCATCATTTTTTAGATTTTATCTTCTAAAATCTTTCTTAGTTTTTCTAAAATTTGATCCCTCCTTTGTCCGATTGCCTGATGTGTAACTTTCTCTTTTCTGCTGATTGACCTAAGACTTTCTTCTCTGTAGAAGATGGCTTCCATTAACTCTCTTTCTTCTTTTGTCAGTGTAGCTAATGCCTTATGCAGTTCTTCAATTTGCATTTTGACTTCTACAATTTTTTCTAAGTCTATTTTTTCATCTATGATGTTATCTACAAAGTGTCCATCATGATCTAATGATGAAAATGGAATAACTCCATACTTGCAATCCTTTTTCTGAAGATATTTTTCATGCTCTGTTATCTTCCAATAGGCTTTGTAGACTTCTTCACTTATGGGTATAGCTTCCCCTTTCACATAAAGGTAATATTCCTTATTAGGCATTGTGTTATCCTCCTTTTTAAGTTCTCTGTTTTGCTTTTTGAGAATAAAAAAGGAGGACTTCTACACTTTGACGTAAAAAGTCCTCTCGGCTTAAAAACTAAT
>NZ_KV803740.1:0-266 GCF_001811125.1 Anaerococcus sp. HMSC068A02 | reverse complement strand
ATAAGCCCAAAATAAATAAATTCTAAGTTCATTAAAAGAGAAAAAATAAACTCACTAACGTTCAAACAATTTTTTCTCTAATAATTCACTTGAATTTATAATTATTTTTAAATAGCAATCAAGCTTTAAAAACTTGAAAGAAGCGAAGCTTCTAACAAAATTAGCTCCATGCAATGGTCGGTTGCAGGGGGGCAAAAAAGTGGGGGTCGTTAGGGGGAGGAAAAAGGGGGAGAATCGAAACTCCCCCATTTCCTCCGCCCTAACAT
>NZ_KV803739.1:7688-21314 GCF_001811125.1 Anaerococcus sp. HMSC068A02 | reverse complement strand
AATAGCTCAATCTTATCTGTACTAAAATAAATGGATGTATATGTAAAATCTATGTCTATAAATAGTAGTTTAAAGTTAACTTACTGTAACATAAGCATGTATGTTGCTAAGGCATCAGTAAAGTACCCTTGTAATAGGCGATTTTTTTACCACTTATGTTTCATCAAAGATGTGTAAGAAAAACGAAGTTTTAAAAATTTTCTGACATATACCTTTTAAGAAATTAAAAGGAGTATTTTATGTCAGAAAATGTAATTAGAGATGAACTTATAGAACTTCTTTATCAAAAAAATGATGAGTAAAGAATTGTCTACATGAGGATAAAAAGCAGAAAGCATACAGTTAAATTTATAGAGCTTGAAAAACTTCAATATTATAACAGAAAAAATATTTATATTTCAGTTGCTGAAAGATTCCCTTCATTTTATAACACAACAAACAAAGCAATTATTGATTTAGATACTATAAAGCGTGTTTCTTACATTGTTGTTGACCTAGATTACTGCAGATCTTCTGAATGGAGCCATGAAAAAGCAGAGCAAGTTTATACCGCATTAAAAACATTTAATGTCTTTGATGATGTACTTTGTCCTCATATAGTCCTTAATTCAGGTAGAGGATTACATTTATTCTATTTAATTGAACCTATGTATTTCTATAAAAATAAAACTAGAAAAGAACAGCAAATAAGTTTATACCAAGATTGTGCGATGTATCTAAAAGAAAATTTATATGAAAAAATATCTGAATTAAAAAATGCAGATGTATATGCATTAAAAAATGTTGATTTAGATAAAAATGTTGGATCAAATGTACTGCAAATAATAAGATTACCTTTATCCTATAACAAATCAGCTTTAGCAAAAGGTACATGTATAAGTATTAAATATTTTCCTAGATATAATCTTGGTTTGTGGATAAATGAATTAAAGCCAGAAAAAAATGTAAATGAAAATAATTATATCTATAAAACAAGCATTGAAAAACTAAGTTTAAAAAGAATTGCTGATGATAAAACACTAATTAAAATTAGAAAAGAAAATGATACACTTGTAGGCAGTAGAGACAAAATAATGATTCAGGCTGCTTGGACAATTCTTAATGGAAATTTATCTAAAGATATTTTATATGAAATTGGCAGTTTAATAGGTGGAATCTTCGAAAAGGAAAGTTATATAGAATCAAAGTGGAATAGTGCTCAAAAAAATGTAGCTCCTAAATATAAGAAATTAACAAACAAAAAAATAATGGAATGGTTAGATATTTCAGAAGAAGAAAGTCAGTTTATGTCGTGCTTAAAACCTTATACTAAAAAAGAGATTATAGTTAATCAAAAAAGAGAAGAAAAAGAAAAACTTATTTTAAAAGTCAAAGAATATTACCTTGAAAATAGTAATATATCTGAAACTGCTATAAAATTTAAATTATCAAGGAATACTGTTATAAAATACATTAATTTTGATGTAAATAAAGATTAGATACTAGAAAAATGTTAGCCCATAGTCACATTGTTCTATGGGCTAAAGTAGCTTTACTATAATCTTACAACATTTTCTCTGAAATCTTTAATTATTTGATTTAACACACTGGAAATAGCATTAATTTCATACTTAGATAAGTTGTAATCATGCTTTTGAGATGCTTTATTTGTATACTTTTCATATATTACAAATAATCTCCCAATTTCATATAATTTTACTTCCAGCCTTCTGTTACTCAATTCAAGTTTGTAACAGTTTATTTGGAAATAAAGGTCCTCGTCTTTTTTCTTAAAGAATTTAAAACTTTTTGTTTTGTTGTTTTCCTCACATACCTCCAGTAATTCTAGCATCTTTTTTAGAATCAAAAAATTTCTTTTTTCAAATTCATTCATCTTTAATTCCTCCTAATTTATTAAATTTGAACATCTTTTTTGATGTCATTATTTATATGTCAGAAACTTTTTTAGATAATAAAAATAGAGGTATGAATTATAATAAAATATTCTAATTAAAATTATTTATCTTTTTAATGACTCTAGATAAGATAAATTATAAGCATTATATGATTTTTCTTTATTTGCTAACTGTTATCATTTTTAATATTCCTAAATCAAAAGAGATTTTTAAAAAACTTTATTTACTGCAAAAAAGAATACCCTTATGAAAGAGTATTCTCTTAATAAAGAGAAGTTTTCTGAACTTGTTTTATATCAAAAGAACTATAATAGCTATATGGATAAGGAAGTAGAGAGATAAAATCTACTTCTTTTATTCCTTAAATTTTAACTAACTCTGAATATTCTACAATATTTTCTTTTCCAAAAACATCCTGTAAATATTCAACAAAATCTTTTTCAACGGGGATGGTTATCATAATAGCCAATCTTTTCTTAGCTCGAGAGCATCCAACATAAAAAAGATTTCTATTTCTAATAAAAGATTCTAATTGTTTACCAGATAACTCATTTTCCTTCTTATACAAGATGTTTTCAAATCTATAATTGTTCCAACCTTTACCCATTACCATAAATACATTTTCGTATTCTGCACCCTTAACCCCATGGTTTGTTGCATATATTGAGTTTTCATTAAAAAAAGTTAATGCATTAATAACCTCACTGTACTTAACTTGGTACAATCTATTAATTTTGGGGTCCGCCTCTCCTTTCTCATATGAAATAAAATTAGATAGTATCTTGTCTGAAATAGGTATTAGTTTACTTTCATAAGCACATTTAAGTACATCATATATTTGTTTTTTTCTTGATACATCTAAACCTTTGTAAAGTTTTTTCCATTCAAGTTTTTTCCCTCTTGCTTCTAAAGGTTGACGATTAGTCCCTAATATTTCAAATAGTAAAGAAGCATTGTTCTCACTAAGTGAATAATAAATTGGTTCTAAGTAATTGTTAAAAAAATTAACATGAGGATCAGTTTGCTCTTTTAAACCATTTTCTAAAACTTCTAACAAATTGCTATACTCTTGTTGTTTAGATAACATCTTATGAGTCAACATAAATATTTTTGTTGTCTCTTCCTTAGCTCCCCACCCACGTTTTTTTAATTCTGCAAATACATTAAGAATATAATCATGTAGAATCAAATCTGGAAGTTCGTCTTTATAATATCCTTTTGGAATACGTGGTCCTAAGTAATTATTTGTCAGGATAACTAATACTTCTCCATCATTTTCATTAATAGCAGATATTTGTGGTAATTCTGGTCTGATATTATTAAGTACTTCTACTATTATCTCCTGAGAACGGAAGTTAGATTTTTTCTTTATCTCCACAATATTTTCACTTTTAATTTCACCACAGACCTTATCAAGTGAATATATGGTTTGCCAATAATCACCAAATAGACCAAACTGTGGTCCTTTATTTTGATTTATAAAGAATTCTAAAAATTTCTCCATAATTATTCTTGATGAATCCTGATATTCATCAATTAGAATTAGTGAGTATTTCTGGCTTAATAATTTTCTAAATTTAATTTTATTTAAAAATAATGCAAATATTTCTATAACATCATCATGGTGTAAATACATAATAGAATCTTCAATATGACGTGTTCCTAATGTATAATTTACTTTATTTATAGATTCTATTTCTTCTTGAGAGAAACAGTTAAATAACTCCAGTGAATTCAATGAAACTATCAAATCTTTCTGAAATCTTTTTATAGCTTCCCAAGCAAAGGCGTGAATTGTACAAGGGATTATTGCACTAGAAGTTGATATTCTTTCTTTTATTTCGTCTACAGCAACATTCGTATAGGTTATACATGCTACTGCCTTGTCATATGAACTAGCATTTTCTTCTAACCAATTAATAACATTTAATAAAGAGTGTGTTTTACCTGAACCTGCCCCAGCTTCTACACAAAAACTTCTTTTTGATTTCAGAACTTCTATAATTTCCCTATCGATACTATCTGCTATTTTTTTTGCTTTTTCATAATTACTTATTTGTTTCATTTAGTCTTTTCCACCCCCAAATTATTAGCAGTGTTTTTTTGAGAGCTTAGCCATACTAGACCTTTTGAAATATATGAAGGGATAGTGTAATTAGAGAAGTCTTTATTAAAAAGCAGATTAAATGCAAAATCTGTTTTGCTCTCCTTATTAGAATCAAACTCAATTTCACTAACATTCTCTTCAATCCCATATAATTCTCGATTCACGTTCATAATTGCCTCTTCAAAACTTCGTGGGTGAATATCATTCTCACGTTCTTGACAAGCTAACCTTAAATTGCAATCTATTAATTCATCTTCATTTTCTAACATATCTGTTATTTTATTAATTAACACTTTGTCTTTCTTATTTAAATCAAATTTATTTCTATACCATCTGTTTATTGTTCCATTAGAACTTCTTTTGGCTTCTGCCCTTCTACAAGCTTTGCCATTTTTATCAACAAAATCTATGTCTGTAATTATTAATGTGGGGATTTCAATAAAGTTTAAAAAGTCAAAAAACTTAAAAGCATACGCACCACCAACTTCAATAATTGTATAATACTGTGATTGTAAAGAAGGATTTTCATTTCCATACTTATCTAAATCAAAGCATTTAATTATCATGTCCTTAATAAGCAATCTCTCCGATGTACCTTCAACTAATATCGCTTTATCACAAAAATACAAATCACAATGATTTAACTTGATATATTGTTGCAGAAATTCAATAGTTGTTCTTCTTTCAGAAGGATCTTCATCTTTTAACTTAAAAGTATCTAAATTTTTACATACAACATTATGAGAACCTTTTTTAAAATATCTTATTTGTGAAAAAGGTACTGTATTTGCAATATGAGAAGAATGTGTTGTGATAATTATTTGTATCGGAACTTTACTATTTTCTACTTTAAGAAAGCTTTCTATATATTCTATAAAAGTTGCTTGTAATTGTGGATGCATATGTGCCTCTGGCTCCTCAATAAACAATAGATGAATCCTTAAATCCCCTTGTTTTAAAGAACGCAAATAATCTTGTAGAATCAAAGAAATTTTTATTAAATTTTTATATCCCAAACCGTTATATGTGTCAGGCAATTCTTCAATATTATCATGGCTCCTATAATTCAATTTTGTTCCAGATATGATACTATTTTCTATATCCAGATCAGTGTAAGCTTTTAACAACAAATCCTCGTCTGATGGGTATCCAAACTGTAACATTGAATCAACAATTGAATCCATATGGACACTAATATCATTCTGCAAATTATATTTAGTCAAATTAATAGTTTTCTTCAAGCTTAATATTGCAGGCTGTATAGAACTTTCTGCTTCTGAAATCTCTGTGTTAAACAGTGAATTTAAAACTCTTCCTAATGGATTTAATTGAGGTTCTTCATTTGATTCTCCTAAATTACGTTCAGCTGTTATTTTCCTTAAATTGAAAAGTCCCTTCAAATTTTCATAACTTTTTAACTGAAAATCATCTTCATTTGTTGGATTTATAGCATAAATTTTTAACTCAAATAGTCGATGAAATTCTCTTTTTATAATTTGTTGTAATATTTGCAAATTATCATCAGATCCAATATTTGTAATTAAATTCTCATACTGTTCCTTTAAATCTAATAATACTGTCTCTATATTAGAAACCGATTCATAAATACATTTAATTTTAGCTACAGTAATCGTCTCGTCTAAATCAATAATAAAATTTGAAAGTTCTCCCAGCGAATCATTTTCATTTCTATCACTATATTCAATCTCTAAAAGAAACTGAGTAAGTTCAACTTTTAATTTTAACTCCTCTACAGATATTTCTTTATTGAAATATCCTTTAATCTGACTATATAGGTTAGCTCTACAGCTCAATGGATAATCATCAAATCTCAATCTTTTAACGCAATTAGTAATGAGGTCAAACACATTCATCACAGTTGTTTTACCAGTATTATTCTTCCCTACAAAAATTGTTTTTGTTTGACTTAATGAAATCTTAGTGTGCTTCAATAGTCTAAAATTTTTTATAATAATATTCTTTATATACATTCAACTAGCCCTCAACTTTATATATTTCTTCTAGATTTGTGCATAGATAAAAACGAGTTCTTTATATCTGCATATATACTGGACAATCCATAGCAGTCTAATACATACTTATCAAAAGCAATTCTGTCTTCCTTATTTAATTCTTGTTCATAATCATAAATTTCTCTTTCAAGAATTGGAGAAAACAATTCTTTAATTTTTTGTTTTTGACATTCATTAAGATTATTTGGATTGAGTATATACATTGAAGCTATACTATCTTTATTAATATCTAAAACTCCCAATCCCCTTCCAAAACCTAAAGCCTCAATGTAATAAATAGATAATATTGAATTTAATAAAGCATGCAATAGCTCACGATCCATATTCAAATCCTGAACTCTTAATCCAATTAACCTCTGATTTATGAAGCTTTTTTCTTCAAATTTTCCAAAGAAGAGCCTTTTATCAGGATTCATCATAGTAAAGAAATCAGCCAGCTCACTTGTTTCAATCTCATACCAATGTAAATTTCTTCTACTCAAGACTTCTGGAAGTGGCTTCCCTACTCCATTTACTTCATTTTCAAACTTCTCAATCCAAGCTAAAGCACCGAAATTATTGTTTTCACGCAATTCTTCTTTGCTTCTAGAACAACAAAAAACATCATCCTGTGCTTCCGTTTGTAAGAAATTCACATTTCTTGCATTCTTCAATACCTTTTTAATATATATTTCTTCTATATCATGGTTACCTTGTGGATAAAATAATTGATCCCATCCACGTCGACTTCCTCTAAAGATATCAAAAAAATCAGTAATAGGTCTCAAATATTCCCTTGTATTAATCAACCATTTATTATCGTGAAAAAGAGAATTAAGAGATACATTCAAATCAAGAATACTATCAATTTCAGAAAGACTGTAAGTTGTTTTTTTAGCTAATTCGTCTTTGGGTTCAATTTTAAGTATAGAGCTTTGAATGATGTTATCTTTATATTCAACAGTAGTACTCAATTCTTTTAAATTTTTATTCCAAATAAAAAAACTAGTCTCATAATCTTCTTTTGATGATGCAATCTCTCTCTTCTCTAAAACTAATATTATGGTTATTACATCAGCGTTATTAAACCATTTTTTATTCCCGCTAATATGCAACTGGTCTATTTTGTAATATTCTTTTAGGGCACTATAAAATATTTTCCCACTTGCTGTTCCCAACCATGCATTGGATGTAATTAGTCCTAATCTTCCATTATCATCTAGCAAATCATGTACAGCAAAAGGAATATAGGTATAAATATCTCCTCTTTTACTTAAAACAATATTTGTTTCATATTTTACCTTTTCAATTATTTTTTCTATTAATCTCTTGTCTTCATCATCTAATCGCTCAAAAGCAATAAAAGGTAAATTAGAGCAGATAGTTCCCATTTTAGGAAGCTGATATTTAATAATTTCACCATTAGATGGATTAGTGATATTGATCTCATCATTTGCTTTTAAATCTAACGCATTTCTATTAAATACCATTAGTGGTCTGTTCATGGTTTCTACTGAAGATAAAGCTATTGTGGCTAATTGCAGAGGAAAATTATCTTTATCTGATGCCCAAGTAGAACTCAAAGTATTTTCAATGCTCATCTTTTCTGATTTCAAATCATAGCCAGCTCTTGCAATTGTTCCTGTACCACAGCAACAATCAATAAAATCTTTTTCAGCATTCAACATAGTTATGCTACATAAAATATCAGCTAATATTTTCGGAGTAGTGAATTGACCTCTAATCAGTCGCTTTGATGATGCAACTGAATTCTCCAAAATATCTTGAATTTGATTTTGATCTATTTTGTCAATTTTTATTGATTTCAAAAGATTGTTGTATTCTATAATTTGATTCCAAGTATTTAAATCAATGAGCTCACTATACTCAATTTTGCAAAATATATTATAAAAGTCACACCTTTCAGTAATTTCTTCAAATACTTCAACAACTGAATTTATGTCTTCATTTCCTGAAATAGAATCAACTAGTCTGGCTGATGATTGGTAACCTTTAATAAGATGAGCAAACAAAAATTTGTTTAACCAATTTAAAATAAGCATTTTACCATACGCAATAAACGAGTCTTGTTCATCATTAACATATTCAAGACTTGCTTTTTCCCACCAGTGCATAATATATGCTTCTATAACTCTATTGCTATTAGATTCTTTTCTTAAAACATTTCCTAAGCTTTCCTTATTATTTTCTATAATATTTGCCATTAATGAATCCGTAACAACCCTATCTATTTTCTGTCCACAAATATGACCAGTCACTAAAAATTCATTTACCTGTAATATTACATCTTTTAAAGTTTGCTCCCAGTCATCTTGATATTCAATAACATCGGACCTCGATATTATATGACTATTTTCATTCCAAGCTTTTTTTATAAACCAATTCCCTGCTTCGTCATTAACATATAAAACTGCAGAAGTGAAATTCCAAATCAAAGTACTATTCAAACCTAGGTTACGAGCTTTTCTTTGTGCATCTTTTATAAATACTTCATCTGTAATCAAAGTATCAGGCATTTTTAATTCCCAGCCTTGTAAAAACATTGTTTGATTTGAATCACCATATAGTATCAAATCTGGAAACATACGTTCTGTACCAGTAGAAATTGTAGATTCACCACCTGCATTTTTTATTAAAAAGTCATGATTATCAACAAATTTATTAATCAAAGAGATTAAATTTATAGCCCAGCTTCTTTCATTTGCATTAATTTTTATTTGACTCACGTTTTATAAACTCCTTTATTAGATTTTCTTCACATACATACTCTTTGTATTCATCAGATAAATTATCCCAAGACTCTTTTAATCGTTTAGTTGCTATTTCTATTAAATCGTATTTATATTTTTTAAACTGATGAGTTTCCTCATTCACTTCAATCCCTACAAAATTTCTACCTTCTTCTAAAGCAGACACTAAAAAACTGCCACTTCCAAAAGTATTATCTAAAACTAAATCACCTTTATTTGTATATGTTCTAACCAAATACTTTCCTAACTTTACTGGTTTTTGTGTTGGATGATAAACTTTACCTTCACTCTCAGCTGTTTTAAAATAAACTAAATCGACGGGATATCTTTCTCCATTACTTTTAACTCGAACTGGCTCAAAGTCTCCATAAGAACCACTTAACTGATCTTTTCTTAGCCCTTTATCGTATGATTCTCCATTCATCATTTGAGGATTATAGGCTGGTTGTTTTTTATAAAACACACAAACTTCTTCAAATTTTCTCAACGGTTGTTTTTTTGCATTTAAAAAATTTGTTGCCTTAGACTTTATCCAAATCCATTTGTATTTAAAATCGTCTATATTACTTAACATTAATTTTGACGTAAATAATCCATGAGAAGTTAACACAATTGCTCCATTTTCTTTAACAATACGTCTATACTCTTCCCATAACTTATCTAATGGAATTATTGAATCCCATTTATTTTGTGTTGTACCATATGGTAGATCACATAGAATCATATCAATAGAATTATCAGGGAAATGTTTCATTATTTCTATGCAGTCTCCTTCAAACAATCTATTTGTTATATCTTTCTTTGAAAATTCCATTTAAAATTAAACTCCCTTAATATACTTTATTTTTAACTCTCTCCACAATATCGTACAAATCCTTTCTAACACCGATAACTAATGCCCTAGTCCTTGATGAATTTAAGCGATAATTTTTAAAACTAATTACTCGCTTAGAAATTAAATAATTATTTGAAAGTTTTCTTTCTATAATTTCACCTATTGGAAGAATAGTTCCATCTTTTAAAGTGCAGCCTGTTTTCCAAAATGCAGCAACATTTTCAAAAATAAAAAATCTGGGATTAATATTTTTAACAATCTCTACGCTTTCAACTATCAAACTATTTCTTTGTAAATCGCTCTTGTTTTTCTTGTGATTAGCTACACTCATTCCTTGGTAAGGAAGAGTTGCAATAATAACATCAATGTAATCATTACTAAGTTTTTCCCATTTTTTTATTTCATTTGAAATTTTATTTTTAGTTTCCTGTTTCTGAATATCTTCACTTATATATCCACTATCAAATTTACATTTTTTATTTATTCTCTGAATTTCTAAACGTCTATCAATAATTTCATTAGTTGCTACGCATTCAAATCCCTCTTATTTAAATCCATAGCAACCAACTCCTGCTGATGAAAATAATGAAATATAGGTAAGAGTATTACTAATCATTTATTTTAACTCCATTTTTATATTCAATAATATCTCCAATATCACATTGAAAATACTCACAAATCTTCCCTAATGTTTCTAAACTTACATTTTCATCTCTTCCCATCTTGGCTATTGTCTTGGGTGTAGTTGCTATTGCACATTGTAAGTCTGTTTTTTTCATATTTTTATCTATTAATAACTTCCATAATTTATTATATGAAAACCCCATATCATTCTCCAATTCTATATTTTACCTTTCTAAATGTATAGATTAACTACCTAATTATAGCATATAAAGTGGATCCCCTTCAATAATATGATTTACTGCGTTAAAATAAGTAAAAAATAAAACCTCAGAATCTAATCTGAGGCATTATTTTTCTTAAATCATTCCAAAATACTCTAAAGCATTTTCTATTGCTTTTTCTTTTTCTTCTGGACAATTTGGTACTCTTTGATTTTCTTTCTTGCTAATATTGTAGTTTTCTCTTTCTATTAGACCGTGTTTCCTTTTTACTTGTGCAATATATAGGCTTGAAACTTTTAACCAGTATTTACCTAACACATATTTTTTAATTTCTCCATAAGTTGCCTCTTTTGAAAAGTCAATTTCAGATAATTCATCTTCCCCTATTTCTATATCTAAATGATGTTCTGTGTTTAGTTTGGACAATAGAGCTACCGTCTCCACATGCGTTGTCTTTTGCTTGGGAACATAATTTTTTATCCTCGTCATTCTTGTAGGAACACAATTTATTAATGTCATTGTCTTTGGCATTTTTTCTTTTATCTTTAAAGTTATTAGAATCTTGACTATCTTTAACTCCTGTTTTGAAATAGAATTTCAGGTCATATGGATGAATTGTTCCGTCTTTGTCAATTCTGCCCACCACGACTTTATCAACTATGCTTTCAAATACTGTTCTGTTAAATTCCTCTATAATTTCTCTATTCTCTAAGGCCTTTTTAAATTGCTTTAATCTTTCTTTAATAGAGTTTTCATCTTTTATCGTTAGTTCCAGTGTTTTCTTTTCATCAAGTAATTCTTCTTTTTGCTTTGTAAGTTTTTTATACTTTTTAGCATAAACTTCTTCGTCTATACTATCTTCTAAATGAAGATCGACTAACTTTCTTTCTTGACTAATGACTCTATTTAATTGGTTTTCTATCTTCTTCAAATCTTTGACTAAAGTATTATCATTTATTTCTTCTTCTACAATTTTTAAAAAGTCATCTATTACTGTTGAATCTGCATGGCATAATTGCCTATAGCTTTCAACAAAAGCTTTTTCTATTGCTGCTTCTTGTATTCCTTTTGAATGAGGGCAATATTTTTTACCTTTTTTAGTTGACCTTACACATTGCCAGTTAATTTTTTTATAAATTGAATTGGTGTGCCAGGTTCTTCTTGAAAGTATTTCACCACAAAATCCACATTCCAGCATACTTGAAAAAGCGTATTGTCTTGATAGTTTTTCTCTTTTTCTATCCTTATTAGCAATGGTGTTTCTATTTTGTGCTCTCCTGAGTCTAATCTCCTGTGCCTTTTCAAAATCTTCTCTTGATATAATTGGCTCGTGATGATTTTCAATGTCATATTTGTCAGATTCTCCAAAATTTGCTAGTCTTCTTTTAGTTATGGGATCAACTGTGAAGGTCTTTCCCATTAGTATATCTCCAATATACTTTTCATTTTTAATTATTCCTAACACTGTAGTGTCAGACCATTTCGTTTTACCTCTAGGAGTGAAATATCCTTGTTCTTCTAATTCCCTGCCAATGACTGAACCACCATTACCCTCTAAATATCTTTTAAAGATGTATCTGACAATTTTGGCTTCTTCTTCATTTATAGAGATACTTTTTGTTGTAGGGTCATAATCGTATCCAAGGCAACCTTGAAAACCAATAAGTTCCCCTTTTTCCATTTTCATTTTTAGTCCTTTTTTCACATGGGCTGAGGTATTTTCTACTTCTTGTTGAGCTACTGAACTTAATATTGTTAATAGTAACTCTCCATCCATTGTCAAAGTATCTATATTCTCTTCTTCAAATACTACACCAACATTATTTTCCTTTAGAAGCCTTACATATTTCAAAGTATCTAATGTGTTTCTGGCAAATCTTGATATAGATTTAGTAATTATCATGTCTATATCTCCATTTTGGCAATCACTAATTAGTCTCATGAAATCTGCTCTTTTAGTAGCAGTTGTTCCTGTTGTTGCTTCATCTGCATATATACCAGCCAGAGTCCAGTTCTTATTATTTTTTATTAGATTTGTGTAATAATCAACTTGCGATTTATATGATTCAAGTTGGTCTTTACTATCAGTGCTAACTCGACAATATGCTGCAACTCGTTTTAAATCTAAATGTAGCGCATTTCTATTTCTTGCTCCTGTATTTGAAGCTTTTATTACTTTTACTTTAGTATTCATTTTACCTCCTTCCCATTTTGTATCTTTCTACAGTGTTATTATATCACAAGATTAATTAATTTCTTTCCATATTCTTATAATCATTTTCTATTCTATTTTTTATTTTTGTATATTCCTTATCATTAATTAATTTAAGATCATAAAGTCTACATAACATAGCAACTCTCATGCTATAAATCTTTATTGCTTGCATTTTAACCTCCTATGTAAGTTATTTTTTTACCTTGATAAGTGAATTAAATTTGAAAAATTCTAATCTCACCTAAGCAACTTCAAGAATCTTCACACTTCAAAGTATTTGGATTTTTATAAAAAGATGATAAAACACCCCTCACTTTATAAAGTGAAATTTGCCCTCTTTGGTAACCAAAATTTTTATTTTTTTATAGTATTTTTGAGTTTTAATAATTAATTTGATCATAAAAAGAGGACTTATGATATTAGGCATAAATCCTCTTTTCTAAATTTTACTGTTTAAAGACTTTAATATTTCTTCCTATCAATTATTTAATTTCCATGATTCTGCCTTAGCTTTTGCATTTATAAGGTCAGAATAAAGTCCATTATTTTTAATCAGTTCTTCGTGATTTCCACGTTCTACTATCTCTCCATCTTTTAAGACTAAAATCTGGTCAGCATTTCTAATTGTCTTTAACCTATGAGCAATCATTATTACTGTCTTATTTTTTGTTAATGATTCTATTGCTTCTTTAAGCTTATCTTCATTTTCTGGATCTATGCTCGCTGTGGCTTCATCAAAGATTATGATGTCCGCGTCTTTTAGCATGGCTCTGGCTATGGAGATTCTTTGTTTTTCTCCACCAGATAGGCTTGCTCCACCTTCCCCGATAATAGTATTATATCCATCTGGGAGATTTTCTATAAATTCGTGACACCTTGCTTTTTTAGCAGCTTGAACTACTTCTTCATGGCTCGCATTTTGTTTTCCAAATTTTATATTGTTTTC
>NZ_KV803739.1:0-7588 GCF_001811125.1 Anaerococcus sp. HMSC068A02 | reverse complement strand
TTTCCAAATTTTATATTGTTTTCAATTGTATCCTCAAATAGATATACATCTTGAAATACCATGGAAATTGAATTCATAAGGTTTTCTATCTTATAATCCTTAATATTTTTCCCACCTATTAAAATTTCGCCAGAGTTTACATCCCAAAATCTTGCAATAAGATTACAAAATGTAGTCTTGCCAGATCCAGATGGACCAACTATGGCAGTCATGGTATTTTCTTTTATCTCTGCTGAGACATTTTTTAAAATGGGTCTGTCATAATAAGAGAAGCTGACATTTTTAAAGACTATATCATGATTTTTTATAGGCTCTGTAATACTTCCTTCTCTCATATCAGGCATAGAGTCGATAAAACCTACAGAATCTATGGCATTTTCGCAAGCTCTTAGGATTGCCATGTTTGATCCTGCCCCGATTAAGCCTTCAAAGATAATAAAGGATGCCATAATCATAAGAATTGTTTCAGCAAGTGGAAGTTCACCAGATAAATTTAATTTTAATGATACATAGACCATAGCTACTGTTGTTATTCCCATTACAATTCTTTGAATAACTGTGTATGGTGCTACAGATATTTCTAAATCTAAAAGTATATTTGATGTATCTTTTATAGACTTTCTCAAAGCTCTGTTATTTTCTCCACCAAGATTATAGGATTTTATAACCTGCATTCCTTGTAAAGTTGCTAATACTTCTTTTGTAAGTCTTGTTTGTGTTTCTGTCATTTTGTCTGCATTAGCTGATGATTTTTTCTCCATCATTGATGTAACGATGAAAAATACTAAGACACCTGCTACAGCAACCAGTCCTACCTTTACGTTAAAAATTAAAGTTCCAATGACAAAGACTAAAGTATTTAAAACACCACCAAGTACAAGAACCAAAAGCATAGGCACCCACATTTCTGCTTGGGAAAGTGAAGATGTAGCAATAGTAGTTAATCTTCCAAGTGAAAAGCTTGAAAAGAAACCCATAGGAACTCTTTTTATTTTTTCTCCTATTTCTATCCTCTTATGGGCTGCCATAAAATATCCAGCGTGTGTTTGTGCCATTTGTGATGATTTTTGTGTCATTATCTTTCCAACAAGGGATATAACTAATATTCCAAGACAAACAAAGATAGCCTTATAGTCTAAAGTTTTAGAAAATATATTTACTAGCATATAGTAAATTGCACCAAACTCAAGGGCATTAAATACTGCGTGCAAAAATCCAGCGAGAATGGATTTCTTAATATTTACCTGTTCTTCTTTTGAAAAATTCCATATCTTTTTAAACACATTAAGCATTTTCATCACCCCTTAAATTTGCAGCATACATTTCCTTATAAAGTTCTGATGACTTTAATAGTTCTTCATGAGTACCATAAGAATTTAATTTGCCATCTTTAATAACAAATATCCTATCTGCATCAACAATTGTCTTTAACCTATGAGCGATTATGATTAAAGTTTTACCCTTAACTAGATTTGCCAAGGCATTTTGTATGAGAGCTTCATTTTCGGGATCTATATAAGAAGTTGCTTCATCTAAAATTACGATTGGTGCATTCTTTAACATGGCACGAGCAATAGATATTCTTTGTCTTTCTCCTCCAGATAGATGACCTCCACCTTCGCCAACTCTTGTATCATAACCGTTAGATAGATTCATAATAAAATCATGGCAGGCAGATTTTTTACATACATCTATAATTTCTTCGTCAGAGGCATTCTTATTTCCAAGCCTAATATTTTCCTTTATAGTCATATCAAAGAGGAAATTGTCTTGGGATACAAAAGAAATAAGTGAAGACAAGTTTTCGAGCGACACATCCTTTGTTTCTACTCCACCGATTTTAATAGAACCTCTATCTACATTCCAAAAACCAGCAATAAGTTTTGCTATTGTGGACTTGCCTGACCCAGAAGGACCAACGAGTGCTGAAACATTAGATTCTTTTATTTCCATAGAAAGATTATCTATAACCTTATTTTTTCCATCGTAAGAAAAGTCTACGTCTTGAAGTTCTATATTATAGGATTCTATTTTTTCTCCCTTGTCAATATTTTCTAACTCTTTTGAATCTAAAATCTTTCCTATTTCAGAAGTTATAGTTGATATTCTTGACATATCGTCCATATAGTTCATGATTTTTAAAATACTAGAAACTGTAGCAAAGGATAAGACGATTAAGGTAATTAAATTTCCTAATTCAATACTTCCCTTTATATAAAATAAAATCCCAAAGGGTATGATTGTAATAATTCCCATAGGAGAAAGTAATCTACCTATGGCAACCCTATTCATAGATTCACCCATCCAGTTATAATAAAAGCTTGCATTATCATAAACTGCATCAGCATATTTTTTATAAGATGATTCGCTTTGATTAAAGGTCTTTATTACTTCTATCCCATTGATATACTCAACAATGGAATTATTCATATGTTGACCAATGGCAACTGATTTTCCAAACATTTCCTTATAATGAGCATTCATAACAGACATCATGGTAGCCATTCCTACTACAAACGGAATTAGTGATAGCAAGGTCAATCGCCAATCTAAGGTAAACATATAAATAAATAATAGAACAGGTCCTACTAAGTTTGCCGTAAATTCTGGCACTAGGTGGGCAAGTGATGTTTCCATAGAATCAACTTGCTCAACTATAATATTTTTTAATTCTCCAGATGATCTTGATAATACATCTCCCAATGGCATCTTAAATAATTTTTTGGAAATATCATTTCTTATTTCTCCAAGTGAATTAAAAGTTGCAGTATGAGAAATTCTTGTTGATATTCCAGATGCCACTTCTTTAATAACAAATGTTATTAAAATACTTATGCAAAGTGGAGTGTATAAGCTCATATCCCTTATGCCATTAATCAAATTCACAATAATTTTCGCCATAAAAATATAAGAAAAAAGACCAGCCACTACTCCAATTATTGCCAGTAAGATTGACATAAAATATGAGCCTTTTCTCTTTCTTACATATTGTTTTATTAGATCCATCAAATCCCCTCCTAAATATTAAAATTTTTTCCCATTAATATAGCTAATATTTTTTCTTTATCCTCTTTTGTAGAAAATTCCTCAAAAAAGTATCCGTCTAAATAAAGAATTTTATTGCAGGAATTACACAAAAATTCATAATCATGGGAAATTATAAGTATAATTTTTTCTTTTTCTTGTAATTTCTTCATTCTTTCTGAAATAATTTGCATATTATGTCCATCTAAACCACTTGTTGGCTCATCAAATAAATAAACATCTCTTTCTAAAAGTTCTGCTGAAGCGATAGTTAATCTTTGTTTTTGTCCGCCTGACATGATTTGTGGATGGATGTCTTTTATATTTTCTAAGTTAAAATCAGCTAATATTTTATCTGTATCTGCATCTTTATTATTTAGTTTTAACTCGTCTTCTGCTGAAACTTCAAAAAGATTACTATCAGGATTATTTGACAGGTAGTATATTCTTTTTTGCCTATTTCTTTTGTTTAATTTTTCTCCATTTATAGATATAACACCACTATCTTTTTTCATAAGTCCACTTAAAATTTTAAACAGAGTAGATTTGCCTATGCCATTATCCCCAATAATTCCATAAATATTTCCACTTTTAAATTCGTAGGTCAAATCTTTTATAAGGACATTCTTATTATAGGAAAAAGAAATTTTTTCTAGGTTCATAGAATTTACCTCTTTTAACTTATTTATTTTAGGAGATATTTTATTTAAAGAAAAGAATCTTAATCCTAACCTATTGAAAGAATCTTCACTTTTTGATAATAGTTCTTCCTCTGTAAAAACATTGCTAATTTCCCCATTTTCAAGATAATAATATTTATCTACTACTCCTCTAAGGTAGTATAGCCTATGCTCTGAAATGATTATTGTCTTTTTATTTTTCTTTAATAAAAGCATAAGTTTTCTTAAAGCTTCTACACTTTTCATATCTAGGTTAGCAGACGGTTCATCAAAAACATAAATAGGCGGATTAAGTGCATTTATTGAAGCAATTGCTATTTTTTGTCTTTCTCCACTTGAAAGATGAAATAAGTTTTTATCTTTTAAATCTTCTCCATTAATAGATTTTAAGGAATTATTGATTATTTCATCTATTTTTTCTCTTTCTATCCCATAATTTTCAAGCCCGAAGGCAATTTCATCTTCTACATTTTCTGCAAAAAATTGACTCTTGGGATTTTGAAAAATAGATCCTACTTTCCTCCCTATTTCATATAATTCTTTTTCCAGGGGATTTATTCCATCTATGGAAATTCCCCCCTTTAATTTCCCTCCATAGAATTTATAAGCAAGACCATTTATAAGTCTTGTAAGGGTAGTTTTACCACAACCACTCGCCCCTATAAAGGCAACACATTCCCCATCATTAATTTCCAAATTAATATTTTTTAAGATGTTTGCTGAATCTTTACTGTAGGCAAAGCTTACATTTTTTAACTTGATCATCTTAATAACTCCTCTCCAGGAAAATCATGCTCATTGTGATAAAGATGGTGATTAAACAAACAATAACATCAAGATTTCTAAATTTTATTTCTCTTCTTGAGCTATGTTTTCCAGATGCAGAAATTCCTCTTACTTCCGATGCGGCGGCAAGTTCTTCAGCTATTTTTGAAGATGAAAACATCATAGGAACAAATAAATATTCCATCGTTAAAAATGGTTTTTTAATAGAAATTAATCCTCTTAATCTCAACGAGTCGATAATTTCTTTAAACTCACTTTTAACTACTGGGAAAAATCTCATCATGAAAATAAGTGGCAAAGCAATATTTCTATGAATTTTCATTTTTTTCATTATTGCCATTATCTCTCCTGGAGGTGTTTTTAAAATTGGTATTACTGATAGAACTATAACTAGTGTTCTTATAACCATAAACAGAAACATATCTGGAATCAAAATGCCAAAACCTTCACCATTTGAGACAAATCTCAAAAAACTTAAAACACCCATTGCAATAATTAGTTTTATAGTAGATTTTCTATATCCTTGCAGTGATACATAAATAACTAGAATGGCGGCTAATAAAAAAAGTACAGTATCTTTGGACAATACTGAAACCAAAAATACTGTACTTAAAAATACTACTAATTTGGAACGTAAGTCCAAATACATCATTTTATTATGCCTGTCTTTTTAAAATGCTTTTCTGTCATCTTATTTCCTAAATAGCAACCAATAATTGCCGCCACAATAGTACATGCTAAAGAAATAAGAATCCATTTAGGATTTGTATAATACTGAGTTTGTATTTGAACTTGTTCTTGAGATACGCCAGACTTAATGAAAGCATCTTTAAAAAACCATATTTCGCTCATACCATGAGCCGCTCTGGTTAATGATGTAATTATCCAAGCAATAGTAATTCTTTTTATATTCCTATAGCTATCTGTACCAAGCATAGATAACTCTGCTATTATCCCGCCACCTACAAACCATGGAATCATAAAAGGACCCATAAAGACAGTTGCTAATATAGCTTGTATAATATTGTAAATTAGTGCAACTCCCGGTTTGCCTACTTTCATAGCCATATAAACAAAAAATGGTCCTAAAATTAGTGCAGTAAACACAGCATTAAAAATCATATTGAAAAATAATGATGCCCCTGTAATCATTGAAAAAGCAATGAATACAACAATCATGATTGCAGAAAAGATTCCTATGGTTGCTAAATCTTTTATAGTTAATTTTTTACTTTCCATAATTCAACCTCCTTATTTGATATATATTATCATTCTATAATAGACTAAGCTTATTTTCTTGACTATTTAGACTAAATGTGCTGTTTTAGATATTTTTCTATATTCTGAAGGAGTGAGATTAAACTTATTTTTAAAAGTATTTGAAAATTTAGCATGATCTGTGAAACCTACCCTAATAGCAATTTCCGTAATTGAAATTGATGTATTATTCAAAAAATCAGCTGCTACCTCCAATCTTTTACTTGTTATAGCTTCCTTAATTGTTTGCCCAAAAACACTCTTATAGCAAGATTTCATTGTGGTAGTATTTATCTTATAGATTTCTGATAGTTTATCATAAGTTATATTTTTTTCGTAATTATTCTTTATAAATTCATCTATTTTCTTTACAATATCAACATTTGTCTTAATAAAATATTTCCTATCGCTTATCTTGTTACTGGTATCAAGGCTTGAAATATATAGGAAAAGTTCTTGAAATTTTACCCTTAGATATTCAATTAGAATTTCATCTGGGACTTTATAGACTTCATAAAAAATATGTTCAATATGCCGAGTAGCTCTTTGTACAAAAATTTTGTCCTTATTGCATAATTTTCTTAAAACAACTTCAAATTTAATCCCTAACATTTCCTCTAAAAAATATATTTCGCTATCAAATTCTTTTAGATTAATATAAAAAGTCACACCATGATAATGAGATATAGGAAAAAAAGATTCCTCAGAGCTGTTACTACTTGCATTGATTGCAAAATCTCCCGATTCCATATAAGTAATAGTTCCATCGCTTAACACGCATTCAAATCTTCCTTCTCTACAATGATTAATCTCATAGCTTTGGTTTAAATTTTTTGATAATTTTTTCTTTATGACAGAAGTGTGTATATCATTATAAAAAACTGTTACCCCTTTGAAAATTTCGTACTTCGAAACTATATACTTCCCATTTTCCAAATTATGAAATTCACAAATTCTTCCTTTAGAATTTTCTATTATTTTTTCTAAATTTCTTCCATAAAGATGGCACATTAACTCCTTACCCATAAAAATCTCCTAATTAATGAGTTTTTCTCTCAAATAACCTTCCAACATCTTTTTGATTGTTTTTTTATTTTCAATAAAAATTTCTTTTTGATTTAAACTTTCATATCCTAAAATCAAAGTATTTACAAAGGTCACTAAAAACTCATCTTCAAAAATAGATGATAGCTTATCGTTTGGAGGAAATGTAGACGATAAAATTTCTGTGTTTGTTTCTTTTAAATTTTCAAACATTTCACACAATCTTTTATCTTCATTTTGTAGTTTCAAAAAAATTGCATAGATGCTTTTAAATTCATTTTCATCATAAATTCTTTCCATCATCATCTCAGTAATTGCGTCTAAAGTCGTTAACTTAGATGTGTCGATATTTTTGTTTTTTTCTCCTCTATATTTGATACCTAATTTCATAAAATCATAAATCATTTCGTAGGTTGATCCATAATGATAGTAAACACCACCTTTACTTAAACTTACTTTTTCTATAACATCTTCCATAGTTGTATTTTGGAAACCCTTTTCTAAGAAACATTTTTTTGCCGCTTCCAGAATTTCTAACTTCCTTTTTTCTCCAACTTTCAATTTTTTATCATTCAAAACTTTATCTCCTGTCAATAAACAATTCCGACGCTACCGTCAGTTTTATTGTAACTCATTTGATAATTAATTTCAATACGTGAATTATTTTAAATTTTAGTAATCTTATTTAAGATATTTGCTTGAACTCCCTTATACTGCTTTATTAATTTCTTTAAATGCGGTATAATTGGTTATAATTTAATAAACGCTTAACGCTTATAACTTTAATAGACCAACTA
>NZ_KV803738.1:0-6682 GCF_001811125.1 Anaerococcus sp. HMSC068A02 | reverse complement strand
ATTTAGCGATTGAAATATAAGTTCAGTCGCTTTTTTAATTGAAATTTTTAGATTAAGGAGAAGAAATTAATGGATATAGAAAAAAGAGGATATTATGGCACTTAACTATAAACCATTATGGATACAGTTAGCAAAAAAAGGATTAAAGAAAACAGATGTAATAGCTATGGCAGGACTAACAACAAATGTTATGGCACAAATGGGCAAGGATAAACCAATTACATTTAAAAATTTAGAAAGAATATGTAAGGCTCTATCTTGCACCCCTAATGATATTATTAGTTTTGAAGACAATTTTAGTGAAGAGGAATAGTAAATGACTTTAAGGATAGAAGATCAAGCTAGGGATTATCCGAAATTGGTATTAGGCTTTGATGAAGCTGAAGACAACATTGATCAAGGGACTGGTCAAATAAAAAGCTTTAAGACAGATGACAAAACTAAGTCAACTAAGAAAGATCATAGCAAAGGTGCAGAGAGGTAAATATTGGCAGTATTCGGACTGCCTTTATTTTTTTTGCTATATTTAAACAGATTGTATAATGACGTCATAAGTCGACTTAGGAAAATGTTGAAGATATTATTTTGTTAGTTCATGATTAGGATATCTGGATATATTTAAATCAAGAAATCTTGATGTTATATAACATATAATGTCATAAGTAGATGATTATATAGAGGCATCAATAGTCAAAATAAGAATACTTAGAAAAATACAATTAAGCTATTGACGCCTAATACTATACGACATATAATATAGACAAGGATACTATATGACATATAGCATAATAAGTTTAAAAGTGAGGTGATTGGGATTGTTTGAAATAGATACTCGAGTTTTAGAGCTATGTGTTTTAATAGCAATCGATAAAGAAGATACCTATGGGTACAAGTTGACCCAAGAGTTATCAGATGAATTTAATATTTCAGAATCTACCGTTTATCCAGTATTAAGAAGGTTGCAAAAATCCAATTATCTTGCAACATATAATAAATCCATAAATGGAAGAAATAGGCGATATTACACTTTAACGGATGATGGAAAAAAAGAATTGGAGAAGCAATTAGAAAGCTGGTCAAAGTATAAAAATACAGTAGATGATTTTATTATGAAAAGTAAGGAGGGTAGAGATGATTAGGAAATCTTTTTTACAAACTTTGGATAAAAAATTAAAGAAATTTGATAACAGAGAAAGAGAAGAGGCGATTCTATTTTACTCAGAGTTATTTGATGAAATGAATTTAGCGGATGAAGATCAAATACCAAATCAATATGATGTAAATAAAATTGCCAAGGATTTAAATTTATCTATGAAAATAGATAACTGGGAAGATGAAAATAGTTCGATTAAGAAAATTTTTAAAGGGATACCAATAATTACCTTAAGTATTTTATCACTACCAACAATTTTGGTAGGATTAATAGTATTCTTGGCTTTATTGTTTACAGCTATTTTTTTAATAGCTGCTACTTATTTCACGGTAATCTTATTTGTTATTGGAACAGTAAAAAATTTCTTTTTAGGTGGATTTTCGATAGCAAGTTTATGTTTGCTACTGGGAGTAATACTTTTAGTTATTTCAGCAACAGGGATATTGATTGAAATAATTAACCTAATTGGGAAATTAATAATAAAAAGAATCAAGGAAAGAAATATCAATAGTTAGAAAGGGGTTTTAATATGAAAAAGAAATTATGGATTACCTTGGCATTAGGTATGGTTTTAACTCTTGTCGGATGCAATATGGGAGGAAAGCTGAACCTAAAATTATCTGAAGATGAATATTATATTGACAAAAATGGGTTAGATCCTGTAGTGGCATCTAGTTATACAGGAACAGAAACATTTGAAAAAATCGAAGAATTACAAATTGATACAAATATTACAAATATAGAGTTAATATCCAATACAAGTGAAAATTACAATGTAGAGATTGAAAATTTAAAATCAGACTATGTAAGTCCTATAGAGGTCGAAGAAAAAAATGGCGTAATTAGTATCTCTAACAAGCTATTAAAACAAAAACCAATAGGAATACTAGACGAAGAATCATCTAAATTGAAATTGGTAATTGAAGGACTTATCGAAAACATAGATAAGATTTCTATAAATGATAGAGTTGGTTCAATAAGTATTAAGAATGCAACGCTTAAGAATGTAGGCATTAAGGGTAATGCAATCGATATTGATCTTACTGATTCAACGATTAACAAATTAAATCTTGATTTAGAATTATCAGATTTAAGTATGAGCTCCACAAATATTAGTGATAGTAAACTAAATTTAAATAAATCTCGAATATTTGGAGAAAAAAATGAGTTTAAAGGAGATAATATATTGAATTTCTCTATTGTTGAAGGCGAACTTGGTTTAAAAAATTATGATGAGATATTTAATCAAAATACGCCCAATAAAATAAAATTAGAAGGTAAACTAAATAGATTTGAATTTATCAATGAGAGGTGAAAAGATCATGAAATATATTAAAGCTGAGATTTTTAGAATTTTTCATACAAGAAATTATCTTAAATTTATCTTTGCTATTACATTGATATTACTAGGAAGTATGATTTATTCATCCATAGACTCTAATTCGGAAGAATATTTCGAATCTATGGAAACATTTTTAAAGATTGTTAGTATTATAATTTCAATTTTTTTCAGCGTGACTATTTTTAAGAAAAAAGATATAAAAGTAGAGCTACTATCAATGGGGCTTAGTAGAAAGCACGTATTTGTATGCGACCTTATTACTTTACAAATTTTTACTCTTTTTTCTATAGTAATAATGGGAGGATTGATTTTATTATTCAGTTTATTAAAAAATCTAGTGGGATCTGATTACACTGGAGGATCATATATCGGATTTGTCTTTTTCTTGATTAGAATGATAATATTGATGATAAATGTAAACAATGGTGTCATGGGATTAACTTATTTATTGAACAATGTGGCTCTAGGCATTGCAAGTTCCTTTGTTATAATTCCATCAGTTTTTCAAATAGGAATGTATATGACTGAAGGAAAAATCTACGATGTATTTAATAACCTTCTTCTTATACAACCATTCAAGCTATTAGATTTAGGATTGGCTACAGAGCAAATTGGAAATAACTTTATGAAGACAGCTGGTATTAGTTTTGTTTTTGTCTTTGTAATTTATCTAATGAGTGGATATGTAAGATTTAGTAGAAAAGAAATCAATTGAGGTGGATTATGGATGCTATAGTAAAAACAGATAATCTTTCAAAAAAATATAATGACAAATACGCTTTAAATAACTGTTCGCTAACAGTGAATAGAGGAGATATCTATGGTATAATTGGTAAAAATGGCGCTGGAAAATCAACGCTGATGAAAATTCTCTGTGGAATTACTGAGAAAACTCAGGGTGATTATGAATTGTTTGGAGGAAAGAATCTTTCAGAAGGAAGAAAGAAAATTGGAGCAATTTTGGAAAATCCAACTTTGTTTGGTAATTTGACAGCTAGAGATAATTTGAGATATTTTGCTATTCAAAAAGGCATTACTAATGAGAATACTATAAAGAAATCTTTAGAATTAGTTGGATTAAACTACGATGATGGTAAGGTAGTTAAAAACTATTCAGTAGGTATGAAGCAGAGATTAGCTTTGTCTGTATGTCTTTTGGGAAAACCAGAACTTCTAATTTTAGATGAACCTATTAATGGAATAGATCCTACAGGGATAGTAGAAATAAGAAGCTTATTGAAAAGACTAAATGAAGAAAATGGAGTGACTATTATTATTTCTAGTCATGTACTTCCAGAGTTGGAAAATTTGGTAAATAAAATAGCGATTATTAATGACGGTCAAGTGATAGATAAATTAGGTTTGGATGATTTGCATAGCAGAGATTTTAATTATATAGAAATCTACACTTCAGATATTAATAGAACTGTAGAGATATTAAAGGAACAAGAAATCTCCAAAATTGATATTCAAAATGGCAGGATTCGAGTTAAAGAAAATATAGAAGACAGTTCAGAGGTTGTTAGTCTATTAGTTAATAATGGCATAAAAGTCTATGAAATTTTTAGAAAAGAAGAAACATTGGAAGAATTTTATTTAAGAAATATAAGCTAATTATTTTAGTAGGGGTATAAAGATGATAAAAATTATAGAGTTTTTGAAAATTTTATATCTGTTTCATTTTAGGATCAGTCTTTTATCATAAATATGAAGCAAGCCTAGATATGAAAATTCATTGTTTAAAATTAAAAAATAAAGAATTGAATAGAGAAGTAGCATTCTATTTAACTTCAATTATTAGGCAAGCTTTAAAAAATACTGAATATAAAGATCAAATATCTAGCACAGTATTGACAGATATAAAAATTAAATTGCCAATAGACAGTAGAGGTACTTCAGATTGGGATTACATGGAAAGAAATATAGAAAACATAAAATTAAAATGGAATATAGCAAATTATAATATTTAAAACGAAAACGATTAGAAATAAAAATCTAGTCGTTTTTTTATTACAAGAAAGGATATAAGTATGAAAAAATTAGAACAAATAAGACAAGAGTCAAAAGAAATAAAAGATAAAATTGATGATACAGAGGAAAGATTAAGGCAACTAAAAAATCAAGAAAATAAGATATTAAAACAAGACATAGTGAAAAGAAGAAAAGAAAGAACACATAGGCTAATAACAAGAGGAGCAATCTTAGAAAGCCTTATAGAAAATGCAGAAGAACTAACAGATGAAGAAATAAAAATCCTACTAGAAGAAGCAACAAAGACAAAAGAATTTAAAGAAACACTAAAAATAATGAGAGAAAATTAAGAAAAATAAAATATCCAAATCTCCCTTAGATTTTCTAAGGGCGCAATTATACACCCTAAAGGGTGCTTGCGTCCTGCGGAGCCAAACCCTTGCAGGGAGCAACAACCATTCGCTTTTTAAAACTCAAGGGTAAATAAACTCGCTAACGCTCACCCTTGACTTTTAAAATTTGAAATGAAAGTAACAATTAAGCCGACATACTGAAACAACAAAAATTAATTCAGTAGTCGGCTTTTTTAATTCTATCATTTCAAAACGCTCATTCACAAAGTGGATATAAAAAATCTTCTAAGCCTCCACCTAAAACAACAAAAAAAGAAAGGAAGTGATAAAAATGGCAGACAGTTTTCATTTTTCAGTAAACATAATATCAAGAGGAAAAGGAAAAAGTGCAGTAGCAAGTGCAGCATATATAAGTGGAGAAAAAATAAAAAATGAATGGGACGGAGTAACCCATGACTACACTAAAAAACAAGGAGTAATTAGCAAAGAAATATATTTACCAGATCACGCACCAGAAGAATATAAAGACCGAAAAACCTTGTGGAACTCGGTAGAACTTTTTGAGAAAAACTCTAATGCCCAACTTGCAAGAAACTTTATCATATCTTTACCAAAAGAGTTAAGCATAGAAGAAAATAAAAAGATGATAGAAGAATATGTTCAAACCAACTTTGTAAAAGAGGGAATGATAGTAGACCTAGCAATTCATGATGAAAGTAGAGAGGGAAATCAAAATATCCATGCTCATATAATGACCATAGTAAGACCAATAAATAAAGATGGAACATGGGGGCAAAAAAGTAAAAAAGAATATATCCTAGATGAAAAAGGGGAAAAGATTTTAAACAAAAATGGAAAACCTAAGACAAGAAAAGTAGAACTAACAAGCTGGAATGATAAAGGCAATGTAGAAAAATGGAGAGAAAATTTTTCAGACCTTTGTAATGAATATCTAGCAAAAAATAATATAGAAAAAAGAGTAGACCATAGGAGTTTTAAAAGACAAGGCATAAAACAAATACCAACAATACATCTAGGAGCAAGTGCTAGTGCAATGGAAAGAAAAGGAATAAGAACGGAAAAAGGAGATATAAATCGTGAAATAAAAAAACAGAATGAACTATTAAAAAACATAGGCAATGAAATAAAGAAAATAACATCATGGTTAGCAGGCTTTAAAGATAGGCTAAAAGAATCATATAGGGAATATAAAGACCAAAGTAAAAAGCAAATCGAAAATGAATCAGGACTCTTTAACCTCTATGAATATTTAAGCTTCTATCAAGAAATGCAAGAAAATAATAGAGCAGAATTATCATTTTATGGGAAAAGAAACAAAGCAATCTATGATCTAAAAAGATATGCAAGTGGAATAAATTATCTAAGAGAAAACAAAATAAAAACCATATCAGACCTACAAGGACATATAAATACCCTAAGAAGTAAAAACTCTGAAATATATAAGACCATAAAAGAAAACAGTCAAAAGATAGAAGACCTTAATAAGTGTTTAGCCTATGCAAAGACTGTAAGAAAAACAAAAGCAACCTACCAAGAATATGAAAGCAAGAAAATATTCAAAGAAAGCTTCTACAAGAATAATCAAAAGGAAATAGACCAACATATAAGGGCAAGAAACTTAATTGAAAAAATTAGTGGAAAGAAAAATTTAAGAGAAAAAGAATGGTTAGGAGAAATTAAAAGCTTAGAAGATGAAATCAGCAAATTAAATACAGAGTCAGAAAAGATAAGGGAAAGGTACAAGGAAATAAATCATATTAAATATGCAGTAGAAGTAGTGAATAAAGAATATGGTATTGACCTATCCATAGAAATTGACAAGGCAATCAAGAGAGGAGAAAA
>NZ_KV803737.1:0-403 GCF_001811125.1 Anaerococcus sp. HMSC068A02 | reverse complement strand
GAAATATTTATAGCTATTTAATTTTATTAGGTTCTTAATGGAATTGTCACAGCGAATTTATGAGCTGATGAAATTCCTTATGCAGGGATTTTTGATTTTTCAAAAATCATCGCATTTATGCCCTGTTCGAGTTTTTCTTTGGTTAGTTACTGTAACCTACCGTAATTTTTCTTGTTTTCTTCGAAAACTTTGAAAAATAATGAAAGATTTCTTTGAAATCTTTCACCCCTCGATTATGGGCTTGGTGGAGATGAAGAGATTCGAACTCTTGACCCCCTGCGTGCAAGGCAGGTGCTCTCCCAACTGAGCTACACCCCCATGTAACCTTTAAAAATTTACTACAAAGTTTTCTTTGCTACAAACAAAGTATTTTTTAAAATTTCTTTTGGTAAAAGTCAGCGTA
>NZ_KV803736.1:0-4106 GCF_001811125.1 Anaerococcus sp. HMSC068A02 | reverse complement strand
TTGGACATATTTTCACGTTATAGTTATACCTATATTTTACATAAATCATAATATAAAAGTCAATACAATAACCTAATCCGATGAATTAATATTATCCTCATTTTTATTTTTTTCTGAACATCTTGGCGGTACTTCCAATTTTTCAAAATCTAACTGATCTGCATACTTTTCTATTAATTCTTGTAAGAGACGTGCCAACCCATCTAATTCATAAGAACAATCTTTTACGCTATTTTTATTATACAAGGTAAATTGCCTCCTAATTTTGATTTCACCTTGTATATGTCAGAAAAAAGTATTGATTCGTGTTTTTCTCCACACAGACTTTTTTATTGAAAATCTTTTAATGCATATATTCAATAGTTAATTGAAGAAAGGAGTAAAAAATGAAAAAAGATAGGAAAATTCCACTATTAAACGAGTTTTATTGCCGCGGAAGGATTGTAGGAAAAGGAGGTTTTAAGGAAAGAAATCCATACTTAACAATCTTTATTAATGGGAAAAGAGAGCCAAATTATATGAAAGTATACTTTGAATCTATAGATATTCATGATTTTAAAATGAATCAAACTGTTTATATTACAGGTTTTGTGAAAAGCCCTGTCATTCCCTATTTATATGAAGGTAGAAAAGAACAGTATTTTCTTGGTGAAAAAATAGTCTTAGAGAACACTTTGTTATCAGAAGCCTTTGAAATAGAAAATATAGGTTTTTCTTTTAAAAACCCATTTTCACGAGTTTTTCTTAGCGGTTCTATCTTAAGCATCAAAGAGTTCAATAATTGGATTACGATTCAAGTGCGAGACTATAGAGAGCAAGTAATTACACTTCAATACTCTAAAAACATGCGTGTAAATGATGTTTCGCTCGAAATAAATGACTTTGTTTTCGTATCGGCAATACTAGTCTCTGCAAGGAAAAATTATGATGAAATTACAGTTGACTATGAGGATTTAATAGTGGATGATTTAGCTGTGAATTAAAAAATAAAAGCTTGAGGTTAGACAATCTCAAGCTTTTATTTTTACTAGATTTAATTATAATTTTTTAGTCACTCTCTTTGGATCTCATACACAAAGCTATGCCAGTTATTAAAGAATTTTTCATTAAACAAATGGGACAACTTTATGAAGTTTTTAAAGCCTATACTCTCTAAATCAAGCTCTATATCAAAACTTCCATAAACTTCTGCATAGCATCTTATGGTTACTATCATATCGCTTAAAAAGTACTGAAGTGACTCACCTTCTCTTTCTAGTAAAATATCTCTGACGCCATCTACACAATAATAGTGTCCTCCAACATCTAGCCACACTTCTTCACTTAAAATAGATTTTTCTACCGACATAATATTCATGACTACACTTTTAAAAACCTTATCCAACAATTCTTCTTTTTCTAATATCATAATAATTTCCTTTCCTAATATATATAGTTACTTCTTACAGTCTTTATATGTCAGAATTAATATCCAATAACAAACTTGTCGTCATTGAAAATTCTTCCTATTATTATAAGAGATTGCTACTTATCTTTTACACTAACTAAAGAGAGTAATACTTTCTTTAAATTCTACTACTTACACCAATCGAATATCTATCCTTTTTCACAATACATATCACTTCTATCCTCATTTAATGAGGTCATGAAATTGACTTTTTATACTATAAACTAAATTTTCAACTTTCTCTTTTTTATTTTTAGAATAATAAAGATACGGCTCCTTGCATAACAGTCTTTTTATATATCCTAAAATGCGCCCTTTGTTTTTATCTTTTAAAAAAACTTCACTAACAATTTCTAACAAATCATCTGAATCAAAAAGTATTTGATAACCTAATTGCCTTTCTTGAATTAGGATATCGCTAATCATTAAGCTTCCCCACTCTTTTCCTCTTCGATCCTTTTCCCTATATTTTTTAACGGCTTTCACAAGAAGGTCTCTACACATTAATTTTTGCTTTTCATATGGCTTAAAAAGATTTTTTTCTAAATATAAGAATAATTTTTGACGAAACACTTCTTCATTTAAATTAAAAAGATTTGTTTCTTCAAAAAAATCTTTAAACTTATCTGTTTTTTTTATTGTATGCTCATATCTATAAATACTCCCATTTAGTATCTCTCCATTTTCATCAACGATGACGATTTCTTTATTTTTATGCTTCTTTTTTGTTTCTTTTAATTTATCATAAAATGTAATTTTATGTCGTTGATTTTGTGCTGTTATTGTTTTGGATTCATAGCCGTCTTTCTCTTTATGGTTTTCAATATCTATGCAAATTTTCATATACGGGATAAATCTAACCAGAGTACGTAATGGGTCTTCAAAATCTTTAGTATTACCTGTCGTTAAATAATTGTAGTTAATTTCACAATAGTTAAAAATGACATTTGATATGTCTATCTCAATTTTATAATCTTCGTATAATATATTTTTAATTTCCACAACCACATCTTTTAATTCTTCTAAAGAAAAATTTTCTATATTTTGTCCTAGAATGTCCGTTGGCGAAAAATCTATTCTTGCATATAAGCCACAATCTATGTTGCAACAATTCTCTCTTCTTATCTCCAATCGCCCAATTCCTCCCCTTTCAATTCGAATGGATTTCAGTTCTTTTCTATAATAACTAAATTTCGTTATTCCATATGAGTTCTGATATAAGCTTATTAAGTGATTAATCTCATACTCGGTAACTCTTACATTCTTAAATTTCACTCTATCAAAGCCAATGCGTTGAAATTTCTCATATCTTACTAAGATGTTTTTTTCTATTTTCATAATTCCCCCATATAAAAGAAAGTTTTTAATCTATCTCTTATATGTCAGAAAATTTAATATTTTTATTTTCTACACAGGATTTCCAATAAATAAAATCTGTTTATACGGTCCATTTATGGACGTATAAACAGATTTAGGGTACTTGCCAAGGATAAGTTTTTAAACTCTTTTGTTATTAAGAACCTTTTCTGACAAATTATAAATAGAAGATTGATGGTATGGAGAAAATAAAAAAGATAAGTGATCAAAAATGAGGAAACAAAGAGAGGAAGTCGCAAAATATGAAGTAAGAAAAAAATAAAAAAGATTTATAGAGCAAAAATTTTAAGTATGTAAAAAAATGTATAGTGTAGGAATTCACTTACAAAAGCATTAAATAGCAAGCCAAGCTATCAATCTAAAAATGTGTACTTTAGAGCAAGCCAAGCTCTTTAAAAAATGTGTTTTGTCTTAGATTAGACAACTTATAAGCTTCTACGGACTCGGTAGTATAAAAAGCTTAGTCTTAACAATTAGAGTAGCAAATAAGGCTCTAGAATCGATTTTAAGAGCTTTAATTTTAAAAAGATAGTTTATATATTTGAAAGGAGCATTCTATGTCTTTTAATATCACAAACAAAGCTTTTAACAAAGAATTTGGAATAATAGATGAAGAAAAGAAAAAAACTAAAAAATGGGATAAAAGAAAGCAAAAAAACATTTTAAAAAATCAGATTTATGATAGATTAACAAGAATGTTAAATGATGGTATGAGTACATCAAGAAATGACGATAAAAATGATTTATCAACTACAACAATAAATAAAATTTATAGCGTTACAACTTATAAGACATACAAAAAACAATGTTATAAATTTGCAGAATTTTTGAAAGAAAATTATCCTGAAATAAAGAAAATACAACAAGTTAAAACAGAACACGTAAATGAATATCTGAAAAACTTAACAAATCAAGACTTATCTGCTTACTCAATTAGCACATCTAAATCAGCTATAGCAAAGGTTTTAAGAACATCATCTACAAACTTTATAGCGACAGCTCCAAGGACAAGAAAATCAATTAAAAGAAGTCGATATGAAGCTAAAAGAGATAAACACATATCAGAAGAGCTAGAAAGAAAATTTTCTAAAATAACAAGCTCTACAGGATTAAGAAAAAAAGAAATGGAAGCTGTAAGAGGGGTTGATTTAAAAGAAATCAACGGAAAATATTATGTAAAAGTTAGACAAGGAAAAGGTGGAAAAAAACGCTTAGCTTTAATCATGGGCAAAGATAAAGAAGAAACAGATGAAATAATAAATATTTTTAAAGAAGCTGGAGA
>NZ_KV803735.1:0-3651 GCF_001811125.1 Anaerococcus sp. HMSC068A02 | reverse complement strand
CAGAATATATTCACCTATTCTGCAACATCACCTTTTTTTATTGAAACAAGATAAAAACAAGGGTGTCGCAAGATTATGGCAAGGTTAATCATTTATAATATTTATTGTAAGGAGGTGCGATATGTTCTTGATAAAAGCTGAAATAAAAAAATGGAAGAGAAGTAAAATTTTGATAGGTATTATTATACTAACTGTTATCTTGAATTTGTTTGCAATTGAAAGAGCATTTTCAATTTCAAGAGAAAGTCCTATCATGGATAGTTTTGGAGACTTATATTGTTTAGCGTTTAAGAATATAACTTTTGTGTTCTTGCCAATCGTAATTGGAATGATTTCTACAATGTTATTTTTTGACGAAAGGAAGAATGACACTTTAAAGAATGTACTAATAACTTCGGTTAGTAGATTTGAAGTATTTTTTGCGAAATTTATTTTGATAGAATTACTGACTATATTTTTGATGGTATTAACATATATGTCATCAGTTTTGGGTGCAGTATTAAGTGCCGGATTCGTAGATTTTAATTTAATTACATTAAAAGAGGCAGCAATATTATATATGCTTGCAGCTTTATTAATTCCGATTGCAATGCTTCCGGTAATTTATATTGCTACTTTTTCTAAGAGTTATGTTTTACCTATTTCTATGTGCTTGCTTTATTTAGGAATTGGGATATTTGGAGCTTCGATATTAGTTCATATACATCCGCTGGCAAGTTTATTAGGGGTTTATCAAAATGTATCATCGGCTGCCAAAGAAATGGTAGAAAACAGTATAGGTGGATATTCGTTAAATGTATCGCAGTTTAGTTGTTTGTTACATATTTTAACAATTGGAACACTATTTTTTGTGTTCTCTATAAAATCTATGAAAAGACAAAATTATTAAGGAGAAAAAAGAAAATGAAAAACTATATTATTGAAACAAAGAATTTAACAAAAGTGTATGGAGAACAAAAGGCTGTAAATTCGGTAAATTTACACATTGAAAAAGGTTCTATATACGGGCTATTAGGACGAAATGGAGCAGGAAAGACCACTATTATGAAGATGATACTGGGACTTACTGATATTACGAATGGTGAAGTAAGTGTTTTTAACCAAAATATAAAAGGTAATGAGAAAAAGATTTATCCAAGAATTGGTGCGATTATTGAAACACCCGGATTTTATCCTAATCTTACAGGGACGGAGAATTTGGAAATATTTGCACTGCTTAGAGGAACGGCTTTCCCTGATGCGGTAAAAAATGCTTTAGAAGTAGTTGGCTTACCACATAAAGATAAGAAACTATTCGGAAATTACTCTTTAGGAATGAAGCAGAGACTTGGGATTGCTAATGCAATTTTACATGATCCAGAGGTTTTAATTTTAGATGAACCGACAAATGGCTTAGATCCCATTGGAATAGCGGAAGTTAGAAATTTTATAAAAGATTTAAGTATAAAAAAAGGAAAGACAATTTTAATCTCCAGTCATATTTTATCTGAAATAACACTTCTCGCTGATACAGTTGGCATTATAGATAAAGGGGTTCTTTTAGAAGAAAGCAGCATGGAAGAATTAAATAAAAAAAATAGAAAGTATATTATGTTGGAAGTGTCTGATGTATCAAAGACGACTATTGTGTTGGAAAAAGAGTTCGGAATAACCAACTATTCTGTTGAAGATAATAATCATGTAAAGATATATAGTCACGGATTAGATATGGCAAAAATTAATAAGTCATTAGTTATGAATGGAATATCGGTGGCTTCATCACAAACCTGTAATGATTCTTTGGAAGATTACTTCAAGAAGATAACCGGAGGAGAGGGAATTGCTTAATTTAGTTAAAGTAGAGTTTCTTAAATTGAAAAGGAAAAAGATTGTTTGGATGATGTTTCTGGCAACACTCTTAATGCCATTGCTTGCCACTATATACTTTGGGAATATAGACCTTTCAGACAATGCAATGAAATATTTCAAATGGACAATCTTTAGTTATAATTTATGGCTGATTTTACCAATTATATTAGGAATATTTTCCACAATGATTGTGTCTATGGAGTATGAAAATGACACTTTTAAAGCATTATGGATTGTTCCGATACAAAAGACGAAGCTTTTAATTAGCAAATTTATAATTGTGTTTTTATATACTTTAGTCTTTATGGGTTTATCAATTCTCTTTACACTTCTTTTTGGAAGAATTATTCATCATATAGAGATGAATCACTTTTTGTTGATTTTTCTCATTAGAAAGTGTTTTGAGATTAGTGGACTTTTATCAGTTTCCATGCTGCCTATTTTATCTATCGCATTTTTAACAAAAAAATACATTTTACCGATTTGCATTACGATTGTTTATGCCTTTTCGGGATTTGTAATTTTAATGGTTAATATGTATATACACCCATTATCAAGCTCTACAGCAATTGTTTTGAGGGATGTCCCGGGAATAATATTAAATCAGGATATAAATATATTTTATTCTCTTCTTTGTATAGGGATATGGGTCGTCGGATTTACAATAGTTACAAAATTATTATTGAAAAGGAGAGGATGGTAAATGAAGACACTTTTATTAGCTGAATATAAAAAACTTCACAGATCAAAATTGATATTTTTGCTTGTATTTGCACTCATAATGACTTTGGGAGTTGTTTTTCTTCAAGGACAATTTACATTTAGTGGGGAAAAGTATATAGACACATTTGGATGGTATATTTTACAGGTGCATTCTTTGACCACATATTTTGTCTTGCCAAGTTTGATAGCATTGTTTGGAGGATATATTATTTGTCGTGAGGAACAAGAAGATGTACTGAAATCATTAAGGCTAATACCGATAGACGAGAGTAATATGATTACTGCAAAAATGATAATTACTCTATTAGGTAGTATTTTTGTTTATTTAATACTATTTACGGCATCCTTAATTATAGAAGCGGTATTGCATTTACACGCAGTAAATATGAGTGAAGTAGTTCACTATTTTGTTGTATATGTATTAACTGGAATAAGCGTTTTTATGGTAATATCTCCAATTATTGCACTTATTGGACTTGTTAAAAGGAGCTACTGGATAGCTCTGATTATCGCTGAGATATACTCTTTTGTGGGAATATTTTTTGCCTCAAAGGAAATTTTAAGAGCCATTTATCCAATATCATCTGTGTTTATTTTGTCAGGAGTGTATGAAACATCCATGTTGGAATTTGCGATTAGTGTACTTGTAAATTTTGGTTGTTGCTTTATTTCATATAAAATATTAAAGAGCATTAAAGTTGGCAAAAAGAAAAGAATTAGCAAAAGAATATAGTTGGAAAAATAAGTTGAAAGTAATTTTAAAAAGAGGAGAGGACACTATCTCTCCATCTCCTTATCCATATAAATTCCGTAATTTTTTCGTATCTTATAAAACTCATCCATAGTGGATTTTGAGGAAGAATACTCTTGCATAAGGGTGTTCTTTTTTTCTTGTAATTTATCGAGGTTTGATAGTATTTCTTTTGTGTTTGGCAGTTTTTTATAGTTTTCTAAAATTTCTTTAGCAGCTATTTTGTAGACGGAAAGTTCGCTATAATATTCTTCTGCAAATTGTTTGTCCTCAGGATTTTTCTTGTGGTATTTATATATTTCACGATACTTATTTATAGTATTTATATT
>NZ_KV803734.1:0-316 GCF_001811125.1 Anaerococcus sp. HMSC068A02 | reverse complement strand
GAAATTGACAAGGCAATCAAGAGAGGAGAAAAAGAAAGTATCATAGAAAAGATAAAAGAGTATAAGCAAGACAGTGATATGTTTAATAAAAAAAGACAAATGACTAAAGACTATTACAAAAATCAAGAAAGATAAGACCTGGTAAAAATATCTTATCCAAGCTATAATATGACCAAGAAAATAAAGGCAGTTCTAGGAGGTAATAGAGATGAATAAAAGGCAAGAGCTAATAGACGAACTCATAAAAGCAAATGAAGATGGAACATACAAAACCTATAAAAGCACAGAAGAAATAAAAGCAATGAACAACGAGGAA
>NZ_KV803733.1:0-1025 GCF_001811125.1 Anaerococcus sp. HMSC068A02 | reverse complement strand
CTAAATTTGGCAATAGATTATATAACTAAGAGTGAAAAAACTGATGAAAAAATCTTGGTATCTTCATTCAAATGTCATCCATCTACTGCCCATATTCAATTTTTGAAAACTCGAGAAGACAATGATACTAAAGGTACAGTTTTGGCTAGACATTTAATTCAATCTTTTCTACCAGGAGAGGTTGATCCTATAAAAGCTCACGAAATTGGAATGGAATTATGCAAGAAAATTTTAAAAGAAGATTATGAATTTGTTCTTGCAACTCATATAGATAGAGGGCATATCCATAACCATATTATTTTTAATAATGTTAATTACAAGACTGGTAAATGCTACCAATCTAACAAAAAATCTTACCACAAAATCAGGTATCAAAGTGACGAATTATGTAAAGAAAATAAGCTTTCAGTCATTGATAAATACTATGAAGCTTACAAAAGAAAATATAAAACTGCTGGTAAATCTTGGTACGAATATGACCAAAACAAGAAAGGAAATTCCTGGAAGTCTAAACTGCAATTTGATATAGATAGAATGATTAATAAATCTAAATCGTGGGAAGAATTTTTAGAAAATATGAAATCTCTTGATTATGAAATTAAATTTGATAAACACATTGCTTTTCGTCATAAAGATAAGCAAAGATTTACAAGAGCTAAGACTATCGGAGAAGATTATACTGAAGAAAAAATCAAAGAAAGAATAGATTTAGCTATTAAAAATAAAGCCAACCCTATTAAAAAGCGAGTAGGAAATGTTATTGATATATCTACTAATGAAAAAGCACAATCCTCTAAAGGCTATGAAGTTTGGGTAAGAAAACACAATATCAAAACAATGGCTGATTCAATAATTAAACTTAGAGAACAAGGAATTAATTCAATCACTCAACTAGATGATCTAATCAAAAAATCTGCCGATGATAGACAAGACTTGTTAGATAAAATAAAGAAAATTGAAACTGAAATGAAGAGTTTATCCCAGGGTATGGAAAATATAAATACTATAAATAAGTATCGTGAAAT
>NZ_KV803732.1:0-2720 GCF_001811125.1 Anaerococcus sp. HMSC068A02 | reverse complement strand
AATCGCTCAATCTTATCTGTACTAAAATAAATAGATGTAGATATAAAATCTAGGTTTGGAGAAATTGATTTAAAGCTAGTTATTTTCTTATGATATACAACATCCACTGAATAAATTTTAAAAAATTGAAACTGAAATAAAGATCTTACATCATGAAGTATAAAAATGTAAAAAAACTGAATAAAACCAATTTACAGAGAAGTATTATATCGAACTTTCTATTTATAAAATAGCTACTAATGAAATTTTAGAAATCTATAAAATATTACCAAACATAAAAGAAATATTAATCAGACTCGATAAGTTGCAATAAAAAAGAATACCCTTATGCAAGAGCATTCTTTGAATAAAGAAGAATTTTCTGACCTTTTTCAGTATAGGAAAAACTATGAAAATCACTTATGGGAAGGAAGTGGAGAGATAAAATGCTATAAGCAGATAAACTTATATCTTTTTAAGATTATTTACAAAATTTTACTCTAAGCTTATTATATTACTTAAGGAGATCCTACTAGATGACCTACGAACATTGTTATAGGAAGTAATAAAATCAAAAGGATATTTAATGCCATAAACAACTTATCCTTTTCCTTTACCCCATATACTAAACCTATTAGTCCAATAATTGGCAGAAAAACATTAATGTGAAATTTATAATAATCTTTATGAATTTCATGAGCATCTATATAATTACTTGATTTGATTTTTATTTCACATCCACCATTAAATTTACAAACAACTTCATAAATACCATCACTGGAAAAATTTAATGGATATTCAACATTTTCATCATGATTTATAACTCCAATATATGCCAATTTATCCATTATTATCCACCATAAAATTTACTACTATATCTTTTAAGAGACATTTTAAAAATAAAGAAGGTTAACAAAAACAAAAATGTTCTTGATAGTAGTAGTTTTATATAATCATGTTGTAGTAAACTTAAAACTTTTATAGTCATCGGAAATGTAATATATCCACTATTAACTACTAAAAGTACCATTAATAAAATGTAATAGTTTATATAAGTAAACAAATCCTTTTTTAATAGTAATAAAATAGATAGAACTATATAACTTGCAGATAGAATTTCTAAAATTGTTAATACATTAAACTTAATACTAATTAAATACACTTCACCTGTTATAAAATAATTAATTCCTTGAAAAAAAATTTGTCCCAAAATATAAAATATTAATTCAGTCCCCAAAATAATATAAAATATCTTTCTAATATTCTTTTTCTCGTTAATTGAATATATTACCATATAGTCTTTCTGTATACATATAAACTTTTCATTTATTACATTTAATACAAAAATAGGCACCAAGAATATTAAAAATACTTGATGAGTCAAAAGACGAAATAAGGAGTTACTCTAGCACTTTTATTGTTTTTTATTACTTCCATTGCATATTCTTCTCCATCTAGTTCATCTAATTCTTTAGTTGCTACTGCCATTTTCTCAGTTTAATATAGATCCTTGCCTAGCTTATCAAAATCGCTGAAGTTATTTATAAGGCTATAGCAATGCAAGTTGAAACTTAGGCTTACTAAATCTGCCATTGTATTAGGTTCTTCTGTAAAGGTCGCAGCACAAAACTTTTCTATTTCCCTTGGACTGAACCCATCAAATCTTTTCATTAAATAGTTTAGTTCATCTATATTTACATTTTTATCAGCCAGTATATTTGAAAATCTTTCATCCCTACTGCCTTCTATATAACAGTTTGACCTTGTACTCATTTCTATTCCTAATTCATTGCATACCTCTTGTAGTTTATCTTCCTCCATTGGAATCCATATGGTTTTTCTTTTATCATCATCCCTTGATTTTTTAATAGTTATATTCAATCTTTTTCCTCCATTCTATTTATTAATTAAAAATAACTCTGTCCCGTATCTATTGATTAAGGCAGAGTTAATTATTGATTTAAATATATAGTCATCTATTAATTCCCTATCTGCTAGCTCATTGATTCTTATACACTCCTTTCCAGTTGATAGGGTCTTTGCAGTTTGGTATAAGGCATAGCCATTGGTATCTATATCCCGAAGACATATTTGTTTTAAGCCAAACTTAACATTTAAAATATGATTTTCAGAAACCTTCCATAGATTTTCATCGGCAGTAAGTAAAAATAGGATAGCAATAAATCTTGGGGATATATCATGAATATCTAGATCTTGGTTTCGAAGAAAATTATAGAATCTTTCTTTGTGGTTATGATTTAAAAAGATTTCCCCCTTGAAATTATTTGCTAGACTTTCTAATCTTTCCTTTAAATAATAATTATTTATCTTTCCAAAGCACTCTCTGACTAGATCCTTATATCTACATCTATCCACATTGATTTTGAAGTTTGAACCAATGTGTCCACACTCCTTACAATCATCATCAACATTAATCACACCAATCTTGCAATCTCCATCACCCCCTTGGCAATTAAAATAATTATTGATGATTATTCCATTTCCTCTTGGCTGGAAATTTGGAACCATAACCATCAATTGCTCTATTCCTTCCAAGGATGTACCATACATAAATAATTTTGACATTGTTCCCAATCCTTTCTTTCTATTTTTAAGCATAAAAAAATGACGAAGTTTATTGGTCTTTAGTTGACCTAAACTTCGCCACCATATTCTCGATATTTAATCTTGATTTATATACAAATAGATGGGGCTGTTGCAAAAGTCCCAAGATAGAAAAA
>NZ_KV803731.1:0-5031 GCF_001811125.1 Anaerococcus sp. HMSC068A02 | reverse complement strand
AAGAAGAACGATCAAAACTTGAGGAAGAAGAAAGAAAAATCAAGGAAAGAAAAGACAAATTACATCAAAATTATCTAAAGAGAAAAGCAAGCGGAAAACAGAAAGAGTATGAAAAAAAATATAAGGCAAGAAGGGAGCAAAAGAAACAGGAGAAATTAAAGGTTTTGAAAAGGGGAGGGATACCGGTATGTGAAATGCAGAACATTTTAATTGAATAATATATCTCAGAAGTCAATGAATAAAAAATAAAATATTCATTGACTTCTATGTTTGCTGGGGTTATAATATCTATGAATAAAAAATGAAATATTCATAAAAGTATTTATAATATTTAGGAGGCTTAAAATGGCAAAAGCATTTACAGAAGAAGAGAAGATTAAAATAAAAGAAGATATTATAGAAACGGCTCTTGATTTATTTCATGATAAAGGGACAAAATCACTTAGCATTTCGGAATTGACAAAAAGAGTCGGAATCGCTCAAGGGAGTTTCTATAATTTTTGGAAAGATAAAGAATCTCTTGTCATTGATTTAATGGCATATAGATCAATACAAAAATTGGAGAACATTGAAAAAGAATTTTCAAATTCACTTACGAATCCTAAAAAATTCCTTTCAGAGGTAATTTTTAAGTATTCAATAGACATGACTGAGAAAATTAGAAATCAGCAAATTTATCAAGAGGCATTTAGAATATTTGCGAGTCAAGATTCAAAGAAAGTGAATAGAGTAGAAAATCTATATGGGGATTTTTTGGATAGGTTAATAGATTATTGGTACAAAAACAAAGTAGTAAAAAGCGTAGATAAGCAAGGTTTATCAAATGCCTTTGTTGGAAGCTTTGTTTTATGTTCAAATTATTTCCATTTTAATGAAGATACATTTGAGGAAGTACTTAATATTTATATACAAAGCATTGTTTTTAAATATATAGAAATTTAATTGTAAAAAGGAAGGTGATATAAATGATTCTGGATTTTAATGAGATAAAAAAGGAAGATGTATTAATTGTTGGAGGTAAGGGAGCTAATCTTGGAGAAATGACTTCGGCTAAAATAAATGTTCCAAGTGGTTTTGTTATAACAGCAGACGCATATAGAGATTTTTTAAAAGTAAATGCTATTGATACTATCATTAAAAATGGAATTAAAAAATCAGCAGATGATGAAAAAATACTTCTAAATGAAGCTGAGCATTTTAGAGGAAAGATAAAGTCTGGGAAATTTCCTGAGCAATTGGAAAATGCAATAAGAGAAAAATATTTTAATCTTGGAAATAATACAAGAGTTGCAGTGCGTTCTTCAGCAACGGCAGAAGATTTACCGGATGCCAGTTTTGCAGGGCAACAAGAAACTTATTTAAATGTTCAAGGTATTGAAAGTGTATTAAATGGGGTGCGTAATTGTTATGCTTCACTTTGGGGGAATAGAGCTGTAAGCTATAGATTTCATCAAGGTTATGATCAAACTTCAGTTTCTATTGCAGTTGTTATTCAAGAAATGATAGAGAGTGAAAAATCAGGAGTTTTATTTACTGTAAACCCAGTAAACAAAAAAGAAAATGAGATACAAATAAATGCAAGCTTTGGTTTAGGAGAAAGCGTTGTAAGCGGAAGAGTTACAGCGGATAGCTACATTATTGACAAATCAGGAAATATAATCGAAGTAAATATTGGAAGTAAGGAAACTCAGATTATATACGGGGATAAGGAAACTGTTGAAGTATCGGTAAACTCTGATAAAAGAAAAACTCGTGCATTAAATGATAGAGAAATACTTGAACTTATGAAGTGCGGTTTAGAGATTGAAAAACACTATGGTATGCCTATGGATATTGAATGGGCTATCAAAAATGATATTGTCTATATTTTACAAGCGAGAGCGATTACCACATTAAAAAATTCCAAGAATGATATAACTGACAATGATTTAATAGAGAAGTATATAAAGGGTAAAAAAATCAAAAAGGATACACAAGAAGTAATGTCATTCTTTTTAGAAAAAATGCCTTTTGCACATAGAGTTCTTGATTTCGATTATTTGATGGCAATTAATGATCAGAAAGTAAACATTTTGTCAGAAGGTGGAATTATTTTACCAAGAAATCCAATTATAGATGATGATGGTATACAAACTTTTTCTGATGACGGAAAGCGAATTGGAAAGAATATTTTTAAATTTTTTAATATTTTAAAGAACATGAAAGATTTTGAGTTCTGTTTTAAGAAGTGCAAAGATTTTATGAATATATATGAAGTTGAAATAGAAGAAATCAAGCACTTAAATTTTGAAAATATGACATTAACGGAGTGTGGAAATTTTTTAGAAGAAAGTTATGTTCTTTTGCAAAAGCTTGCTTATGATAGATTCAAATATGCATTATTTCCATCAGTTTTAAATAGCAAGAAATTTACCAAAATAATAAAAAAAGTAAATAGCAATTATTCATCATTTGATTTTTATTGGGACTTAGATAATAAAACATCAGTGGTTACAAATGATGTCTATAAAATGGCTCGTGAGATAAGAAAAAATGAAGCTTTAAAAAAAGCAATAATTTCCGGAGATAATTTTAAGGAATTATATAAAAAGTATAATGATTTTAAGAATATATCAGATGAGTTTATGAAAAATAATGGTTTTAAATCTGATTATAATTGTTATTGTTTATCTGCAAAAACATTTCTTGAGGATCCTGATAGGCTGATAAATATATTACGACCTATATTAAATGAAAATAGTAATGAAAGTAACGATATAAAGGATTTTTCTAAGCTTATGGAGAGCGTAAAGGAAATCTATGGTAGAAAGTATCAGGATGTAGAAAAACAGATAAAATATTTTAGATATTTTCATGTGGTTCGTGAAGAAAGTCAATATTTGTGGGAAACACTATTTTATTATGTGAGAAAGTGTGTTAAAAGAATTAACTTTATACTCTTGGGTGATGAAAACATAGAAACTGGAGTGGCTAATCTTTTTCATAAAGAACTGTTGGAAGTAATTAACAGAGGTAATTTAAATGAATCAGATAAGGAAAAAATAAATAGGAGAAACGAAAAATTTCCTTTAGCAGTAAAAGTTTGGGAAGCTTCAAAGTTATTGATTTTTAAAACAGATGGTGATGTCTTAAAAGGAGTAAGCGGAAGCACTGGCATTGCAGTTGGAAAGGTGTGTTTAATAAATAGTCCCAAAGAATTTTATAAAATGAAAAAAGGAGATATATTAGTTTGTCATCTTACAGATCCTGAATGGACTCCATTATTTAAGCTGGCAAGTGCTGTTGTGGCAGATACAGGTTCTGCTTTGAGCCATGCTGCAATTGTTGCAAGAGAATATAATATACCGGCAGTTCTTGGAGTTGGTTTTGCAACTACCAAATTCAAAGATGGGGATATGATTCAAGTAGACGGTAATAAAGGTGTAGTTAGAGGTTTGTAGTATGAACTCAAGTAATAATAAAAAAGAATTGAAAAGAAAAGCCATTTTAAACGATAATCTTCTGCCATTATTAGTGAAAACTTCTATTCCTACCATTATAGGTATGCTTGTCATGGTAATTTATAATCTGACTGATACATTTTTTGTCGGTATTTTAAATAATAAATCCATGACAGCTGCTATCGGTATCGTGTTTAGCTTTATGAGTTTTATTCAAGCTATTGGATTTTGGTTTGGGTATGGAAGTGGAAACATAATGTCAAAAAAAATTGGAGAAAATGAAGAAAGAGAAGCAGAAATTATATCGTCTATTGGAATTCTCTTTGCTATTGTCATTGGTATTTTAATAGCTATTTTATCATGGTTTTTTGTTTTACCGCTGTCAAAATTTATAGGTGGAAGTGCTTCTGAAAGTTTGTTGAATTTTACAGTACAGTATCTAAAGGTGATTATTGTCAGCATACCATTTGGTCTTTATTCTATTACTCTTTACAATCAATTAAGACTTTGTGGGAATGTGAAAGATGGAATGATAGGATTATTGATAGGAATGGTTGTCAATATGGTTTTGGATCCTGTATTGATGTTTGGGTTTAAATTCGGCTTTATTGGAGCTGGATATGCAACATTGATAGGACAAATTACAGGTTGCATCGTATTAACGAATTTATCAGAAAAAAATGGAAATACTGCTGTTGATTTAAAAAAAGTAAGAATAAATAAAGATAGAGTATATCATATTCTGGCAGGAGGAATGCCTAATTTTTCAAGACAATTTATCACAAGTATCGCTTTAATTTTACTGAATGTTGTAGCCGCAAAATACGGTGATGGTGTTATAGCAGCATTAACAATAAGCTCAAGGATATTAGCATTAGCATATATGATAATGATAGGCTGGGGTCAGGGTTTTCAGCCTATCTGTGCGATGAATTACGGGGCAAAGCAATATGATAGAGTTAAAAAGGCTTTTAAATTTGCAGTAACAGGAGGTACTTTATTTTTAATTATAGCGGCTATTTTGTTATATGTTTTTTCTGAACCGCTTATTAGAACAATGTCAAATGATAATGAAGTTATTTTAGCCGGTACAGAGATACTGCGTATTCAATGTATTACAATGCCACTTTTAGGATACTTTGCGATTAGTAGTATGCTAATGCAAAATATTGGACAATATTTTTGGGCATCAATAATTTCAATTTCACGACAAGGAATATTTTATATTCCGTTATTGTATACTTTATCAAATATATTTGGGCAATTTGGAATATATTTGCTTCAACCAGTGGCAGATGTTTTGTCATTTGGTTTAGCTGTTATCTTAGTTAGGAAAATAAAATTTGCTAATGATAAATGCAAAAAAGATGGCATTTAAAGTTTATAAAAGATTTATTTAGGAGGGAAAAATATGTAGCTAAGTAATGGAGGGATAAATAATGGGAACACTAAATTCTGTTAGTCACATAAGATACATTTATCCTTTTTTATGGTTGGGATTACTTACACATAGCAATAACTCTTTATCGAAACCAACAAAATAATAAATCATATAAAACATTAGTTTTTAAGCCGAGAGGACTTTTTACGT
>NZ_KV803730.1:0-284 GCF_001811125.1 Anaerococcus sp. HMSC068A02 | reverse complement strand
CAGAAACAACAGCTTTATCAGACGGAAAATGGAGCATATATTTCAGAAGAAAAAGTTGGTTGTCATCTGGTTAACCAAAGGTTGTCAAGTGGTCAACCCAGTATAGATAAGGGTAGATTAGATAAGGTTAGTATAGATAAGGGGAGAGAAGAACAGTCCACCCCCATCTTTTATGGAGAATTCAAAAATGTAAGGTTAAGCAAAGAAGAATACAAGAACCTTAAAGAAAAATTAAACTCACACACAGAAATAATGATAAATAAACTATCAAGATACATGAAAAG
>NZ_KV803729.1:0-2854 GCF_001811125.1 Anaerococcus sp. HMSC068A02 | reverse complement strand
TCTTTATCTTCTTCATACCATTTTAAGATTGTTGCATAGTGGTTTTGATAGGTCTTGCCACTACTTTTCATGTATCTTGATAGTTTATTTATCATTATTTCTGTGTGTGAGTTTAATTTTTCTTTAAGGTTCTTGTATTCTTCTTTGCTTAACCTTACATTTTTGAATTCTCCATAAAAGATGGGGGTGGACTGTTCTTCTCTCCCCTTATCTATACTAACCTTATCTAATCTACCCTTATCTATACTGGGTTGACCACTTGACAACCTTTGGTTAACCAGATGACAACCAACTTTTTCTTCTGAAATATATGCTCCATTTTCCGTCTGATAAAGCTGTTGTTTCTGCTCTATATACATTGTTGGCTTATATCTGTCTTTTCTAATATAGTTATTTATCTTCCAATGAGTAATGACGATAATTCCCTGATCAAAGACTATCACAAAGCCTTTGGCAATAAGTATTTTTAGGTCATCTTCATTAGCTCCGATAATTTTGATGATTTTCTTAGGATTATTTACAAAACCATCATCATCTGCCCTCATTGATAAATGAAAATACAGACATTGACTACTTAGTGGCATATCCAAAAATAAGTCGCTATCAACTATCTTTAGTGAAAACATTCTTTTATCTGCCATGCTCTCCTACCTTTCTTCAAATAAAAAAAGACGATAGTTTTTACTTCTACCGCCTTACGTAAATTATTTTGATTTTTATTTTTGTATATTAAATTTTTAAGTCTTCATTATTTAACATCTTACTAAACATATCATGGTACATATCTTTAGAAGATTCTTCTATCTTGGTAATACTTGATATTTTATTTCCCGCATCCTTTGACGAAGCTCCGCAAAGATAAAAGGCTTCATTTTCTGTTCCACAGTCTATTGCTATATATCTATCGTGATATTTTTTACCTGCTATCTTCAGTTTCAGGTCTATATTAGGATAGTCTTTTCTAAAATCATCTAAGATGTTTTTTGTAAGCATATCCTTGTTTTTAACATTATCGCTAAAGACTATGATTTGAGTCTTATCTCTTGCAGCTCTTAAAAGTTCTAATGTTTTAAGCCCTATATAGTTATCTATAACATAAATACTTTTCTTTGCTGATTTATATATTTTTGTATAGGCAACATCAGCTTCTATCTTATCTCCATTCATCAAGAGGAAATGTTTATATGTTTCCGGGTCTATAAAATTATCCATTACCTTTTTCAAATCTTCTTTAGTAGCTAATGTGTTAATCTTACTATCTATCCTTGCGATATCATTTGTGTTTTGATTTGTTTGAATTGCTATTTGTACTAATTCTTTTGAACCGATAAAATCTTGGTTTTCAATGATGAAGTCTTTCATCTGCTTAAACATTCGTATTAAAGCCTTGCTCTGTTTAACGGCAAGTTCTCCCCTTAATACAGTCATAAGCATATAAATACCCTGCTCTGTAAAAGCATAAGGTAGTTTTCTACGACCGCCCCAACTTGATGTCGATTTTTTCGATATCAAGTTTTCAAACTCTGATTTCGTCAACTGAAACATAAAATCATCATCAAATTTCTCCGAATTATTTTTTACTTGTTCGTTAAATCTTGTCGTTGTATACCCATAGATTTCAGCCAACTCAAAATCAAGCATAATCCTTTGATTTCGTATATAGTAAATCTTACTTTTAATTGTAGTTTCATCTATAACTACAATTTTCTTATTTTTCTCTGCCACAAAATTCACCTCCTATATATTTTTGGGGCTACAACTTGTAGCCATTTTCTCTTTATTTCATTTAGCTTACAGATCTTAAGCCAATTATCCATAATATTTTCAAAGCCTAATTTCTATAATTATACCAAAAATATTAAATCTTTTCTATCTCTCACTCTCTCTCTTTATCTATCTCTATATCTTTCTCTATCTCTATCTCTTGTCGGACATGGGTTGGACTCATTAAGGACAATGTCCTCTGTTTATTTTCTGTGAAAAATTCTTCTTTTAATTTTATCCAATAATATCTTTTGTTTGTTGCCATATCTGCTCCTTTCTTGATTTTCGATAATCGAAATTCTTGATTTCCGATTTTCGGAATTCTGGACTTCTGCTTTTTGGAAGTCTTGTTATTGTGGTTATTTAAGGGTGTAACTTTTCGTTACTCCCTTAGATTTCTCTGGTCATATCTTTTTTACTTGGTTTTACTTTTTCTTTTACTTTCCTTTTGACTTTTTCTTTTGTCTTATCCTTTTTATTGGATAGGTCTTTGTATTTCTTTATTTGTTTTAGGATACTTTCTTTTTCTTTTTTATTTTCTTTGGCTATGACTTGTTTAAAGGCATATTCCATTACTTTTATGTCTTTGGCTTGGAAAAATATTTCATAGTTTTTACTTTCTTTGTTTTTCATTACTGAGAAACTTACTCCAAGTTTGTTTAGTTCTTTTTTTAAGTCTTTGAGGTCGCTTTGATCTATGCTTATGTTTTCTAGTTGTCCTTTTTTATATAAGTCTTTTATTTTCATTTCATCTCCCATAAGGCTTTTTAGGTTTCCATTTGCTTTTTCTAAAGTTTCATTCATCTTTTTTCTTATTTCTTTTTCTAAGTTGATTGATTCTTTTGCTGCCTTTATTGTGTATGTTATTATAGTTTGTGCTGCTTGACCTGCTTCTTTGCTTATTTCTTCGTTTATCATGTTTTATCTCTCCTTTGTTTGAATTAAAAAAAGGGAAGTATAGGCTTTAATTTTTCTATACTTCCCTTTGATTGTTTTTATTTGGTTGTTGGTGGTGTAATGCTTTATTTTGATGTTTTTATATATTTCTTAGGTATTTGTACCTTTTATACTTTTAAATAGCTTACAATAC
>NZ_KV803728.1:0-1595 GCF_001811125.1 Anaerococcus sp. HMSC068A02 | reverse complement strand
ATATCTGCTCACTTACTTTGATTTTTTGCCCACCGACATAAAGGTAATATTCTTTTGTCATTTATGTTTCCTCCATTCTTTTTTTGTCTTTATGTTTTCAGACAAAAAAAGGAGGACTCCTGCTCTTGGGCATGGTTAGTCCTCTAGAATGAAAGAAACTCTTTCTAATAGTAATTGTATTTAATTTTTTAACTGAGTTATCTAACTTGTAAATAGCGTAAACCAAAGAAAAAAGGTAAATGTACTTTAATTATATTTATTTGCATATTTCCCTCCATTCTTTTAAATAAACCCACTTATTATTCATTACTTGAATTTTTCAAACTAATTTTATCCATCCTATTTAATTCCCCAAACATCATTACTACACCAGCTATTATCATAATTAAATCTACAAGGGGTTCTGCAAACCATACTGCTTTAACTCCAAATATCATTGGTAAAATAATCATGGCAGGTACGAATAAAAATAACTGTCTTAGCATTACTATTATGCCGGCTTTTTTAGCGTTTCCTATTGATTGGAAGAATGTTATAGTCATTACCATTACTCCATATAGGATAAAGATAGAATAAAATAGTCTAAAGTTTCCTATTCCCTGAGTTATAATACTTTCTTCTACTCCAAATAAGGAAAGTATATTCTTTGAAAATGCTAATGTTGGTATCCAAAATATTGATGCAAGAACTAATCCTCCGATAGAAAATACTTTCATAGCTTCTTTTACTCTGTCGTATTTTTTCGCTCCAAAATTTGTACCAACTACAGGTTGTAAACCTTGACTCATTCCCCAAAGTGGAATGAATGAAAAGGCATATATTCTAAGTGTTGCTGCCATCAAGATAGCATTTGTATCTCCGCCATATTTAAATGACATTTTATATAGCATTGTTTGTTGAATCATAAATAAAATTTGCATCATCATAGCAGATGACCCTACGCCAAACATTTCTTTTTTTATTTCCTGATCAGGTTTGATTTTATTTATTTTTACTGCTTTACTTTTATATTTGAAGTAATGGAGTGTTATTATTGCTTGAACAAATTGTGCTGTAATAGTTGCAAGTGCAGCCCCTTCAATTGCATATTTTCCCATTAATTTCATTAGAATGGGATCAAGAATTATGTTTAAAAAAGCCCCTAGCCCCATAATGAGCATTGCTTTTTTCATTAATCCTTCTCCACGCATAACCATGTTTGCTGATTGAGTAAAGTTTACAAATAAAGAACCAATGAAAATTACTCGTAAATATCTGATACCATATTCTTTAATTTCTCCACTTGCTCCAACCATATCTAAAAAATGTGGTGCAAGTAAAATTCCGCCTATTGTAATAATTGATGAGAATAGAATAACCCAAAAGATTAAATTCCCCATAATTTTATCAACTGTTTTTTGGTCACCCTTTCCTATAGCTCTTGATAAAACTGATGCTGAACCTACACCTATGAGTGTAGATACTCCACTATTAAAAAAGGTAAGTGGCATAGCTACACCACAAGCTGTCATTGCAGTTTGTCCTATAATATTTCCTGCAAAAATTCCATCCATTAGTGGATAAAGACCTATTACTATCATTCCTATTACAGCAGG
>NZ_KV803727.1:0-285 GCF_001811125.1 Anaerococcus sp. HMSC068A02 | reverse complement strand
TTCATATCTTGATATTACAAGCTCTAAGTCTTTAATCTCTTTACTTAACGCGAGTTGCTCAGTTTCATATTGGTTATTTAAAATTTCATAGCGATTATTCGGTATCTTATTTAAAATCATATCTTCATAAATTCTGCACATCAATCGTTCCAGCTCTTGAAGCCTGTTTTGGCTTTCTGTTAATCTTATCTTTTTCTTTTCTATATGTGCCTTTTCCTTTTCTTCCATTTCATTTTGAATGGAATGAATAAATGCTTCATTATCTTCATCAAGATAATTTTTTAT